>DASXIW010000207.1:0-5572 GCA_036497785.1 Acetobacteraceae bacterium | reverse complement strand
TCTGCCTCCCCGCGATCACGCGACCCTGCGAGAGCCGTCAAGGCCACGCGCTGTTCATCGCTCGCCACAATCGGAGATTTGCCGCCCATGCACCGCCCACCCGAATCGGAGCCAGCAGCGAACCGCCAAATCACGGCGTTGGTCAACCAACCGGAATCTGCGACCCCCTCCTAAAGATCTCCTTACGCCATGGGATCAAAGGGGCTTCTGCCCCTTTGCGGGTCCAGGGCAGAGCCTTGGCCTTCCTTATCTTCCTATCGCGCCGGCAACCCCATAAGCGCCGCCACGCCGGGAAAATCCGCTGCGTGCGGGTGCCGTTCGGACGGCACGGTCCCGTCCTCCGGCCGCACCAGCTGGCATGTCCGCATGCCGGACGCAGCGGCCGCGTCCAGCTCCGCCTCCACGTCGGACAGAAACAATATGGCGATCGGCGGCAGCCCCAGCCCGATCGCCAGCCGACCATAGCTTTCCGGCTCCCGCTTGCCGCCCACGCGGGTATCGAAGAAGCCGCTAAACAGCCGGGCCAGATCGCCCGCGTCGGAATGCCCGAAGATCAGCCTTTGCGCCTCGACCGAGCCGGAGGAATACACGTACAGCCGCAAACCCGCCTGCGACCAGCGCCGCAGGCTCGGCGGCACATCGGGATAGATCCGCCCGGCCAAGGAGCCGTCCAGATACCCCTCATGCCAGATCATGCCCTGCAGCGCCTTCAGCGGCGTCATCTTGGCGTCGGCCGCCATCCAGCCCAGCAGCGTCTCCAGCTCCGGCTTGCCCGGCGCCAGGCGCCGCGTCTCGGCCAGTTCCCCCGCCACTGCCGCATCCTCCGCGCGGGCGGCCAGAAAACCCGGCAGCCTTTCGCGCGCGAACGGAAACAGCACGTCGCGCACGAACGAGATCGGCGTCGTCGTCCCCTCAATGTCCGTCAGCACCGCCCCGGGCGGCAGCGCGCTCACACCCGCCCCGTCAGAGTGAGGCAGGCGCAGGCATCGAGGCCGGGAAACGCTCGGCAATGGTTTCGCCGGTATATTGCGCCACCCAGCCGGACTGGTCGCTGAACACACGCAACGCGGTGAAAAACGGCGCCTCGCCCGCATCGAACCAGTGCCTGGTCCCCGCCGGCACGCTGATCAGGTCGCCCTGCACGCAATGCGCGTCGAACACCTGGCCGTTCACATGCATGATGAAATTGCCGCTGCCATGCACGAAAAACCGGACCTCGTCCTCGGAATGCACGTGTTCGGCCAGGAATTTCTGGCGCAGCGCCGCCGCGTTGGGATTATCCGGCGTCAGCTTGATCACGTCGGCGGACCCCGCCCCGGTCTCGCCCATCAACCCATCCAGATAGGGCTTGTACGCCGCCAATATCGTCTCGGCGGAATCCTCCGGCGCCAGCGTCACCGGGCTGGTCCAGCGCTCGAACCGCACCCCGATCGGGCGCAGCGCCGCCTGGATCGCCGCCTCGTCCTCGGTCACCAGGATCGGCGCCCCAGGCGCATCGTCACGATAAACCCTCAGCCGGCTCATGACCGCAGCTTCCTTCTTTCAAGCTCGCAGGCGAGCAGAAACTCCAACCCCTCCAGCCGGGCCAGCGCCACGGCCATATCGGGGCCCCATATATACACCCCATGACCGCGAATCAGATAGCCAAGCGGGCTGCCCGCCAGCAAAACCGGCTCGGTCAGACCGGCCAGCCGGCCGATATTCTGATCATTGGCAAATACCGGCAAATCCAGCGCCGCATCATGCGTCGCCTGCCCCTCGAAAACCTTTAAAACCTCATAGCCCACCAGCCGGATCGGCCCATCCTGCGCCATGGACAGCACGGTTCCGGCCACGGAATGCCCATGCACCACGGCGCCAACCTGCGGAAACAGTCGGTAAAGCTGGCAATGCAGCAGCGTCTCGGCACTCGGCCGCGCCCCCGGCGTCAGCGCCTGGCCATGCAGATCCACCTGCATCACCATGCCCGCATCCAGAAAGCCCTTATGCCCGCCGCTGCGGGTGATGGCGATGCGCGCCGCGTCCAGCCGCACGCTGATATTGCCGGCCGTGGCCGGCACCCAGCCACGCGCATCCATGCGCCGCCCAGCCTGAACGATCGCCTCGATCGCCCAAGACGGCATCACCCCCGGCGCCGCGTCGCCGGAGGCCACAGAGGCCCCAGAGGCCATCGTCGTCACCTCATCCACCGGACCGCTCCGCCCGGCGCTGCCTTAAGCGTCCCGCCTCAGCTGCGGTGGACGGCCGAAGACTGCGTGGCGCCCGTCTGCGCGCCAGGACCTGGCGGCGACAACGTGCCAGACGGCTTCTCGGCGCTGGCTTCCATGGAAGCATCGCTGTCTTCCGCCATGTTCTTCTTGAACGCCTTGATGCCCTTGGCAAAATCGCCCATCAGATTGCTGACCTTGCCGCTGCCGAACAGCAGCATCACGACCAGCAACACGATCAGCCAGTGCCAAATGCTGAAACTACCCATTATTCCCTCCAACCGGGCGAACCACCCCGAACCCAGGACCCCAAACTCAGGACATGGCCCGTCCGCCGATCCGGCGCAAGCGATGTTTGGCAACTGGGTAGCCCGAATTTGCCGCGCACGCCAGTACAGCAGCGCACGCGGCCGGTCAGATGCCGCCGATCCGGCCAACCAGCCCGGATACCTTGGCCAGCGTTCCCGCGAAATCGTCCGGGCGCAGCGCCAGCGCTCCCTGAAACGGATAGTCCAGCATCCGGATCATGACCAGGATCAGCGCCGTGCACCCCGCGAATAAGCCGCTGAACAGCACCTGCCCCATCATGCTGTCTATCCCCGCGCTGATGACGAAGGCCGCCAGCACCAGGCCGAACGCGATCAACAACGCCCAAAGCAGCGGCGGCACGCCATTCTTCATCTGAAACAGCCGCGTCTCGCGCTGGGCATGCGCGTCGGCCATCAGGGTCAGAATCTGGTCCCGCACGGAAACATCCTGCCGCCGTTCGACCTCGGCCTGCGCGATCGCATCCAGCACCGCGTGAATATCCTCATCCGCCCGCAGGCTCTCCCGCTGCCGCGCCATGTCCGGCCACTCGACGTTGATGACGGTGGCGACATAGGTCGCGATCGCCCCGTTGATCCTGTCGCCCATTCCCGCCGGCAGGTCATGCGCCAGCATGGCGGCGCCGTGCAGATCGCCGCATTCCGCGTTAATGGCCTGTGCCGCGGCGTTATATTCGGTGAACGCCTCGCTGAACACGAAGGCGAGCAGCACGGCGAACATCACGCCGATCTGCAGGAATACGGTGCTCCCCACCTCCTGGTGACGCCGCCGCAGGTCCAGCCGGATCGTCCGGCGAACCACGATGCTGATCAGGATCGCGACCAGCGAACTGCCAAAAATGACAAGGATCGCGGCGAGGATCGACATGACCGCACGTGAAACCAAATGCGCGCGGCCCGCAACAAAAGAAGCGCTGCCCGGCTCGCATACGGCGCGTGGCGCCCCCTCCTATCCCCCCACCAGCCGCGCCCGCGGCGCCTGCCGTCCGCCGCCATTCACCGCGTAATACGCCGCCGGCCGCACGGCCCGGACCAGTTCCGCATAACTTGCCGGCCGGGGCGGCAGGATGAAGCCATAGGTGGCATAGGTGAAGCTGCCCAGCTGGTTCACCGGCGGGTACCACACCCGCACCGCGGTCCAGTCATTGTCCGGCGACACGTCCACCACCAGCTGGTCCTGGTCCAGTTCCTCCGGCAGCCAATTGGCCTGCATCACCAGAATTTGCCGCGCCCCCATTACGCGGGACACGACCGAGACATGCCCCTCCGGCAACCGGCCGGAGGGGCGGAACACCAGCACCCCGCCCACCATCGGCCGATCGTCGCGCTTGTAGCGGCCGGCCGCCGCATCCCACCACCCCGCCGCATCGCCGTACAGGGCGATGCCGGACAGCTCCCGGGCGAAGGGCGCGCAACTCAGCCCGGCATAACGCGGCCCACCGCCGCCGCCACCGGGCGCACGGCCCCCGGCGCAGGCCGAAAGCGCCGCCGCCAGGGCGCAAAACAGGACCAGACGCAGCGATATCGGCACAATACGGGGCATGGCGGAGTCACCATATCAACAACACACCGCAGCCGCCGCAAATTATTGCTTAAATTCGGAGATAATCATACCGGCGGCCGCCCCACCATCCCCGCGCGATACCAACCGCCTGAAATGATGGAAGGGTCATCATTTCAGGCGGTTGGTATCAAATGAACGCCCACACCGCCCAGGCCGCCCCGGTGCCCGCCACGATCGCCCAGAATAGGCTGCCCGTGGCCAGCATCACGGCCACCGTGGCCGCCGCCCCCGCCAAAGGCTGCCACCCGCCGGACAGCACCGGCGGCACCACAAAGCTGACGAAGAGCGTGCCGGGGATGTAGCCGAGCACCGCCCGCAGCAGCGGCGTCGGCCGGATCTGCCGGAACAGCCAGTAACCGCCGCCCCGGCAGGCATAGGTGGCCAAGGCCATGCCCAGAATAGCCACCAGGTCGGAACCGCTGACAGCAAGCCAGCCCGGCATCAGCCCGCGCCCCGGCGATAATGATCGCGCAGCCCCGCCGCCAGGCTGCCGGCCAGCGCCCCGCCCACGACATGCCAGGATGTACCGGGCAGCAGGCGCGAGATCGCCAGCGCCACCGCCCCTGCCACCACCCAAGGAAGCAAATCGGCGCGCCCGCGCCACATCGTCACCAGAAACGCCACGAACGCCGCCAGGGCCGCAAAAAACACGGGATGGCCGGGCGGCGGCCGCAGCAATCCCCCGGCGACATACCCGGCGGCGCTGGTCACCACCCACATCGCCCAAAGCGCCACGCCGCTGCCGAACAGCGTGCCGGCATCGCGCCCGCCCGCATTCATGTCGGCCACGCATTGCGCCCAATTCTGGTCGGTCATCACGAACAGGCTGCCCCATAGCCGCCAGCCCCGCAGCCGGTCCAGCCACGGCGCCAGCACCGGCCCCATCAGCGCCAGCCGCAGATTCACGACGAAGGCCGCCAGCGTCACCGACAGCACCGGCACCGGATGCCCCCATCCCGACAGCGCCACCAACTGCGCCGAGCCTGCGAATACCATGCCGCTCATCAGCGTGCAGCCGGCCAGGCTCAGCCCCGCCCCCTGCGCCAATATCCCCGCCACCAGCCCAAACGGCGCCAGCCCCAGCAGCACCGGCACGCTCTCGCGGATGCCACGCAGCACCCCGGCACGGGTGAACACCACCGGCGCCTCCGCCGTCATGCCCGGCGCAGCCCGATCACCAGCGCCTCGGCCGCATCGGCGTCCATCGCCAGCGCCCGTGCTGCCACGTCCTGGGCGAAGCCGGCACGCGCCAGCATGCCGAGCTCCTTGCGCCGCCCGTCCTCGTCGGCCTCGCCGGCCCGAAACGGCCCGATCCGCCGCCGCCGCGCCAGCGCCAGCGCGGCGGCCAGCTCGGTCTCGGGATCGCCGGGCAATGCCGCGCGCAAGGCCTCGCCGCTCACCCCGCGCGCCAATAGATGCGCCGCCACCGCCCGGCGCGACCGCCCGCCCCGCGTCAAGCTGCGGGCCCGGCTGGC
>DASXIW010000206.1:0-45798 GCA_036497785.1 Acetobacteraceae bacterium | reverse complement strand
CTGCCCCTTTGCGGGTTCGGGCAGAGCCCGACCTTCCTTCCCTTGTCGCTTCCTGCCTTCGCCCTTTCGCCATGACCCTCCTCACACGAGGCTGGTGCCCAAGCCTGTATGAGCCGATGGAATCCGGCGACGGCCTTCTGGCCCGCGTAAAGCCCCCTCTCGGCACGCTCTCCGCCGCCCAGGCCCATCTCCTTGCCGACGCCGCCACGCATTTCAGCAGCGGCGTCATCGAACTCACCAACCGCGCCAACCTGCAAATACGCGGCCTGCGCGACCCTGCCGGCTTCGCCGCCCACATCGCCGCGCACGGCCTCGCCTCGCCCGACCCTGCGGCCGAGCGCCGCCGCAATGTCATTTCCTCGCCTTTGGCCGGCTGCGATCCCGGCGTCGCCAGTGCGTCCTCCGCTTTGGCCGAGGCTGTCGCGCGGATGCTGACGGACGACACATCCCTGGCCGCACTTCCCGGCAAATTCGGCATCATCGTCGATGGCGGCGGCGCGCTCCCTGTGTCCCAGGCTCCGGGCGACATCCGCCTGCAACTGCGCGGCGACGAAATGCGCGTGTCGCTGGACGGCGATCCGGCCGCCTGCGCCGTCACGGATGGTGTCGCGGCGATCCGCCACCTGATCGCCGCCTTTCTCGCTTTCGGCCCGACGAAGCGCATGCGCGATCTTCCCGCCGCCCGCGTTTTCGCCGCCGCCGCCCTCGTCCCGGATCGCATCGTTTGGGACGGCCCGCTCGCCCGCCCGGTTGGCCCGCTCCCCGGCGCGTCCGGCATCGGCGTCGCTTTCGGCCAGATGGACGCAGCGGCGCTGCATACCTTGGCGGACTGCGCCGAGCGCCATGGCGACGGCACGTTGCGGCTCACGCCTTGGCGCGGCGTGGTCTTGCCGGGGCTGCGCGCGGCGCCCGATCTGCCCGAGGGGCTGATCGCCGACCCCGAAGATCCGGTTCTGTCCATTGCCGCCTGCGCGGGCGCACCCGCCTGCCCGCGCGCCACCGTCGCCACGCGGCGCGATGCTGCCTGGCTTGCTCGTTCCGGTGCGCTGGCTGGGGGCAGCGTGCATGTGTCCGGCTGCGCCAAGGGCTGCGCCCATCCGCGCCCGGCCGATGTCACGCTGGTGGGCGCGGAGGGTGCCTATGGCGTGGTATGGGGCGGCAGGGCTGATGCCGCGCCATCCCGGCGCGGCCTGTCCATCGCCGGCATCGCCGATTTGTTGCGCACGGAGTGACCGTCTTGCGTTTCGACTACGAACATTCCGGGGCGGCCATTTACGCCCGCTCCTTCGCCACCATCCGCGCCGAGGCGGATCTGTCCCGCTTCACGCCGGACGAGGCGCGTGTCGCCGTGCGCATGATCCATGCATGCGGCATGGTGGAAATTGCCGCCGAACTCAATATTTCCCCCGATTTCACAGGGGCCGCGCGCGATGCACTGCTCGCCGGCGGCCCAATTCTGTGCGACGCCAAAATGGTCGCGCACGGCATCACCCGCCCGCGTTTGCCCGCCGCCAATGAGGTGCTGTGCCTGCTGGACGACCCGGCCGTGCCCGCGCTGGCCGCGCGCATCGGCAACACCCGCTCGGCCGCCGCCCTCGATCTCTGGGGGCCACGCCTGGGTGGCGCGCTGGTGGCGATCGGCAATGCCCCCACCGCGCTGTTTCATTTGCTGGAATTACTGGATGCCGGCGCGCCGCGCCCCGCCGCCGTGATCGGCCTGCCCGTGGGCTTCGTGGGGGCGGCCGAATCGAAGGCGGCACTCGCGGCCTATAGCGGCCTGCCGTACCTCACGCTGCATGGCCGCAAGGGCGGCAGCGCGATGGCCGTCGCCGCCGTCAATGCCCTGGCCAGCGAGGCGGAATGACCGCCTCCGGCACCCTTTATGTGGTTGGCGTCGGCCCGGGCGATCCGGAACTGATCACGCTGAAAGCCGCGCGCCTCATCGCCGCCACCCCGGTCGTCGCCTTCTTCTGCAAGCATGGCCGCCCCGGCCACGCCCGCGCCATCGCCTGCGGCCATTTCACCGCAAGCACCGAGGAACTCCGTTTCGACTACCCATTCACCACCGAGATCGATGTGGCGAATCCCGCCTATCAAGCGGAAATGGGCCAGTTCTACGAACGCACCGCCGGGACTCTGGCCGCCCGCCTCACCACCGGCCAGGACGTGGTGCTGTTGTGCGAGGGCGATCCGTTCTTCTACGGCTCGTCCATGTATCTGTTCGACCGGCTGCACGGCCGCCATCCCACCGAAATCGTGCCTGGCATCACGGGCATGAGCGGCTGCTGGACCCAGGCCCGCCTACCCATGGTGCATGGCGACGACATACTGACCATCCTCCCCGGCACGCTGGACGAAGACAGTCTCGTGCAGCGCCTCGCCGGCTGCGATGCTGCCGTCATCATGAAGCTCGGGCGCAACCTGCCGAAAATCCGCGCCGCCCTGCACCGCGCGGGCCTCACGGAGCGCGCCGTCTATGTCGAGCGCGGCACCATGGAGGGCCAGAAATTGCTGCCCTTCGCGGAACTCTCCACCGACCGCGTGCCCTATTTCGCCCTGGTGCTGATCCCAGGCAGGCAAGCCGCACGATGAGCGGGAAACTGGTGGTACTGGGCCTCGGCCCGGGCGCACCCGGCCTGATCGCGCCGGACGCCATGGCGGCGCTGCAAGCCGCCACCGATCTTATCGGCTACGGCCCCTATCTGGATCGTGTGGCGCCCCGCGGCGACCAAATCCGCCACCCTTCTGACAATCGCGAGGAATTGGACCGCGCCCAGCACGCCTTGGAATTGGCCGCCGCCGGGCGCAATGTGGCGGTGGTGTCTTCCGGCGACGCCGGCATCTTCGCCATGGCCAGCGCGGTGTTCGAAGCCATCGAGGCCGGCCCGCTCGCATGGCGCGCGCTGGATATTTCCGTCATCCCCGGCATCTCTGCCATGCTCGCCGTCGCCGCCCGGCTCGGCGCGCCGCTGGGCCATGATTTCTGCGCCATCTCCCTTTCCGACAACCTCAAGCCCTGGCCGCTGATCCTGCGCCGCCTGAAAGCCGCCGCAGAGGCCGGTTTCGTCATCGCCCTCTACAATCCCCGCAGCCACGCCCGCCCCGACCAACTCGCCGCCGCCTTCGCGAGCCTGCGCGACATCCTGCCCGCCACCGTGCCGGTAGTCTTCGCCAGTGCCATCAGCCGCCCCGAAGAGCGCATCGTCATCACCAAACTGGCGGATGCCGATCCGGCCCAGGCCGATATGCGCACGCTGGTGCTGATCGGCTCGCCGGAGACGCGCTGCATCGCGCGTGAGGGCGCCCCACCCTGGCTCTATACCCCGCGCCGGGCCGCCGCATGATTCAGCCAGCGCAACGCAACCTCGGCATCAGGCACCGTCTCCATCTCCGGCGGCGGCGGACGCGCGACCATGATCACCGCCACGCCCAATTTCCGCGCCGCGGCAAGTTTCGGCGCGGTGGCGGTGCCGCCGGAATTCTTGGTCACCAGAATGTCGATGCCATGGCGCGTCATCAGTGCCATCTCCTCCGCCTCATCGAACGGCCCCCGTGCGGTGATCAGCATTGCGTTCGGCGGCGGCATGACAGGGGGATCGACGCTGCGAATGATGTAGCGATGTTGCGGGGCATGAAACGCGGCGAGGTCTTTCTGCCCGATAGTCAGCAGCACCCGGCGCGGCGCGGCGCCCAGCGCGCGGGCCGCCTCGGGCATGTCCGCCACGATGGTCCAGCGATCGCCGGATTCAGGCTGCCAGGGCGGACGCAAAATGGCGAGCAGGGGGATTTTCGCAATTTGCGAGGCGGCGGCCGCGTGGCGTTTCATTTGCGTGGCGAAAGGATGCGTCGCGTCGATCAGCAACTCGATTTTCGCATTTTGCAAATAGGAAACCAGGCCCTCAACACCCCCAAAACCGCCTTTTCGCCACGGAATTGGCGGCTGGCGCGGGGCGTTCGTGACCCCCGCGAAGGACAGAATAGCATCCAGGCGCGAATCACCCGCCAGCGCCCTCGCCAGCGCGGAGGCTTCGGTGGTGCCGCCCAGGATCAGAAGTTTCAGCAATGCGGTCGCTCCACGGTGGCGCCATGAACGCCGTCCCGCGCTGGCTGTCCATACTGGGCATCGGCGAAGATGGCGTCGATGGGCTTTCGGCACGTGCCGCAAAGCTGATCGGCGAGGCCGACCTCGTGGTCGGCGGAAAGCGGCATCTGGCGCTGGTCAAACCATTGATCAGAAATGAAATAATGCCCTGGCCGAACCCGATCCGCGATGCGCTGCCGGCGATCCTGGCGCGACGGCCCGGGCCAGTGGCAGTGTTGGCATCGGGCGATCCGTTCAGCTTCGGGGTCGGGACCTTGCTGGCGGCTCGGGTGCCGGCCGACGAATTCCTGTGCCTGCCGACGCCGTCAGCCTTCAGCCTTGCCTGCGCGCGATTGGGCTGGGCGATGCAGGATCTGTCCACCATCTCGTTCTGCGGCCGCCCGATCGCGGCGCTGTTGCCATTGTTGCAGACAGGAACACGGGTTTTAGCTTTGTCCGCCGATGCGACGACGGCAGCCACGGTAGCCGACCTGCTGCGCGCGCGCGGCTTTGGCGCAAGCCGCGTGATTGTGCTGGAAGCACTGGGCGGACCGCGCGAGCGCATTCGTGTCGCCACCGCCGACGGGTTTTCGCTGACGGATATCGATCCGTTGAACATGCTGGCTATCGAAATCATCGCCGGGCCGGATGCGCGGGTAATACCGCTTTGCGCCGGGCTGGACGATGCGTCCTTCGAACATGACGGGCAGATCACAAAGAAAGAAATCCGCGCGATGACACTGGCGGCATTGGCGCCGTGCCGTGGGGATTTGCTGTGGGATATCGGCAGCGGGTCCGGTTCTGTCGCCATCGAATTTCTGCTGCGGCATCCCTCCTGTCGGGCCATCGCCTTCGAGCGCGTGGCCGAACGGGCGGCACGGGCGGTGCGCAACGCGGCCTGCCTGGGTGTGCCCGGGTTGCGTATGGTGGAGGGTATCGCGCCACGATGTCTCACCGGGTTGCCGGCGCCGGATGCGGTGTTCATCGGTGGGGGCGCGCAGCAGCCTGGGACGATCGATTCGGCGTGGAGCGCGCTGCAGCCGGGCGGGCGGATGGTGGTGAATGCGGTGACGATCGAGACGGAGGCCGTGCTGCTGGAGGCGGTGGGCCGATTGGGCGGCACGCTGACCCGGTTGGGGGTGGAGCGGCTGGACCGGATCGGGTCGCTGCACGGGTTTCGTCCGGCGATGACGGTGACGCAATGGGTGGTGCGCAAGCCATGATCGTCGCGGGGATCGGGTGCCGGAGGGGGTGTGCGGCGGAGGATATTGTCGCGGCGGTGCGGCGCGCGGAAGCAGAGAGCGGGCTGGTGGTGACGGATCTGGCTGTGCCCCGCTTCAAGTCTGGCGAGGCCGGGCTGGACGAGGCGCGCCGGATGCTGGGGTTGGATCTGATGCTGGTGGATGATGCGGCGCTGGCGGCGATGCAGGCGCGCTGTGTGACGATGTCGGAGGTGGCGGCGCGCGAGACGGGATTTGCCTCGGTGGCCGAGGCGGCGGCGCTGGCGGCGGCTGGTGGGGTGGCGCGGCTTTGTCTGTCGCGCATCGCCGTGGGCGGTGCCACCTGCGCCTTGGCGGCGGCATGACAGTGCATTTCATCGGCGCCGGGCCGGGGGCGGCGGATCTGATCACGCTGCGCGGACGGGATTTGCTGGCACGCTGTCCGGTCTGTCTGTACGCCGGGTCGATCGTGCCGGCGGCGATGCTGGCGCATTGCCCGGAGGGGGCGCGGCTGGTGGATACGGCGCCGCTGACATTGGATGCGATCGAGGCGGAATATGTCGCGGCGCATCGTGACGGGCTGGATGTGGCGCGGCTGCATTCCGGGGATTTGTCCGTGTACAGCGCGGTGGCCGAGCAGATCCGGCGGCTGCGGCGGCACGACATTCCCTTCACGCTGACGCCGGGGGTGCCGGCCTTCGCCGCGGCAGCGGCGGCGCTGGGGGCGGAGTTGACGGTGCCGGAGGTGGCGCAGAGCCTGGTGCTAACGCGGGTGTCCGGCCGCGCTTCGGCCATGCCCGAGCGGGAAACGCTGGCGGCGTTCGGGACCACGGGCGCGACGCTGGCCATTCATCTGGCGATCCATTCGCTGGATCGGATCGTGGCGGAGCTGACGCCGCTTTACGGGGCGGATTGCCCGGTGGCGGTTGTGGTTCGGGCGAGCTGGCCCGATGAACGCGTGCTGCGCGGCACGCTGGCAACCATCGCGGCATTGCTGGCGGCGGAACCGGTGGAGCGGACGGCGCTGGTGCTGGTGGGGCCGGCGCTGGACGTGCCGGGGTTTCGTGATAGCGCGCTGTACGATCCCGATTACCGGCGCAGGTTTCGGCCGGAGCCTTCCGCATGAGATGGAGCGAAGGGGGCGCGGCCGAGAATGCGGGCCTCGCGATCGAACATCACGACTTCCAGCGCCGTTTGCGGATTGTCCAGAGCAGCGGCTGCGACCTGCCAGGCGCGGGCGGCGATTGCGTCGCCCAGGCTGGTGCCGGCGGCGAGGGAGAATGCTTCCGCGGCGGTGTTGGCGGTGCGGATGCGCGCGGCGAGTTCGGGGTGCTGTTCCGCCAGATCGGCCAAAGCGGCCATGTCCACCGCGCCGCGCTTGGAATGCAAATCGAGCCTGCCCTGGGCGAGCTTGGTGATCTTGGCGACGCCGCCGGCCACGGTGACGCGGGGGATGGGATGGGTGCGCAGGTATTTCAGCATGCCGCCGACGAAATCGCCCATGTCGATCAGCGCCGCCTCGGGCAGGTTATGCAGCGCCTGCACCGCGCGTTCGGAGGTGCGGCCGGTTGCGCCGGCGATGTGGGGAAGGCTGGTGGCGCGGGCGACGTCTATGCCGCTGCGGATGCCGTGAATCCAGGCCGAGCAGGAATAGGGCACGACGATGCCCGTGGTGCCCAGGATCGACAGGCCGCCGATAATGCCCAGCCGGCCGTTCAGCGTGCGTTCGGCGATGGCCGCGCCGCCGGGGATGGATATTTCCACGATCGCATCGGCCGGGGCGCAATTGGCGGCGGCGAGCGCGTCGCGGATCATCTGGCGCGGGATGGGGTTGATGGCGGGCTCACCGGGCGGGACGGGCAGGCCGGGGCGGCTGACGGTGCCGATGCCCTCGCCGGCGCGGAAGGCGATGCCGCTGCCCGGCGGGGCGCGGATGACAATGGCGCGAACCAGGGCGCCGTGGGTGACATCCGGATCGTCGCCGGCATCCTTCACGATGGCGGCCATGGCGGCGTTGCCGCGCCAGCCCGTCTCCGCCAAAGCGAAGGCGACGACGTGGCCTCGCGGGAGGGTTATTTCCACCGGGTCCGGGAAGTCGCCGGTGAGCAGCGCGGTGAACGCTGCCTTGGCCGCTGCGGCGGCGCAGGCCCCGGTCGTCCAGCCGAAGCGCAAACTGGGCTTGGTGTCCACCAAACGAGATATATGCCGGGCTTTGCCATTTGTCATGGCGGGCGGCCATGACGCGGGGGATGATCATGGCGGCGCCGCGCTCCGGGTCCGGCAAGACCACGGTGACGCTGGCGATATTGGCGGCATTGCGGCGGCGGGGTGTGGCGGTGCGGGCGGCGAAATCGGGGCCGGATTACATCGATCCCGCGTTTCACGCGGCGGCGACTGGGGCGCCGAGCGTGAATCTGGATAGCTGGGCGATGGCGCCGGCATTGCTGGACCGGATAGCGGCCTCGGCTTGGGCGGGGGCGGGAGTTTTCGTCATCGAGTCCTCCATGGGGTTGTTTGATGGCATTGGCGGGCCTGTAGGGCGGCGGGGCAGTGCGGCGGATCTGGCGGCGCGGTTCGGCTTGCCGGTGGTGCTGGTGCTGGATGTGTCCGGCCAATCGCAATCCGCCGCCGCCGTGGCGGCCGGGTTCGCGCGGCACGATCCGGCGGTGCGGGTGGCGGGCGTGGTGCTGAACCAGGTGGCGAGCGCGCGGCATCGCGAGGGGGTGGAAGCCGCCATGGCGGCAATAGGCATGCCTGTGCTGGGCTGCGTGATGCGCGATGCGGCGATTGCGTTGCCGGAGCGGCATCTGGGGCTGGTGCAGGCCGGGGAGCATGCGGGGTTGGCGGCGCGGCTCGACGCTTTGGCGGATCTGGCAGAGAGTGAACTGGATCTGGACGGGATTTTGGCGGCGGCGGCTCCATTGGGGCCGGTGGCTTGTGGGGTAGCGGTTGGGTTGCCGCCGCCGGGGCAGCGCATTGCGCTGGCGTGGGATGCGGCGTTCAGCTTCGTGTATCCGCATCTGCTGCAATCCTGGCAGCAGCTTGGGGCGGAGATTTTTCCGTTCTCGCCGCTGGGGGGTGAGGCGCCGTCCGCGCAATGCGACGTGGCGTGGCTGCCGGGCGGGTATCCCGAATTGCATGCCGGGCGGCTGGCGGCGGCTTCGGGGTTTTTGGAGGGATTGCGGGATTTCGCGCGCGGCCATGCGGTGCATGGAGAGTGCGGCGGGTTCATGGTTTTGGGCGAGGGGCTGGAGGATGCGCAGGGTGTGCGGCACGCCATGGCGGGGCTGCTGGGGCATGCGACCAGCTTCGCGCGGCGGAAAATGAATCTGGGGTATCGGCAAGCCACGCTGCTGGCGAATTCGCCGCTGGGGCCGGCGGGGAGTCAGGTTCGCGGCCATGAGTTTCATTATGCCAGCGTGATCGAGGCCGGGGCGGATGCGCCGCTGGTGCGCCTGCTGGATGGCGCGGGCCGATCACTGGGGACCGGGGGCGGACGGCGTGGCGCCGTCTCCGGCACGTTTTTTCACGCCATTGCGCCGGCGCAACAGGATATTCCGTGACCGTTTTTGCCGATTTTTCCGCTCTACGTGATGCATGTCGCGACCTGTCTGCCGGGGATTTGGCGGCGGCCGAGGCGGTGCGCGTGCGGCAGGCGCAGCTGACCAAGCCGCCGGGCAGCCTGGGGCGTCTGGAGGAGTTGGTGGCGTGGCTGGCGCGCTGGCAAAACCGCGCCATGCCCGCGCTGGAGCGGGTGGAGATTCTGGTGTTCGCCGGAAATCATGGGGTGACGGCGCAGGGTGTGTCGCCCTACCCGCCCGAGGTTACGGCGCAGATGGTGGCGAATTTCGCGGCGGGCGGGGCGGCGATTAATCAACTGGCCGCCGCCGCCGGGGCAACGCTGCGTGTGCTGCCATTGTTGCTGGAGCAGCCGACGGCGGATTTTACCGAGGCGCCGGCGATGGAGATGGCTGCGTTTCTGAAGGCGGTTTCCGTCGGATACGCGGCGGTGACGTCGGGGACGGATCTGCTGTGCCTGGGCGAGATGGGCATTGGCAACACCACGGCGGCAGCGGCGCTGTGCGCCTGCCTGTTCGGCGGGGACGGGGCAGATTGGGCGGGGCGCGGGACCGGGGTGGACGATGCCGGGCTGGCGCGCAAGCGGGCGGCGATCGATCGGGGATTGGCGCTGCATGCGGCAGCTTGGGAGGACCCACTGCTAGCGGCTTCCTGCCTGGGTGGGCGCGAAATGGCGGCCATTCTGGGCGCAATGCTGGCGGCGCGGCGGCTGCGCGTGCCGGTGCTGCTGGACGGGTTTGTTTGTACCGCCGCTGCCGCGCCGCTCGCGCTGCTGGCGGAGGGCGGATTGGCGCATGCGACGCTGGCGCATGTCTCGGCGGAAGCCGGGCATAGGCGGCTGGCCGGGCTGCTGGGCATGACGCCGCTGCTGGAACTGGGCATGCGGCTGGGCGAGGCCTCCGGCGCGGCACTGGCGGTGCCGTTGCTGCGGGGGGCGCTGGCTTGCCATTCGGGAATGGCGACTTTTGCGGAGGCGGGGGTGGCGGGGAAGGCATGACAGCTTTGGAAGGAAGGAAGGCCGGGCGCTGCCCGGACCCGCAAAGGGGCAGAGGCCCCTTTGACCCCATTACTTTCTCGGCTGGATCGGGTTTCTTGCCTTGCTTGCGCCGCAGGCTGTTGGAACTTGCGGGATTAGTGCGCTCACTGAGTATTTTTGGCTTCGCCGCTCTCCACATCGCGCGCGCGGGCTTTCAACCAAAGAAAGACGGCGCAGCCGCGACCCGTAACGGGATCAAAGGGGCTTCTGCCCCTTTGCGGGTCTGGGCAGAGCCCAGCCTTTCTTTCTTCCCATGACCCGATGGCGCACCGAACTGGCCGCCGCGTTCGCGCTGCTGTCGCGCCTTCCCGTGGGCCGGTTTTTGCCGGACGGGGTGCCGGTGGATTTCGCGTGGGTGGTTTGGGCCTATCCGGTGGTGGGTGCGGTGCTGGGGATTTTGGGCGGGGCGGTGTTTTGGGTGGCGGTGCGGCTGGGGATGATGCCGGTGCTGGCGGCAGGGTGGGCGCTGGTGGCGCTGTTGTTGCTGGGTGGGGCGTTGCATGAGGACGGGTTGGCGGACACGGCGGACGGGTTTGGTGGCGGGCGGGATGCGGCGCGCAAGCTGGAGATTATGCGCGACAGCCGGATTGGGAGTTATGGCGCGCTGGCGTTGGTGATGTCGCTGGGGCTGCGCTGGGCGGCGCTGGTGGGGCTGGGCAGTGCCGCGCATGTGGCGATTGGGCTGGTGGTGGCGGGGGCGTTGGGGCGGGCGGCAATTATTATTGTGCTGCTGGCGGCGCGGCCGGCGCGGCGGGATGGGTTGGCGGCGGGGTTGGCGGCGGTTCCGGCTGGGGCGGCGGCTTGCGGGCTGGCGGTCGCGGGAGGTTTGGCGGTGCTGCTGTTGCCGGTTGGGGTTGCGGTGGTGGCGGGGTTGGCGGCGGCGGTGGTCGGGGTTGGGTTGGCGCGGTTCGGAACGCGGCAGATTGGGGGGCATAGCGGCGATTTGTTGGGGGCGACGTCCGTGGTGACGGAGTGCGTGGTGTTGTCGGTTTTGGTGGCGGCGAGGTAGGTGGGAGGCGGGCGGCGGCGGCAACAAGCTGCTCGCTCTCGTTGCGATAGACCGCCGCGACCAGCGCGTCGCGGGTGGGGAAATGGCCTCGCTGATGGCGCCTGATGGAAGGCTGGTGAACGTCGCCTATTCAGGGGGGGTCGACTCCCTTGTTTTGTTCGTCAGTTCGGCAAAAGAGGATCCAGGGGCAAAGCCCCTGGCCTTGCCTTCACAAATATTCCCGAAAATGCGCCGCCACCGACGCATAGACGCGGCGCCGGTGGTCCGGCCGGATGAAGCCGTGGCCGGCATAGGCGAATTTCTCGTAGGTCACTCTCTTCTGGCGCAGTTCCAGCGCTTCGCTGAACTGGTCGCTTTCGTGCATTGGCACGCGCGGGTCGCGGTCGCCGTGGAGCAGCAGCATGGGCGCCACCACGCGGTCTACGTGATGGATGGGGGAGATGCGGCGGAACAGCTCCTCGTCCGTTTCGGGGAAGCCGTATTCGCGGGCGCGGTGGTCGCGGCGCCAGGGGCCGGTGCGTTCCAGCAGGGTGGTGAAATCGGCGATGCCGTAATAGTCGACGGCGGCTTTCCAAAGCTCGGGTTGCAGCGTGACGGCTGCCAACACGGCCCAACCGCCGTAGGACTGGCCCATGATGCCGATGCGGTCGGGGTTGATGCCGGGTTGGGCGGCGAGCCAGGCGCGGCCGGTGGCGAGGTCTTCCATGTAATCCGGGCGCTTCTCGACTTCGTCGGATTCCATGTAGGCGCGGCCATAGCCGGTGCTGCCACGGGCATTGGGCATGAGGATGGCGAAGCCCTGGGAGAGCAGCATCTGGATATCGGCGCGGAAATTGGCGCGGGTCTGGGAGGCCGGGCCGCCATGCACCCACATGATGGCGGGGAAGCCGCCTTCGGGGGCCGGGCCGCGCGGATGGGCGAACCAGCCGGGGACGCGCAGGCCGTCGAAGCTCTCCCATTCGACCAATATGGGCTCGATCAGGCTGTCCGGATCGATGCCGGATGGGGCGAGCGGGTCTTCGCGTGGCACCGGGGCGGCGGTGCCATCGCGCCACAGCCAGATGCCGGGGGGTGCGGTGGGGCCTTGGGCGGTGAAGGCCAGCGTGGTGTTGTCGGGCGACCAGGCGAGGTCGGCGACGATGCCGCTGGGCAGCCCGGTGACTTCAGGCCGTTCGCCGCCGATGGGGCCGACGCGCAGGATGGCGTAGCCGCGATCGTTCTCGATGGTGGCCAGCACGGTGGCATCCGGCGAGAGCGACCAGGCCTCGACCTCGCGGCCGGGGGCTTCGAACACGACGGTGGTGTCGCCGGTTTGCGGATCGATGCGGCAGAGACGCATGACATCGGCGTTCGCGTCGCTGATCCCCATCAGGGCGGCGCCTTTTTCCACCCAGCGCACCGAGGCGAAGCGGGTGGGCGCGTGGCGTGGCAGAGCGTGGATCGCGCCGGTGGTGGCGTCCAGGATCCAGGGGCGGGTGTCCGAGCTGCTGTGGTCCTCCAGGACGAGCAGGCGGGACATGTCGGGGCTCCAGCCCGGCACGGTCAGGATGCCCTTGCCTTCCAGCAGCCGGGTGCGGCTGCGGGAGGCGATATCCAGCAGGCTGATGTCGTAGAAGCGTTCGTCGCGGTCGTTGGCGGCGAAGGCGATACGCGCGCCGTCGGCGGACCAGGCACCGAAATCGTGGATGACCTCGGGGGCATCGGTGAGCGGGCGGGGGGTGTCGCCCGGTTCCAGCAGCCAGAATTGCTGGCGCTCGTCGCCGCCGGCATCGATGCCCCAGATGAGCGTGTCATCGATAGGGGAGCGGCGGAGGAAGGCCACCTTCTCGTCGTGGAAGCTGAGCTGGCGGGCGTTGCCGCCGTCGATGTTCATCGCCCAGACCTGCGGCAGGCCGGCGCCGCGCAGATGAAAAAGCATTGTGCCATCCTTGGAGAAGGTGGGGGAGCTGGCGGCGCCGATCTGCACCCAGGCATCGGTCGGGACGGTCATGGAGATTTCCTTACGAAGCGTTATTGGCAGCATAAGCGACGGTACGGCGTTGCAAAGCCCCGTGCCGGCAAAATCGTGGGAGACGCTTGCTAACTGCCCGTATGGAGCGCCTTGCGCGCGATATCCAACACCATGGCGCGCGGCGCGAAGCGCACCATCAGGCTGGCGAATTTGTTGATCCGGCCGGTCACGATCAGCCGCTGTCCCGCCATTGTGGCCGCGTAGCCCTGCCGGGCCACTTCGGCGGATGTCATGGTGAATTGCGTCTTGCGGCGTCCGCCGATGCCGGCGGTGGCGGCGAACTCGGATTCGGTGGAGCCGGGGCAGAGGCAGGTGACGGTGACACCGGTGCCGCGCAGTTCCGCCTCCAGCGCCTCCGACAATGACAGGACATAGGCCTTGCTGGCGGAGTACACCGCCAGCCCCGGCCCGGGCTGGAAAGCCACGATTGAGGCGACGTTGAGCACGCGCCCGGCGCCCCGCGCGATCATGCCTGGCAAGGCGAGGCGCGTGAGGGCGGTGAGGGCGGCGATGTTGACCCGAACGATTTCCATCTGCCGCTCCAGCGGCAGGGTCGCGAACTGGCCGCCGGCGCCGAAGCCGGCATTGTTCACCAGTACGTCGATCGGGCCGGCCTCGTCCAGGAGACGGGCAGGTGCGGCGGGATCGGCGAGATCGGCGACGATCACCCGAGTGGTTCCACCGAGTTCGGCGGCCAGGGCTTCCAGCCGGCCGCGCCGCCGTGCCGTCAGGATCATGTCGTGGCCGCCGCGGGCGAATTCCCATGCCAGATCGACGCCGATGCCTGAAGAGGCGCCGGTGACCAGCGCCACTTTCCGAACCTGTCCGTTCATGCGGCCTCCTATGCCCTGGCGGAAGCGGGCGCGATCAACGCTCGGTGCCCAGCGGCAGCCATACGTTGAAACTGGTGCCGCTGCCTTCCTCGCTTTCGATCACCAATTGGCCGCGATGGCGGTTGACGATGTGCTTGACGATGGACAAACCCAGCCCCGTGCCGGTGGGCGCGGCGCGGGAGCGGGACTTGTCCACGCGGTAGAAGCGTTCGGTCAGCCGCGGCACCTCGCTGCGGGGGATACCCGGGCCGTCATCGGTGACGGACAGCACCACGCCCGGCCGTGTGGGCCAGCGCCCGCCGGGGGATGGTTTCCTGACATGCAGTTTCACCACGCCGCCCTCGCGCCCGTATTTCACCGCGTTGTCCACCAGGTTGCTCAGCACCTGGGCGAGCTGGTCGGCATCGGCGATGATGCAGGGCATGTCGGGCTCGATCTGTAGTTCCAGCTTCACCCGGCGCGCCGCCAGCCTTGGCTCAAACCCGGCTGCGATGCTTTCGATGATCTCGGCCAGATTCACCACCTCCGAGGGCGGCTGATGTTCGGTCAGCTCGATGCGCGACAGGCTGAGCAGATCGTCGATCAGCCGGTTCATCCGCTCGGCCTGCTCGGCCATGATCCCCAGGAAGCGCTTTTGCGCCGGCGCGTCGTCGGCGGCCGGGCCGCGCAGGGTTTCGATGAAGCCCATCAGGCTGGCCAGCGGGGTGCGCAGTTCGTGGCTGGCATTGGCGACGAAATCCGCGCGCATCCGCTCGACGGCGCGATCGCGGGTGCGGTCGGACAGCACGGCGATGGCATGGCCGCCATCGGCCAGCGGCGGATCCAGGAAGATGACGGAGGCCTGCACCTCACGCGGGGTGGGCACCGGCAAGGACAGTTCCGCCGTTTGATTGCTGCACTGGGCGAAGGCGCGCTCGATCGCCTCGCGCATGCCGGGATGGCGCAGCACGGCTGCCATCTCCTCGCCCAGCACGTTCCGCGCGGCGGCGTTGGCGCGCCGCACGCCATGATCGGCCCCCAGCACCAGCAA
Organism: Acetobacteraceae bacterium; assembly: GCA_036497785.1. Taxonomy (GTDB): domain Bacteria; phylum Pseudomonadota; class Alphaproteobacteria; order Acetobacterales; family Acetobacteraceae; genus DASXIW01. The sequence goes on along the minus strand of DASXIW010000206.1, from coordinate 30,999 downwards.
CGGATCGGGCAGATGTTCGACGATGCCGATATTGGCGCGCAGCAATGCGCCGATTTCCGCCGCGCGGGCGGCGTGCGCGCGGGCCAGACGCTCGATGCCGCGGGCGACGCGCTCCACCGCCGGCAGGCGCGGCGAGGCGGCGGCGTGGGACAGGGCCAGCTCGTTTTCCAGCACCGCTTCGCGTAGCGTGTTGGTCAGCGCGTCCATGTCGCGCACCCAGACCAGCCCGAGAAGCGCCGCGTAGGCCACGATAACCGAGATGACCACGAGCGCCGGTCCGGTAGCGACGCTGTGGGTCAGCAGCAGCAACACCAGGCAGGCCAGCGGCACGCCGCCGATGACACTAGCAGCCCCTGTAATCGCGACCACGCGCATGCCGGTCTGTCCGTTTCGTCTAATGCCGTTCCGGTCGGATCTCCGCCCGATCGGAGGCTGCGTCTGAAAAATTATCTCATCAAATGCCAGGCGCGGTCAGGCTGGTCGGCGCCGGCTCTGTCATGACCGGGCCGCCACGCTGAATTTCGAACAACGCCAATCCCCGGCGCACCGTGCCGTCTGGCTGCAGCACCAGCAAGCCATCCACTCCGGTGAAACCCTCCGGCCGGCAGAGCGACGCCACGGAGTAGCCGCCATCGGTGCTGAGCACTCTGGCGATGGCGGTGGCGTCATAGGCGAAATCCGCGAGGCCGGGCGCGGGGTTACCGTTGGCCGCGCTGTAGCGCTGGTCGAAATCGCTGCGGGTTGCCGGATCGGGGGCGGCATAGAGCGCCCCGCTGAGGCTGGCGCCGGCGCGTGCGGCCGGCGAGGCCCACAGCGCCGGGCCGAGCACGCGCACCGCCGGCTGATCGACGTCGTAATAGGGTAGCAGAGCCGCGATTGTCGCCAGCGCTTCGCCGGTATCGGCGAGCAGCAGCGCATCGAACGGCGCGGGCGGAATGGGCGCGCGCGCCAGTTCGGCGGCCTTGCGTCGGCCATCGGCGTCGTGCTGGGCGCGGGCGGCGCGAATCTGCGCGTCCAGCGGGCCGCGCCGGCTGCCGTAGCCCGACACGTCGCGGATGGTGGCGTTCAGCGAGCCGGTGCCCGGCGCATACATATGGATATCGGGCGCTGGCAATCCGGCTTCCGTCACCGTCCGCTGCAAGGCGACGGACATGGCCTGGCCGAACTCGTTCTGCGGCAGGGCGGCGGCGAAGCGGGTCTTGCCCTGCGCCGTCATGGCGCCGACCAGCCGGCGGACTTGCTGCAGGGGGGTGATCCCGAGGGTCCATATGCCGGGCTGGGCCTGGGCGGGATCGTTGGTGAAGGCCAGAACGGGCACCCCGGCGGCGCGGGCCGGTCCGGCGGCGCCCGATGTCTCCGCCGCCGTCAGCGGCCCGACGATGATGCCGGCGCCGGCGGCGATCGCGGCCTGGGCGGCGGCGGCGGCCCCGGCGGCGGTGCCGCCGGTATCGTGGACATCCAGCTTCGGCGAATCCGGGACGGCCAGGGCCACCTGGGCGGCACGCACCAGCGCCTGGCCGCGCTCGGCATTGGGGCCGCTCAGCGGCGCCAATATGGCGACGCCCCGGCCTGCCGGCACCGCGGTGGATAGCGGGCCGCCATATGGCATCCCTCCACGTGCCCCGCCGCCGAAGGGGGCGCCGACACAGCCCGCCAGTGCTAGATTGGCGGCGAGGAGCACGAATGTCCGACGAATCATGCGATTTTCTCCAAGATGAGCCCGCGACCGGCGTGTCACCGCCTCCCGCTGGACTTGTGCTGGTTTCGACGCCGATCGGCAACCTTGGTGACGTGACAATACGCGCCATTGCGGCCCTTAAGGCTGCCGATTTGGTACTATGTGAGGATACCAGGGTTACCGGCCGGCTGTTTTCCGCCTATGGCATCGCCAGCCGGCTCGCCCTGCTGCACGACCACAACGAGGATGGCCGCATCGGCGGTATCCTGGCCATGCTGCGCGACGGCCGGCGTGTGGCATTGGTGTCGGATGCCGGCACGCCGCTGGTCTCCGACCCCGGTTACCGTCTGGTGCGCGCGGCGCTGGCGGCGGGTTTGCCGGTGGCGGCCCTGCCAGGCGCCAACGCGGCGCTGCTGGCGTTGACCCTGTCCGGCTTGCCGCCACACCCGTTCCTGTTCCTGGGCTTTCCGCCGCCACGCTCGGCGGCCCGCCGGGCCGCCTTCGCCGGCCTGCGTGCGGCTGAGCGCGCCGGCCTGTCCACGACGTTGGTCTGGTACGAGGCGCCGCATCGCCTGGCCGAAACCCTGGCCGACATGCAAGCCGCCTTCGGCGACCGCCCGGCAGCCGTGGCGCGCGAACTGACCAAACGTTTCGAGGAGGTGCGGCGCGGCACGCTGCCCGAGTTGGCCGCGCAATATGCGGTCCATGCCGCGCGCGGGGAGATCACCATCGTCGTCGGCCCGGCGCCCGAGGAAGCGACGGATGCGGACGACCTTGATGCGCGGCTGCGAGCCGCCCTGGCCGAAGGCACATTGAAGGAGGCGGTGGCGTCGGTCACCGCGGCCACCGGCCTGCCGCGCAAGCAGGTGTACGCCAGGGCATTGTCGCTCTCCGCCGCGTAAAGCATGCCGGCTTCCGGCAGGCAAAGCCATCTTGCTCCAGCCCCGGGCGCTCGCCCGGCATTTGCCGTGCATTTGGGAAAGAAGATCGGCCCCGATCGTCGCATAACATTGTTCGAGGTCAATGACTTCAGTAGCCTAGGCAACGTCCGAGTGCGGGCGGCATCGACAGCCCTGCTCTCCAACCGTCAGCCAGAAAAGCAGAGAAGTTTCATGAAAATCCGCAACGCTGCCGAGCTTTTCATCGCCACGCTGCATTCCGTTGGTGTGCGTCATATCTATGGCGTCGTCGGTGACAGCTTGAACGGCATTACCGAAGCGCTAAGACAGAATGGTGAGGTCGCCTGGGTTCACGCGCGCCACGAGGAGGCGGCGGCCTTCGCCGCCGGGGCGCACGCCCATCTGACCGGCGAGCTTGCCGTGTGCGCCGGCAGTTGCGGCCCTGGCAACCTGCATCTGATCAATGGGCTGTTCGACTGCCACCGCTCGCGCGTGCCGGTTCTGGCGATCGCGGCGCATATTCCGAGCACCGAGATCGGCCGTGGCTATTTCCAGGAAACCCATCCGCAGGAGCTGTTCCGCGAGTGCAGCCATTACTGCGAACTCGTCTCCAGCCCGGAACAGCTTCCCGGCGTGCTGGAAACGGCGATCCGGGCGGCCGTGGGGCGCCGTGGTGTTGCCGTGGTCGTCATTCCCGGCGATATCGCGCTGCAGGAGATGACCGCCCAGCTCTCCGCCCCGATTGCGATCACACCCAGGCAGCCCGTGGTCGTGCCGTCGGATGAGGACCTCGATGAGCTGGCGGCATTGCTCAATGCCGGCCGGCGCACCACGCTGTTATGCGGGCGCGGCTGTAAGGGGGCTCATGACGCGCTGCTGCGCCTTGCCGAAGTGCTGAAATCGCCGATCGTCCACGCCTTGGGCGGCAAGGAATACGTTGAGTACGACAATCCATACGATGTGGGGATGACCGGCCTGATCGGCTTCAGCTCGGGCTATCAGGCCATGATGGAGGCCGAAACGTTGCTGATGCTCGGCACGGATTTTCCGTATCGCCAGTTCTACCCGGGCGCCGCCAAGATCGCCCAGATCGACATACGCCCGGAGAATCTGGGCCGCCGCTGCCGCCTGACGCTGGGAATGGTGGGTGACGTGGCCGCCACCATCGAGGCGCTGCTCCCGAGGTTGCAGGGGAAATCCGACCGCGTGCATCTAGATGACAGCCTGGCCGCCTACAAGAAGGCGCGCCAGGGGCTAGATGATCTGGCGACCGGAACGCCGGGGCGCAAGCCGATCCATCCGCAATATCTCGCCAAATTGCTCAGCCAGCACGCGAGCGAGGATGCGGTGTTTACCTGCGACGTGGGCACGCCCACGATCTGGACGGCGCGCTACATCGCCATGAACGGCAAGCGGCGGATCATCGGGTCGTTCAACCACGGGTCCATGGCCAATGCCCTGCCGCAGGCCATCGGGGCGCAATCGGCGTATCCGGGCCGGCAGGTGATCTCGATGTCCGGCGATGGCGGCTTCGCGATGATGATGGGCGATTTCCTGACGCTGGTGCAGCAGAAGCTGCCGGTGAAGGTGGTCGTGGTCGATAACAGCGTGCTGGGCTTCGTCGCGCTGGAGATGAAGGCGTCCGGCTTCATTGAGACCGGGACATCGCTGGAGAATCCCGATTTCGCCGCCATGGCGCGCGCGATCGGCGTGCATGCGGTGCGGGTCGAGGACCCCGGCGATCTGGAGGCGGCCGTGATGGAGGTTCTGGCGCATGACGGCCCGGCGCTGCTGGACGTGGTGACGAACAAGCAGGAGCTTTCGATGCCGCCCAGCATCGGGTTGGAGCAGGCCAAGGGCTTCAGCCTGTGGGCGCTGCGCGCGGTGATGAACGGCCGTGGGGACGAGGTGATCGACCTCGCGCGGACCAATTTGTGGCGCTGAGAGCCCATTTGACAACTCTACTATACCGGCCATCTGGCGCGCTTTTCTGTGCTTCCGGCGCTCACGGACCAGCGTCCGCTCCGGCTGTCGAAAATCACGCCATATGGCTCGGCTTGGCGAGTTCTCAGACAGGCTGTGAGGCGTGCGGGACCGCGGGTGCATGATGGCTTCGGGCAGTCGAAGCCATCATGCTCTGGATAGTCGTTTTGGCGAGCAATTTCATGGCTCTGTGCCTCAAGCCAAATTGCTGTGATGGGACGGGCAAGATTGCATTAGTGGAATGAAAAGCTGCGCCGCAACAGCATTGCCGCGACAGAATTCCGTTCTCCACGGAGCCGGTTCTTGGAGACCGCCTGGCCGGGCTGATGATATTCTTGGCTTGGAGAGCTGTCTGGAGACCATGTCGTCGGGGAGTATCTTGCGTCTTTTTCCATCCTTTGCCTAAGTTTGCGTAATGGGCCGGCTTGACGGCGGCTGCGATGCTGGTGGAGGACACCGAAGCTTTCATGCCTCGGAGGTCGGAATGTCGCATCCACGCGGTCCCAAGATCACCCGTCGCCGGGCCCTGGCCGCTTTGCCGGCACTTGCCCTGCCCCGCGCCATCGGGCCTGCGGCGGCTGCCGGCGGGCCGGAACGAGGCGGCACGTTGACGCTGGCCCTGGTCGCGGAGCCGACCACGCTAGTCTCCGCGACCAATGTCTTCACCCCATCGCTCAGCGTCAGCGCCAAGGTCACCGAGGGGTTGCTGGAGTATGATGACGACCTCAACCCGCTGCCCATGCTGGCCACGGCGTGGAGCATCGCGCCGGATGGGCTGAGCTACACGTTCAAGCTGCGTCCCGGCGTGAAATGGCATGACGGGACGGATTTCTCCTCGGCGGACGTGGCCTATTCCATCATGCTGCTCAGCCGCATTCATCCGCGCGGGCGCAGCACTTTCGCGAATGTGACCGAGGTGGCGACGCCGGACGCGTTGACCGCGGTGTTCCATCTGGCCAAACCCGCGCCGTTCCTGATCAAGGCGCTGGTCGCGACGGAAACGCCAATTCTGCCGCGTCACATCTATGACGGCACGGACCCGTTCGCCAACCCGAACGGGCTGGCGCCGATCGGCACCGGTCCGTTCATCTTCAAGGAATGGGTGCGCGGCAGCCACATAGTGTACGAGCGCAACCCCGCGCATTGGGCCGCGCCGCGGCCCTGGCTCGACAGGCTGGTGGTGACTTTCATTCCGGATGGCGCCGTGCGCTCGGCCGCCTTCGAGACGGGGCGGGTCGATCTTGGCTACCGCACGCCCGTGGCGCTGAACGATGTGGCGCGACTGAGCACGGTGCCCACGCTGCGCATCGTGACGAAGGGCAACAGCTATTCCTTCAACGTGACGCGGCTGGAATTCAATCTCGACAACGCGTTCTTCAAGAACCCCAAGGTCCGCCAAGCCGTCGCGCATGCCATCGATCGCGCGGCCATCGTGCGCATTGTGTATTTCGGGCTGGCGACGCCCTGCGCCACGCCGATCGCGCCCGGGTTGAAGCAATTCTCCGATCCGGCGCCGACGCCCTATCCTTACGACCTCGCAACCGCGGAAAGGTTGCTCGATGAGGCCGGCTATCCCAGGGGTGCAGACCGCATCCGCTTCCGGGTGCCGCTGGACTATAACCCCATTGGCGACGACAATCGTCCGCTCGCCGAATATCTGCGGGCGACGCTCGGGCGGATCGGCATCGGCGTCGATGTGCGCGCGCAGGATATCGGCAGCTTCATCAAGCGCGTCTATACTGATCGTGACTTCGCCTTTACCACCAACGGCGCCAGCAATCTATTCGACCCGACGGTGGGCGTGCAGCGCCTGTATTGGTCGAAGAACTTCGTCAAGGGCGTGCCCTTCTCCAATGCCACGCACTACAGCAATTCCCAGGTTGACGCGTTGCTGGAGGGTGCGGCCGTCGAGAACGATCCGGTGCAGCGTGTCGCGATGTTCAAGGAATTCCAGGGCATCGTCGGCATCGACGTGCCGGACATTAATCTTTGCTCGCCGACCTATGTCACCATCGCCAATCAGCGTGTCCATGGACACTCATTATCCGCGGATGGCGTGGAATCGAGCCTGATGGATGCGTATGTCACCGCCTGATCGGTGGCGCGCATGAGCGCGCTGGCACGAATGGCGCGCACGTTGCGGCGCAGCCTGCTGCATGCGGTGCCGATGGCGCTCGGGGTCGTCATCCTCGATTTCCTGCTGTTGCGACTCATGCCCGGCGATGCGGCCGATGTCATTGCCGGGCAGTCCGGTTCCGCGACCGCGGCGACGATGGCGATGCTGCGTGCGGAATACGGGCTGGACCAGCCGATCCTGGTGCAACTGATCAACTATCTCGACCACCTCGCCCATTTCAGCCTCGGCTTCTCTGCCCATTACAACATGGGCGTGCTGCCGCTGATCATGAGCCGCCTGCCGGCGACGCTGTCGCTGATGCTGGCGGCGCTGGGCATGGCGCTGGTGATCGGGATCGGTTTCGGCATGATCATGGCGAGCTTCGAAGGGCGATGGCCGGATCGGCTGCTGTCCCTGCTGGTGCTGCTGTTCTACGCGACCCCCGGCTTTTGGGTTGGGTTGATGGCCGTCGTGCTGTTCTCGGTCAAGCTCGGCTGGCTGCCCAGCAATGGCGACATGACGATCGGCGCGGGCTTGACGGGCATGGGACTATTGGTCGACCGCGCGCGATATCTGGTCCTGCCGTCTTTGGCGCTGTCCTCGTTCTTCATCGCGATCTATGCGCGGCTCACGCGCGCGAGCATGCTGGAAATGCAGCGGCAGGATTTCATTCGCACCGCCGCTTCCAAGGGACTGCATCCCCTTGTCATCCAGCTGCGCCATGTCCTGCGCAATGCGCTGATTCCGGTTACCACCGTGGCTGGTTTGCATTTCGCCAATCTGCTCGGCGGCGCCGTGGTGGTGGAGACGGTGTATGGCTGGCCGGGTCTCGGCCGGCTGGCGCTCGATGCGGTGCTTGGTCGTGACTACAACGTGTTGTTGGGCATCCTGTTGATGTCTTCTTTCGTCGTCATCATCGCCAACGCGCTGGTGGATGTGCTGCAGGGCTGGCTGGATCCCCGGATCAGGAGGCGGTGAGATGAGTGCGAGCAGCATCGTGCCCGTTGCGGCGATGCGCGCCGCGCCGCGGGGCCGGCTGCTGCGGGCCTTCCTGCGCAACCCGGCTTTTGTTTGCGGCACGCTGCTGTTGGTTGTGGTCGTGTGTCTCGCAATTTTTGCCAGCTGGCTGTTTCCCGGCGATCCGCAGGACATGGTCGGCAGCCCGCTGCTATGGCCGTTCCAGGACATGCAGTTTCCGCTCGGCACGGATAGTCTCGGGCGCGACGTCGCATCGGGTCTCGTGCACGGCGCGCGTGTGTCGTTGCTGGTGGGTGTCACGGCGGCGGCAGTCGGGCTCGCCATCGGCACGCTGGTCGGCGCTGTCGCCGGCTATTTCGGGGGATGGATCGACGCGGTGCTGGTGCGGCTGATGGAGCTGTTCCAAACCGTGCCACCCTTCCTGCTGGTGATCGTGATCGTGGCTATCGGCACACCGTCGGCCGTGGTCATCGCGCTCGCCATCGGCCTGTCGTCCTGGCCCATGGTGGCGCGGCTGGTGCGTGCGCAGTTCCGGTCGCTGCGCGAGGCGGATTTCGTCACCTCCGCGCGGGCGCTCGGCTATGGTGCGCCGCGGATCATTCTGTCGGAGATCCTGCCCAATGCGCTGCCGCCGGTGATCGTCGCCACATCCGCGATGGTGGCCAATGCCATCCTGACCGAGGCCGGATTGTCGTTCCTGGATATGGGCGATCCCAATCTGGTCAGCTGGGGCGGCATGATCGGCGACGGGCGGCAATTCCTGCGCACCGCCTGGTTCCTGACCGCGCTTTCGGGCACGGCGATCGCGCTGACCGTGCTGTCGCTCAACCTCGTGGGCGATGGGTTGAACGAGGTGCTCGATCCGCGCTCGGGGCGATCGTGAAGGCGACTGGTCCTGAATGCCGGCCCCTGCTGCTGGATGTACGCGGTCTGACGGTCGGCTTCGGGGAGAAGGTTGTGGTGCGGAGCGTCGATTTCCACATCGCCGCCGGCGAGACGCTGGCGCTGGTCGGCGAGAGCGGCTGCGGCAAGTCGATGACGGCCTTCGCACTGGCCCGGTTGCTGCCGCGCGGCGCTCGTATCGCCGCGGGCCAGGTGATGTTCGACGGCCAGGACCTTGCCACGCTGCGGCCAGCGGCCTTGCGCGATCTGCGCGGCAACCGCATCTCGTTGATCCAGCAGGAGCCGGTGACCTCGCTGAATCCGGTGATGGCGGTGGGTGCGCAGATCGCCGAGGTGATCCGGCGGCATGAGCGCGCGAGCCGTGCCGCCGCGCGGGGCCGGGCCATGGAGCTGCTCGATCTCGTCGGCATCGTCGAGCCGCGCCGGCGAAGCGAGGCGTTTCCGCACGAGCTGTCAGGCGGCATGCGCCAGCGTGTGATGATCGCCATGGCGGTGGCCTGCCGCCCGCGGCTGCTGATCGCCGATGAGCCCACCACCGCCCTGGACGTTACCATCCAGGCTCAGGTCCTGCGTCTACTGGACAGGCTGCGGCGGGATCTCGGCATGGCCATGCTGCTGATTACCCACGATCTGGGCGTGGTGGCGCAATGGGCCGACCGGGTGGCCGTGATGTACGCCGGGCATATCATCGAACAGGCGCCGTCCGGCCCGTTTTTTGCCGATCCGCTGCATCCCTATTCCCAAGGGCTGCTGATGGCCTCGGTGGGGCATGGCAGGCCGCGGCATTACACGACTGACAGGTTGACCGAAATCGCGGGCTCCGTCGCTTCGGCCATGGGGGAGCCGGGCTGCGCCTTCGCGCCGCGCTGCCCGCGCGCGGCGGCGCCCTGTCGCCTGTCGCCACCCGCATTGGAGATGAAGGGGGATCGGCGGCTGGCCGCCTGCATCGCGGTGCCCGGCGGCAGAAAGGTGGCGGATGCCGTTGTTGTCGGTTGAGGGTGTTACCACGAAGTACCTCGCCAATGGCCGGGCTCTGAGGGCGGCGGATGGCGTGTCGCTGCACGTGGCGCGGGGTGAGACGGTCGGTCTGGTGGGCGAGAGCGGCTGCGGCAAATCGACGCTGGGCAAGACCATCCTGCGGCTGTTGCCCGCCGCCGCCGGGGCCATCCGCATGGGCGGGCAGGACATCACCACCCTGCGCGCCCGCGCGCTGGTGCCGTATCGTCGGCGCATGCAGATGGTGTTCCAGGACCCGTCCGGCTCGCTCAATCCGCGCCAGACCATCTATCGGCTTCTGGACACGCCGCTGAAGGTGCATGGCGCGGGCGGCGGCGCCGAGCGGCGGCGACGCATATTGGACATCATCGCGCGGGTCGGCCTGCCCGAGGAGGCCCTGCGGCGTTACCCGCATGAATTCTCCGGCGGTCAGCGCCAGCGCATCGCCATTGCCCGGGCGCTGATCCTTCGGCCTGAGCTGATCGTGTGCGACGAGCCCGTCTCCGCCCTGGATCTGTCCGTCCAGGCGCAGATCCTGAACCTGCTGGCCGATCTCAAGCGTGAATTCGGCCTGTCCTATCTGTTCATCTCCCACGACTTGTCGGTGGTGCGCTATTTCGCGGATCGCGTGCTGGTGATGTATCTCGGCCGCATCGTCGAGAGTGCGGGGTACCAGGCGCTGTGGGACGATCCCAGGCATCCCTATACCCGCGCCTTGCTGGCCGCCGTGCCGGTCGCCGATCCCACAGTCCGGCAGGAGACGGTCGCCCTACGCGGCGACCTTGCGCCGGTCGAGGCCGGGGGCTGTCGCTTCCGCGCGCGCTGCCCCGTGGCCGTCGCGCGCTGTGCCGTTGAGGATCCGCCATTGCGGCCCGTCGGCGATGGGCGTCTGGCCGCCTGTCATCTTGCCTGAGGGGCAACGGGGCATTGATAAAAAGGACCTTCTTTTTTGCAATAAAGAAGCAAAAAACTCTCAACCGATAAGGGCTTTACAGCACTAGCGCCGTTAGTAGGGCATCCAGGCGCTTGCGGCCTTCGGGGGTGGGGCGCAGGGCGCGGTCGCGGACCAGATAGCCCTCCGCCAAAGCGCGCTGCAGGGTGTCGGCGTCCAGGGCGTCGTCCAGGGCGATGCTGGTGCGGGCGGCGAAGCGGGCGGGATCGATGCCTTCGCTCAGCCGCAATCCCATCAGCAGCATTTCCCGCGCGCGATCGCGGGGCGCCACAATTTCCTCGGCGGTGCTGCCATGGCCCTGGCGCTCCACCAGTTCCGCCCAGGGCTCCGGCGCACGGTGGCGGCGCGTGGCGAGCAGATTGCCGTCCAGGCTGACCCGTCCATGCGCCCCGGGCCCGATACCGGCATAGTCGCCATAGCGCCAATAGGCGAGGTTGTGGCGGCTTTCCGAGCCTGGGCGGGCATAGTTGGACACCTCATAGGCCAGCAGGCCGAACCGGGCTGCTTCCTCGGCGGTGGCGTCGTAGAGCGCGGCTGCAGCGTCATCGTCCAGCATGACGATTTCGCCGCGCCGGTGCAGCGCCTCGAAGCCGGTGCCGGGCTCGATGGTCAGCTGGTACAGGGACAGGTGATCGGAGGCGAGTGCCAGCGCCTCGCGCAGTTCCGCGCGCCAGGCCGGCATGGTCTGGCCCGGGCGGGCATAGATTAGGTCGAATGACACGCGTGCGAAGATCCGCCGCGCCGTGGCGAGTGCGGCGATGGCCTGATCGACCGAATGCTGGCGTCCGAGCAGGCGCAGATCCGCCGCGTTCAGGCTTTGCACGCCCAGCGACACGCGGTTCACACCGGCCTGCGCGAACGCCGTCAGCCGCGCCGCCTCCACGCTGGTGGGATTGGCCTCCAGCGTGATTTCCATGTCCGCTGCCGGCGCGAACAGGCGCTGTGCATCGGCGATCAGCTCGCCCACGGTCTGCGCGTCCATCAGGCTGGGCGTGCCGCCGCCGAAAAAGATCGAGGTCAGCGGCCGCCGGCCGAGGCGCGCGGCCTCCCAGGCCAGTTCGGTGCGCAGCGCGGCGGCGAAGCGGGCCTGGTCGATGCGCTCGCGCACATGGCTGTTGAAGTCGCAATACGGGCACTTGGCGAGGCAGAACGGCCAGTGGATATAAAGGGCGAGAGATTCCATGCCGGGGATATAGGGGATAATCCATGCCGCCGCCCGCAATGATCACGTCCGTCGATCGCGTGCGTGCCGCCCTTATCGCCGCGGGCCACCCGGATACGATCATCGAGGTGCCCGACGGGGCGCACACTGCGGCCGACGCGGCGGCGGCGCTTGGCTGCGCGGTGGCGCAGATCGCCAAATCGATCGTGTTCCGCAGCGCTGATCGCGCCGTGCTGGTGATCGCCTCGGGCGCCAACCGGGTGGACACGGCCAAGATCGCCGCCGCGCTGGGCTTGCCGGTCAAGCGGGCGGATGCGGATTTCGTGCGCGATGCGACCGGCTTCGCGATCGGCGGCGTCTCGCCGGTGGGCCACGTCTTGCCGCCATTGCTGTTGTTCGACCGCGACCTGCTGGCGCTGCATCCCATCTGGGCGGCAGCCGGCTCGCCGCGCCACGTCTTCCGCACCGAGGCGGAAGCTCTCGCGCGGATAACCGGCGCGCCCATCGTCGAAGTGGCGTAAACGGATAAGAGTTTTTGGTTCTTTTTTGAAAAAAAGAGCCAAAAAACATTTTCCGTTTATTTGCCGCTGTCGAAGAATTCTTTCACTTTGGCGAAGAAGCCTTCGGAGTCGGGGTTGCCTTTGGCGTTGGTTTTGCCTTCGGCTTCGAATTCTTCCATCAGTTCCTTCTGGCGCCGGGTCAGGTGCTGGGGTGTCTCGACGGCCACCTGGATATACATGTCGCCGCGCTGCGTGCTGCGCAGCACCGAGAAGCCCTTGCCGCGCAGGCGGAATTGTTCGCCGGTTTGCGTGCCGGCCGGGATTTTCACGCGGGCCTTGGTGCCGTCGATCACCGGTACTTCGACATCCCCGCCGAGGGCGGCCTGCGCCATGCGTAGCGGCACGCGGCAGATGATATTCGCGCCGTCACGATGGAAGATCGGGTGCGGGCGGATCGCCACATGCACGTACAGGTCGCCTGGCGGTGCGCCTGGGCCACCGGCCTCGCCCTCGCCGGGCAGGCGAATCCGGGTGCCGTCCTCGACACCGGCGGGCACAGAGACCTGCAGTGAGCGTTCGCGCTGTACCGTGCCGGCGCCGGCGCAGATCCGGCAGGGATGGCGGATGACGCGGCCCGAGCCGCCGCAGGTCGGGCAGGCCCGCTCGACCAGGAAAAACCCCTGCTGCGCGCGCACTTTGCCCACACCGCCGCAGGTGCTGCACAGCTCGGAGCCACGATCCTTGGCTTCCGATCCGGTGCCGTTGCACGCCTCGCAGGCCACGCGGGTCGGCACGCGCAGTTGCACCTTGGTGCCGTTGAAGGCGTCGACCATGTCGATTTCGGCGGAGATGCGGATATCGTTGCCGCCGCGCGGGCCGCTGCGGCGCCCGCGGCCGGTGAATTCGCCGAACATCTGGTCGAAAATGTCGCCCAGCCCGCCAGTGCCAAAATCGCCTGGGCCCGGGCCGCCGCCCTGCTCGAAGGCGGCGTGGCCGTAGCGGTCATAGGCGGCGCGCTTCTGATCGTCCTTCAGGATATCGTAGGCTTCGCTGCATTCGCGAAACCGCGCCTCGGCCTTCGCATCGCCTGGATTGCGATCGGGATGGTGCTGCATCGCCAGCTTGCGATACGCCTTCTTCAACTCCTCAGCGCTGGCATCCCTCGCCACGCCAAGGGTGGCGTAATAATCCTGCTTCGACATCAAAGCCCTCTCGCAACCTGGATCCGGCCACCCAGCTGGGCCGGATCACCGAGGCACTCAAACGAAACCGCGCCCGCCTTCAATGAAGCGCGGGCGCGATTCATATTGTCACCAAATAGTCAGGTCTGCGCCGCCACGGCCCGAACCGAAAGAAGGCTCAAGGCCGAGGCGGCGCCGTACCAGTCATGTCCGTCCAGGACGACCATGCGCCTAGGCGGATTTCTTCTTGTCGTCGACTTCCTCGAACTCGGCATCGACGACGTTGTCATCATGCGCCGCGTCCTTGGTCGCGCCGCCACCGGGCTGGTCGCCGCCCGGGGCACCGGCCGCCTCGGCCTGCTGCTGCGCCTTGTACATCGTCTCGCCGATCTTCATCGCCGCCTGGCTCAACCGCTCGCCGGCCTTCTTCAGCGCGTCCGCGTCCTCGCCTTCCAGCGCGGATTTGGCGGCGGCCAGGGCAGCCTCGGCCTCGGCCTTGTCGGCGGCGGCCAGCTTATCGCCGTGCTCGCTCAGGTTCTTCTGCACCTGATGCGTCAGGGCCTCGGTCTGGTTGCGTGCCTCGACCACCTCACGCCGCTTCTTGTCGGACTCGGCATTCGCCTCGGCTTCCTTCACCATGCGCTGGATGTCGGCCTCCGACAGGCCGCCGCTGGCCTGGATGCGGATCTGCTGCTCCTTGCCGGTGGCCTTGTCCTTGGCCTGGACGGACACGATGCCGTTGGCGTCGATATCGAACGTGACCTCAACCTGGGGCACGCCGCGCGGGGCGGGGGGAATGCCCTGCAGGTCGAAATTGCCCAGCAGCTTGTTGTCCGCCGCCATCTCGCGTTCGCCCTGGAACACCTTAATGGTCACGGCCGTCTGGTTGTCGTCGGCGGTGGAGAACACCTGGCTTTTCTTGGTCGGGATGGTGGTGTTGCGCTCGATCAGCCGCGTGAACACGCCGACCAGCGTCTCGATGCCCAGGCTCAGCGGGGTCACGTCCAGCAGCAGGACGTCCTTCACGTCGCCCTTTAGCACCGCGCCCTGCACCGCCGCGCCGATCGCCACGACTTCGTCGGGGTTCACGTTGCGGGCCGGCTCACGGCCGAAGAACTGCTTCACGACCTCGATCACCTTGGGCATGCGGGTCATGCCGCCGACGAGAATGACCTCGTCGATCTCGGCGGCGCGCACGCCGGCATCCTTCAGCGCGGCCCGGCAGGGCTCCAGCGTCCGGGTCACCAGATCGTCCACCAGGCTTTCCAGCTTGGCGCGCGACAGCTTCATCACCAGATGCTTCGGCCCGGAGGCGTCGGCGGTGATGAAGGGCAGGTTGATCTCGGTCTCCTTACTGGAGGACAGTTCGATCTTCGCCTTTTCGGCGGCTTCCTTCAGCCGTTTCAGCGCCAGCTTGTCGCGGCGCAGGTCGATGCCCTGGTCACGCTTGAACTCGTCGGCCAGGTAATCGATGACGCGAAGGTCGAAATCCTCGCCGCCCAGGAAGGTGTCACCGTTGGTCGACTTCACCTCGAACACGCCATCGCCGATTTCCAGCACAGAAATGTCGAACGTGCCGCCGCCGAGGTCGTACACCGCAATCGTGCCGGACTTCTTCTTGTCCATGCCGTAGGCCAGGGCCGCCGCGGTCGGCTCGTTGATGATGCGCAGCACGTCCAGGCCGGCGATCTTGCCGGCATCCTTGGTCGCCTGGCGCTGGCTGTCGTTGAAGTAGGCGGGAACCGTGATCACCGCCTGGGTGACGGTCTCTCCCAGGTAGGATTCGGCGGTTTCCTTCATCTTGCCCAGGATGAACGCGCTGATCTGGCTGGGCGAATATTTCTCGCCGCGCACTTCCACCCAGGCGTCGCCATTGTCGCCCTTAACAATGGCGTAGGGCACCATGCCCTTGTCCTTGGCAACCAGGGGATCGTCGTAGCGGCGGCCGATCAGGCGCTTGACCGCATATAATGTGTTGGTCGGGTTGGTGACCGCCTGACGCTTGGCGGACTGGCCCACCAGCCGCTCGCCGCTGTCGCTGAACGCAACGATGCTGGGCGTGGTGCGGGCACCCTCGGCGTTCTCGATCACGCGGACATCCTTGCCCTCCATGATCGCGACGCAGGAATTGGTTGTTCCGAGGTCGATGCCGATGACCTTGTTACTCATGCTAGGCTCCTTTTCAGCGGATGCGGGCGGCCCGTGACACATGGCACCGCCGTCATCCCCGTGGCTGTGACGTCCCCGATGTATTCAGCGCGGCGCCGTGGGGCAAGGGCGTCGTTGCGCAGATTCTGGGCAAACAGGCGAATCAGGCGTTTGTATCGAGTTTCTGCGGGCTCATCAGCGTGGCGGACGGCGCTTTCGCCACCACGACCATGGCCGGACGCAGCAGCCGGCCGTTCAGTGTCCAGGCCGCCGTCCAGGCTTGCAGCACGGTGCCCGGCGGGTGTTCGGTGGTCTCCTGCTCGCCCATGGCCTGATGCAGGTTCGGATCGAACATCGCGCCGGTGGGGTCGATGCGCTTGATGCCGTTGCGCTCGAGCAAGGCGATGAAACTGCGTTCGACCCCGGCAAAGCCCTCGCGCAGGCTGCCGATGATCTCGGCCTCCCCGAGTGCGGGCGCGGGAATGCTGTCCAGGCCGCGCTTGAGGTTTTCGGCGGCTTCCACCACGTCCTTGGCGAAGCTCTGCACGGCATATTGCCGCGCGTCGTCGGCGTCGCGCTTGGCCCGATGGCGCACATTCTGGATCTCGGCTTCCGAGCGCATCCAGCGCTCGCGCATCTCGGACAATTCGGCCTCGAGTTCGGCGATGCGCGCGCTCGCTGCCTGCATCAATGCGTCAGTGCCCTCCGGCGCCGGAGTGGTCATTTGGTCCGCAGGCTCGTTGCCGGCGTCCAGCTCTGATTGGGTGCCGTTATGTGTGTTCATGACGCCTCAGTTAGGTGAACCGATGCCGCGAGGCAAGCGGGCGAAGCACATGGCTTCGTTTCCAAAACAGAAAATCTCGCAGCCCCAGCCTGGCGCCGTGGCGTGCAGGCGGGGCGACCTCAGCCTAGCAGTTGGCCGATCACCCGCGCGGTATAGTCCACCACCGGGATGATGCGACCGTAATTTATCCGCGTCGGCCCGATCACGCCGATCGCGCCGACGATGCGGTGGGCGGCGTTGCGCGCCGGCGCCACCACCATGGCCACGCCGGAGGAGCCGAACAGGCCGCTTTCGGAGCCGATGAAGATCCGCACCCCGTCCGATCGCTCGGCCAGATCCAGCAGCCGGATCATGGTGTCATGCGTCTCCAGCCGCTCGAACAGCGCCTGGATCGCGGCCAGATTCTCGATCTGCGTCACGTCGGCCAGCAGGCGGGCCTGGCCGCGCACGATCAGGCTGCCGCCCCGGCCTTCGCCGGTCCAGGTCGCGAGCCCCGCCTCGACCACCTTGCTGGACAATTCGTCGAGCTGGGTGCGGTCGGCGGCCATATCCTCGCTGACGATGCGGCGCAGATCGCTCAGCGCCCGGCCGGCCAGCCGCGCATTCAGGTAGTTGCTGGCCCGTTGCAGGGCCGAGGGCGGCAGGCCCGGCGTGGTTTCGATCACGCGGTTTTCCACGTGCCCGTCGCCGTTCACCAGGATCACCAGCGCCCGGCCGGGTCCCAGCGGCACGAATTCGATATGCCGCAGCGGCCCGTCGGATTTCGGTGCCAGCACCAGCCCGGCCGCCGCGGACAGGCCGGACAGCATGGTGGAGGCCTCGGCCAGCGTGTCCTCCAGGCTGCGTCCGGCCGCGGCCAGGGCGGCGCTGATCGATTCGCGCTCGTCCTCGGCCAGTTCGCCGAATTGCAGCAGCCCATCCACGAACAGCCGAAGGCCCAGATCGGTCGGCAGCCGGCCGGCCGAGGTATGTGGCGCGAAGAGCAGGCCGGCATCTGTCAGGTCGGCCATCACATTGCGGATGGTGGCCGGAGAGAGCGCGATCGGCAGCCGGCGCGAGAGGGTGCGGCTGCCCACCGGCTCGCCGGTTTCAACGTATTGTTCCACCACCTCCCGCAATACGGCGGCGCTGCGGGCGTCCAGGCCGGGGGGCACAGGGTTCGCCCGTCCCGCGCCAGGACGGCCACCTGCCGTTGGCATAACGTGCTGATCCGGGAACACGCGCTGATCCATATTTTCCATAGTGCCAGCTTCCGTCCCGCTTAGGAACGCAATCGTGATGCCCGCCGATCAACGGACAAGAATGGCCTCCACGATGCCCTGGACCTCGAATGCCTCGGCCAGCGTGGCCAGCTCGTGCGGGCTGCCTTGCGTCATGGCCGCGACGCCGGCCAGCTGGCGCTTCAGCACCAAAGGCCGCATGCGCACATTCGGCAATGCGTCCGGATCGGGCTGCCAGGTCCCGTCCACCAGCCGCTCGGCCACCGACCAGTCGCGCAGGCGTATGGCGCCGGTCTCGCCCGTCAGCGTCCACAGATTATGGTCATCCGTGTCGGTGATTCCCACCCCGCCGGTCAGCCGCGCCTTCAGCTTACCCGCCGAGAAATTCGCCCGAATTGCCCGCTCACTGCGCCCCGTCTCGGGGAATTCGGCCTGGGCGTCGTGCAGCACGAGCGGGCCGAGCAGGCGGCGCGACAGGAACAGGAAATGCGAGCCGACTTCACGCGTGAAGCCGCCCTGTGCCGACCCGTCGAGCCATCCCGCCGCATCGCTCTGCCAGCCGCGCGGCCAGGTGGCGAAGGCCAGCTCGATCTCTAGGTTTTGGGGCGTGCCGATGGCGGGCATCCATTCGCGTAGTCGCGCCACGGCCAGGGAAGAGGCGAAGGGGAAATTCACCGCTGCCCGCGCCCCAGCCGCTTTCGCCACGAAAGCGCCGCCGACCTCGACATCCACCGCCAGCGGCTTTTCGCAGAACAGCGCCTTGCCCGCAGCCAATGCCCGGCCGCCATGCTCCAGATGGCTGGAGGGCGGCGAGGCAACATAAACACAGTCCGACGCCGCGATGACGGCCTCCGCCGATCCGAGCGGCGGTATCGCCGGCAGCGCCGCGCCGATTCGCGCCATGGCCGCGGGGTTCGGGTCCCAGATGCCCACCAGTCGCACGCTCTCCGTCGCGTGCTCAAGCGCCGCGCGCGCCAGGCGCTCGCCCATGATGCCCGCGCCAATAATCCCAAGATCAACCATCCGGTTCGTCCTTGCCGATTCCCGCACACTCTTGCGCGAGCGTGCGCCGACCGCCATAGGGCAGCCCACGAACCTGAAGGCAGATCTCCCATGCGCCCATCCGGCCGCGTCTCCGACGCCCTGCGCGACGTCACCATCACCACCGGCTTTTCCCACCACGCGGAGGGCTCCTGCCTGATTCGCATGGGCGGCACGGAAGTGCTGTGCGCCGCCAGCGTGGAGGCGCGGGTGCCCGGCTTCCTGCGCAATTCCGGCCAGGGCTGGGTGACGGCCGAATACGGCATGCTGCCGCGCGCGACCCATACGCGCGGCGATCGCGAGGCGGCGCGCGGCAAGCAATCCGGCCGCACCCAGGAAATCCAGCGCCTGATCGGCCGCAGCCTGCGCGCCGTGGTTGATCGCGCCGCCCTGGGCGAGATGACGATCACGCTGGATTGCGACGTGTTGAACGCCGATGGCGGCACGCGCTGCGCCAGCATCACCGGCGCCTGGGTGGCGCTGAACCTGGCTTTGCGCCACCTGATCCGCATGAATGTCCTCACGGCCCTGCCGCTGACCGGCCAGGTCGCCGCCGTGTCCTGCGGGCTGGTGGAAGGTGCGGCCGTGCTCGACCTCGATTACGCCGAGGACAGCAATGCCGAGGCCGACGCCAATTTCGTGCTGACCGATGGCGGCGGCATCGTGGAAATTCAGGGGACCGCCGAGAAGGCCCCGTTCAGCGAGGCCCAGTTCAGCCAGCTTATGGCGCTGGCCAAGCAAGGCACCGCCCAGCTGTTCGACATGCAGCGCAAGGCGGTGGAAGCCGCCTGATGGCGCGTCCGCTCGCACCGGGCAGCCGCCTCGTTGTGGCGACCCATAATCCCGGCAAGCTGCGCGAGATCGCGGATCTTCTCGCGCCGCACCGCGTCGCCGTCGTCTCCGCCGGCGAACTTGGCCTGCCGGAGCCGGAGGAAACCGCGCCGGACTTCATGGGCAACGCGGAAATCAAGGCGGTGGCCGCCGCCACCGCGAGCGGCCTGCCCGCGCTTGCCGATGATTCCGGCTTCTGCGTGGCCGCCCTGGGCGGGGCGCCCGGCATCGATTCTGCCCGCTGGGCGGGGCCTACGAAGGACTTCGCCGCCGCCATGGTGCGCGTGCATACCGAACTCGACGGTTCGCCCGATCGCCGCGCCTGGTTCATCAGCGCGCTGTGTCTGGCCTGGCCGGACGGGCACACCGAAGGCTTCGAGGGCCGGGTCGATGGCGCCCTGGTCTGGCCACCGCGCGGCACAGAAGGCTTCGGCTACGACCCGATGTTCCTGCCGGAAGGAGGGTCGCAAACCTACGGCGAAATGAACCAGACCGATAAACACGCCACCAGCCACCGCGCCCGCGCCTTCGCGCAACTTTTGGCCGCCTGTTTCCAGCAAGATTAACGGGTAAAGTTTTTTGGTTCTTTTTTCAAAAAAAGAACAGCCTTTCGAAGCATTTTTTGCACGAAAGCAGCAAAAAACTCTTATCCGTTTGGGCGTTGGGCATCTTGCGCGACACCGTGGCGCCACCGCAGGATTGGGACATGTCGCAGGAAACAACAGCCGGCGCGGCCGGCATGATAATCGGAATTGCCGGAATTTCCGGGCGGATGGGGCATCTTCTGGCCGAGGAGACGGTGGCGGCGGGCGCCGTGCTGGCTGGCGGCTTTCGCCGGTCCGGCAATAATGCGCCGGCCGGGGCGAAGCTGTTTGCCGACATCGCCGGCCTGGCGGCCGCCTGCGACGTGGTGGTGGAATTCACCCATGCCAGCACCGTGGTCGCCCACGCCGCCGCGATCGCCGCCGCCGGTAAGGCCTGGGTGCTGGGCACGTCCGGTCTGTCCGCGGCGGACGAGGCGGCGGTGGCGGCGACGGCGAGACAGGTGCCGGTGGTGTATGCGGCCAATTTCGCCCCCGGGGTGAATCTGGTGCTGGCGCTGGCGCGGAAGATGGCGGCGGCCTTGCCGGCCGATCAATACGATGCCGAGATCGTGGAGATGCATCACCGGCAGAAAGTGGATGCGCCGTCCGGCACCGCCATCGGCATGGGCCGCGCCGTAGCGGCGGGCCGCGGCGTGAGGCTGGAGGATGTGAAGGAAAGCGGCCGGGACGGCCATGTCGGCGCCCGCAAGCCCGGCGCGATCGGCTTTGCTGCTCTGCGCGGCGGGCAAGTGGTGGGCGAACACACTCTGCTGTTCGCTTCCGCGACCGAGCATATCGCGCTGACCCATCGCGCCTTTGATCGCAGGGCCTTCGCCGCCGGGGCGATTCGGGCCGCGCTTTGGGCACATGGCCGCGCGCCGGGGCTCTACTCAATGATGGACGTGCTGGAGATAGCCTAATCCACGCGCCGCGCCGGGGTTATTCTCAATCCCCAGCTTGACCTGCCGGACCCTTTCGGCCACACAGCCCCCCGCGCCTTTCCGAGGGCGTGTCGGATTTTCTAGCCACTCTCCGCCATTACGGGACGAATCATGCGCGACAAGGGCGAATTTCTGTTCACTTCCGAGTCGGTGTCGGAAGGTCATCCCGATAAGGTTGCCGACCGCATCAGCGACACGGTGCTCGATGCGTTCCTGGCCGCGGACCCCTATGCGCGTGTGGCCTGCGAGACGATGGTCACCACCAATCGCATCATCCTGTCCGGCGAGAC
Source organism: Acetobacteraceae bacterium (assembly GCA_036497785.1). GTDB lineage: Bacteria > Pseudomonadota > Alphaproteobacteria > Acetobacterales > Acetobacteraceae > DASXIW01. Next base: position 9,812 of record DASXIW010000206.1, on the reverse strand, counting down.
GCGCGGCCCCGAGCACGTGACGCATGACCTGCTGGCGCATCTCGCGCGCATGGCCGTGCGCGATATCGGCTACGACCAGGCAGGCTTCTCGTGGAAGAACGCCGATATCGAGGTGAACCTGCACGCCCAGTCCTCGGACATCGCCCAGGGCGTCGATTCCGCCGGCAACAAGGACGAAGGCGCCGGCGACCAGGGCATCATGTTCGGTTATGCCTGCACCGAGACGCCGTCGCTGATGCCGGCGCCGCTGCATTACGCGCACTTGATCCTGCGCCGGATCAATGAGTTGCGGCATAATGACGATTTGTCCGTCAAGGGGCTGTTGCCTGACGCGAAGAGCCAGGTGACCCTGAAATATATCGACGGCAAGCCGGTCGGCGCGACGTCGATTGTGGTGTCCACCCAGCATGTCGAGGGGCTGGAGCAGACGCAGATCAAGGCCATGCTGCTGCCGCTGATCCGCACCAGCCTGCCGGATGGCTGGATGCCGCCGGAGCACGAGATCTACATCAATCCCACCGGCAATTTCGTAATCGGCGGACCGGACGGCGATTGTGGCCTGACCGGCCGCAAGATCATCGTGGACACCTATGGCGGCGCCTCGCCCCATGGCGGCGGTGCGTTCAGCGGCAAGGACCCGACCAAGGTGGACCGCAGCGCCGCCTATGCCTGCCGCTATCTGGCGAAGAACGTGGTGGCGGCGGGGCTGGCCGAGCGCTGCACCCTGCAGATCAGCTATGCGATCGGCGTTTCCGATCCGCTCTCGGTCTATGTCGATCTGAATGGCAATCCGTACGAGGTGAATGAATCCAGGCTTGAGAAGATGCTGCGCGAGCTGATGAACCTGCGTCCGCGCGGCATTCGCGAGCATCTGCACATGAACCGGCCGATCTATGCCCCGACCTCGGCCTATGGCCATTTCGGGCGTGATCCGGACGAGGAGAAGGGCACCTTCACCTGGGAGAAGACCGACCTGGTGCCGGCCCTGAAATCCGCATTCAACCGATAGATGAACTTGCCGGGCGGCCGGTCAAGCCGCCGCCCGACCGCCTGTATGGCCGCCAGCGCAGCCATCCGCTCCGGCCGCGCCAGCATCTGCTGATCGAGCAGACCTTGCCGCGGATCCGTTTCGCCGATGGCGATGCGGCCGATCCGCTTGCCGGCTTCATGCCTCGCCCGAAGGCGCTGTGGTTCGAAATTGGCTTCGGCGGCGGAGAGCATGCGTTGGCCCAGGCGGTGGCCAATCCCGATATCGGGCTGATCGCCTGCGAGGTGTTCGAGAACGGCATCTGTTCGCTGCTCTCCCGCCTGGTGCCCGAGGGGGCGGAGGCGACCGCGCGGCTGCCCGGCAATTTGCGGCTGTGGGACGATGATGCGCGCGCGCTGCTGCGGCGGTTGCCAGATGCCTGCCTCGACCGGCTGTTCCTGCTGTTCCCCGATCCGTGGCCGAAGGCGCGCCACGCCAAGCGCCGCTTCGTGCATCCGGCCGCTCTGCCGGAACTGGCGCGGGTGCTGAAGCCGGGTGCGGAATGGCGCGTTGCCAGCGATGACCCGACCTATCAGGCCTGGGTGGCCGACGTGCTGGCGGCGCAGACGCTGTTCGTGGCCGACGCGCCTGCCACCGAACGGCCGGAAGGCTGGCCGCCGACGCGCTACGAGGCCAAGGCGTTGCGCGCGGGGCGGCAGCCGCTGTACTGGTCGCTGCGCCGGATCTGATTACCTACCAGACCGTCCTGACGCCGTATTGCGCGAACACGGCGTCGCTGGTGATGACGGCCATGTTGTGGCGCAACGCCTGCGCGATCAGCATGCGGTCCATCGGATCCTTATGGATCGGTGGCAGTGCGTTCGCGCACTCGGCGTCCGCCCAGCCCAGGGCCAATGAGGCGAAGCCCTGCCCCTGCAAAAGGCCGCTCAGACCGGCTGCGCCCCAATTCGCCGGCAATTGCCCCAGAGAAGCTTTGCGCGTGATTTCCCAGACGGTGATTGACGACACGACGACATCACCCTCGCTCATCAGCCTCTGAAGCTGCGCACTCATGGGAGCGCCAGCGAGGAACACGATCACAGCGCAGGCATCTGCAAGAAACCGGTCGGTCAAACCGGCCAGCCCTCATCCGCCAATTCCTCATCCGTCATGGCGGCAAAAATCGCCGGATCATAGCGAAAATCCCGCCATTCCGGCAGGTTTCGCAGCACCCCAGGCGAACGCGACGTGGTTGCTTCGATGCGCGAAAGTCTGGCGACGGGCGTGCCGTTGCGGGCGATCACGACCTCCTCGCCGCGCTCGACTTCGGCAAGGAGCGCGGAGAGCGTGGTTTTGGCCTCGTGAATATTCACGGTTTTCATAGGGTATGATTTAGCTAAGTCTGCGGACTAAGTCCAGCTTGTCACGACCGCCGCCATGTGATGACCGAGCTCGCGGCGTAGTTCCAAACCAGGCTCATCACGGCGCCCGCAATGCCGGCCAGCCACCACGAAGAATGGGCGGTGTCGAACAGGAACGACGCCACGCCGACATTTCCAGCCGCGCCCACCGCACAGATCAGCGTGAACGTGCCGAGACCGCGCACGAAGCGCCAGCCGCGAAGATGGGCTTCGCGGAAGGTGAAGATGTTGTTCAGCACGAAATTGCCCAATATCGCGCAAGCCGTCGCCATCAGCTGTGCCTCCGGGAATGTCAACCCGGTCCCCAGCCCCAACCGCAGTACCGCCAGATGGGCGGCGATGCCGACCGCGCCGACGGCGGCGAACAGGATGAATTGCACCGGCAGGATATGGCCGACCAGCTTGTCCACGATCAGCAGCACGTAGTCGCGCAGCACACCCGCATCGAGCTTGCTTTGGCCGGCGATACGGTTGCGGAACTGATAAGGAAGCTCCCGCAGCACCGGCGGCTCGGGCAGCGAGGCAATAATGTCCAGCAGGATCTTGAAGCCCATTGCCGACAGATTCCGGACGGCCTGGTCGAAGGTGCTGCGGCGAAGCATGAAAAAGCCGCTCATCGGGTCGCTGACCGGCCGGCGCAGCACAAGCTGAGATAGCCTTGTGGCGAGGCTGGACATGCCGGCGCGCCTCTTGTCCCAATCGCCGACCCCGCCGCCATTGACGTAGCGGCTGCCGATGGCGATTTCCGCATCCTCGTCGCGCAAGGCCGCCAACATGCGCGGCAAGACGGCTTCGTCGTGCTGCAGGTCGCCGTCCATGGCGGCGATATAGGGCGCCATGCTGGCCTGGGCGCCTTCGATGAAGGCCGAGGACAGGCCACGACGCCCGATCCGGTGCAACAGCCGCACCCGCCGATCGGTTCGCGCGATGGCGGCGACGGCTTCGCGCGTTCCGTCGCGGGAATCGTCATCGACGAACATTACTTCCCAGCTGATGCCGTCCAGCACAGCGCGCAATCGCTCGACCAGAGGGGCGACGTTGTCGCGCTCGTTCAGGACGGGGATCACTACGCACAGATCGGCCACGCCGGCAGTGCATGGCTCGGCCGCGCCGGGAAGCGGCTTGAGTGCCGAGGCAAGGTGGGTCATGGGGGATATCTAACCTGTCACACCGTGTTCGGGCAACGATGCGTGTGTCAGGCCTTGCATCATGTTAGACTGCGCGCTATCTCTCGTAAATCACCACATCTTCCACGACGTTCGGGGGGTGGCCTTTACGGGCCGCCTTTTTTGTTTTGGATCAAGATCTGCCTGTTCACACCGGCCTGGAAGCCCGCATCGCCGACGCCATCGCGCCGGCGCTGGGGGATCTTGGCTATGAGCTGGTGCGCGTCGCCGTGTTGGGCCGCGAGCGCCCGACTGTGCAGATCATGGCGGACCGCGCCGACGGCAGCCTGATTTCAGTGGATGATTGCGAAGCGATCAGCCGGGCGGTGGGCGCTGTGCTGGATGTGGCGGATCCGATCCCCGGCAACTGGACGCTGGAAGTCAGCTCCGCCGGCATCGACCGGCCATTGACCCGCCGCCGCGACTGGAACCGCTTCGCCGGCCACGAGGCCCGCGCCGAACTGGCTGAACCGATTGACGGGCGCCGCCGTGTTTCGGGCATCGTGCTGGGCGCCGACGAGACCCATGCCCATATGCGCCTGGACGACGGCACCGACCTTGCGATGCCCTGGGCGGATATCCGCCGGGCCAAGCTGAAACTGACCGACGCCTTGATCGCGGCTACGGCCGTCCCACACAACCCGACCAACTGAGAGGTCATCCCCATGGATACCGCCATCGCCCGCCCCGAATTGCTGCTGGTGGCAGATGCCGTGGCCCGCGAGAAATCGATCGACCGCGAGGAAGTGCTCGAGGCGATGGAGCAGGCCATTCAGAAGGCCGGTCGCGCGAAATACGGCCATGAGAAGGATATCCGCGCCACGATCGACCGGCGCACCGGCGATGTGCGCCTGTCCCGCTGGACCGAGGCGGTCGAGGTGGTGGAAAACGAGGAGACGCAGATTCCGGTGCACATCGCCCGGAAATTCCAGCCGGAGATCCAGGTCGGCGAGCATATCGTCGATCCGCTGCCGCCGATCGATTTCGGCCGTATCGCCGCACAGACCGCCAAACAGGTGATCGTGCAGCGCGTGCGCGAATATGAGCGCAAGAAGCAGTATGACGAGTTCAAGGACCGGGTCGGCGAGATCATCAACGGCGTGGTCAAGCGCACCGAATACGGCAACCTGATGGTGGAGATCGGCCGCGCCGAGGCGCTGCTGCGCCGCGACGAGTTGATCCCCCGCGAGAGCTTCCGCAACGGCGACCGGGTGCGCGCCTATATTTATGATGTACGCGAAGAGCCGCGCGGGCCGCAGATCTTCCTCAGCCGCACCCATCCCGGCTTCTTGGCCAAGCTGTTCGCGCAGGAAGTGCCGGAAATCTACGATGGCATCATCGAGATCAAGGCGGTGGCCCGTGACCCCGGCAGCCGCGCCAAGATGGCGGTAATCTCCCGCGACGCCTCGATCGACCCGGTCGGCGCTTGCGTGGGCATGCGCGGCAGCCGCGTTCAGGCGGTGGTGCAGGAGCTGCAGGGCGAGAAGATCGACATCATTCCCTGGTCCCAGCAGGCCGCCACCTTCGTGGTGAACGCGCTGGCGCCCGCCGAAGTCACCAAGGTGGTGATGGACGAGGAGGCCGGGCGCGTTGAAGTGGTGGTGCCGGATGACCAGTTGTCGTTGGCCATTGGCCGGCGTGGCCAGAATGTTCGCCTGGGTAGCCAGCTGACGCGCTGGGACATCGATATCCTGACCGAAGCCTAGGAGAGCGAGCGCCGGCAGGAGGAATTCCGCCGCCGCACCGGCCTGTTCGTCGAGGCGCTGGACGTGGACGACGTGATCGCCGGGCTGCTGGTGACCGAAGGTTTCAACACAATCGAGGAGCTTGCTTACGTGCCGTTGGATGAACTTGCTGACATCGAGGGCTTCGACGAGAGCGTCGCCGAGGAACTGATCCGCCGTGCCGAACAGCACCTGACGAAGCGCGATAGCGAGCTGAACGATCGCAGGCTGGCGCTGGGCGTGTCCGATGAGGTGGCCGCGATGGAGACGCTGACGCCGAACATGCTGGTGGCGCTGGGCGAGAAGGGCGTGAAGTCGCTGGACGATCTGGCCGACCTCGCCTCTGACGAGCTGGTGGAGATCGTCGGTGAGTCAAATATGGACGAAGCGACCGCCAATGAGGTGATCATGGCCGCCCGCGCGCACTGGTTCAATGACGAGGCTCCCGAAGCCTCGGCTGGCCACGGCGCGCCAGAGGATGACGCGGCGGAGGAGGAGGGCCACGCCTGACGCCATCCAGACCGACTCGCCCGATCCGGAGGATGACGAGCCGGAAAAGGGGCCACTGCGGCGCTGCGCGGTAACGCGGGAGCGGCTGAGCAAGGAGCGGATGATCCGCTTCGTGGTCGGGCCGGACCGTCGCATCGTGCCCGACCTAGCCGCACGGCTGCCCGGACGGGGAATATGGTTGAGCGCGGTGGGGGATGTGGTAGAAACCGCCTGCACCCGGGGCGCCTTCGCGAAGGCGGCCCGTGGTCCGGTGACGGTGCCCCCCCATCTCGCGTCCAACCTGAAGGTGGCGCTCGCACGGCGGATCGTCGACACCATGGGTTTTGCCCGGCGTGCGGGCCAGGCCGTGTGTGGCTTCGCCAAGGCGCGTGAGTGGCTGGACGCAGGCCGCGCGGGGCTGATTGTGCAGGCGCGCGACGGCAGCCCGGACGAGCGGGCGCGTTTTCTGGGTGGCCGGACGCAGAGCGTCCCGGTCGCCGCGCCGTTGGATGCGGCCAGTCTGGGCGCGGTGTTCGGCCGCGATCACGCCGTGCATGTGGCGGTGGCGCAAGGCCGGTTGGCCGAGATGCTGTGGATTGAGGCGGAGCGGCTGGCGGGGCTGGAGCAGATGTCACCCCCGCGCGACGCCGCCGGACGAGACGATGCCAAGGCGGCCACGCAAGGCCGGCGCGGCAGGACTTCACCGGCCGGCGTTGCCGGGCGGGATGGCGATCCTCCGGCGGAGCCGGGTGGATCTGATGCCAAGGAAGCGGTTGAAGGTGCAGGCGGGTAGATGAGCGAAGGCAACGATCAGGACGCGGCTAAAGGCAGGCTTTCATTGCGCCCCGCTGGACGCATGGAGCTTGGCCGGACCGTGGATGCCGGGTCCGTACGACAGAGTTTCAGTCATGGCCGCTCCAAGGTGGTGCAGGTCGAGGTGCGCAAGAAGCGCGTCCCGACCCCGCCGCCCGTTGTTCCGCCTCCTTCGGCTGCGGCGGGCGCGTCCATGGCCCGTGCGCCCAATGTCGCGGCCAAGCCGCCGGCGGGGGCTGGCCGTGCGCTGACCGCCAACGAGCTTGCCGTGCGCCAGCGCGTGTTGCAGGAGCAGCAGCGCGAGAACGCAAGGCGTGACGCCGAACGGCGTGAGCAGGAGAAGATCTCGATCCTCTCCGCCGCCGAGGAAGCGCGCCGGCGCGAGGAAGACGCCCGCAAGGCCGCCGAGGAAGAGGCGCGCCTCAAGGCCGAGGAAGAAGCCAAGGCTAAAGCCGAAGCCGAGGCTCGCCGTGCGGAGGAGGCCGCCGCCGCCGCGGCCAACGCGGCGCGCACCACGGCCCCCGTGGCGCGGGCCGCCGACGAGGTGCGCAGGGCGCCCCGCCCTGCCGCGCCGGCAACCCCCGCGGCGCCGGCCGAGACCCTGCGCCTACGGCCTGCCCGTGCCGCCGAGGAGGAGGAGGAATCCCGCCCGATCCGTCGCGGCCCCACCGGCGCCGTGCTGCCGCCGCGCAAGCCGGCGACCCCTGCCCCCAAGAAGGGGGGCGACGACCGCCGCCGCGCCGGCCGCATCGACGTGCAGGCCGCCATCGAGGGGGAGGACGACCGCGTCCGCAGCCTTGCCTCCGTACGCCGCCAGCGTGAGCGCGAGCGCCGCCAGGCCGAATTGGAGCGCCTGCGTTCCGATCAGGTGAAGGTGGTGCGCGAAGTTGTGCTGCCCGATCACATCACGGTGCAGGAGCTGGCCAACCGTATGGCCGCCCGCGGACCCGAGGTGATCAAGGTTCTGATGAAGATGGGCGTGATGGCCACCATCACCCAGAGCCTGGATGCCGACACCGCCGAGCTGGTGGTTCAGGAATTTGGCCATCGCGTGAAGCGCGTCTCCGAGGACGATGTCGAAATCGGCCTGGAAGGTGCGGTTGACGAGAAAGGCGAGCTGGAGCCGCGTCCGCCGGTTGTTACCGTCATGGGCCATGTCGATCACGGCAAGACCAGCCTGCTGGACGCGCTGCGCTCCACCGACGTGGCGGCCGGCGAGGCCGGCGGCATCACCCAGCATATCGGCGCCTATCAGGTGACGCTGGCCACCGGCGAGCACATCACCTTCATCGACACGCCGGGCCATGAGGCGTTCACCGCCATGCGCTCGCGCGGCGCCGGTGTGACCGACATCGTGGTGCTGGTGGTGGCGGCCGATGACGGCGTGATGCCGCAGACGATCGAGGCGATCAAGCACGCCAAGGCGGCCAACGCCCCGATCATCGTGGCCATCAACAAGATGGACAAGCCCGACGCCAACCCGAACCGGGTGCGCCAGGAATTGCTCAGCCACGATATTGTCGTAGAGGACATGGGCGGCGAGACCCAGGACGTGGAGGTATCCGCCACCAAGCGGACCGGGCTGGAGGCATTGCAGGAGGCGATTCTGCTGCAGGCCGAGATCCTGGATCTGCGCGCCAATCCGAATCGCGCCGCCGAGGGTGCGGTCATCGAAAGCCGGCTGGATCGCGGCCGGGGTCCGGTGGCGACCGTGCTGGTCCAGAAGGGCACGCTGCGCCAGGGCGACATCGTCGTGGCCGGCGCCGAGTTCGGCCGTGTGCGCGCCATGCTGGATGACAAGAACCGCCCGCTGAAGGATGCCGGCCCCTCCTCGCCCGTTGAGATACTCGGTCTGGCCGGGGTGCCGACTGCCGGCGAACCCTTCGTGGTGGTGGAGAACGAAAGCCGCGCCCGCGAGATCAGCGAGTTCCGCCAGCGCAAGCTGCGCGACAAGCAAGCGGGCGTGATGACCGCCGCGCGGGGCACGCTGGACGAGATGCTGGCCCGCATCCAGGCCGGCGTGCAGAAGGAAGTGGCCGTCCTGATCAAGGCGGACACCCAGGGCAGTTGCGAGGCGATCCAGGCCACTGTGCTGAAGCTGGCGCATGAGGAGGTGCGGGTCCGTATCCTGGTGGCGGCCGTTGGCCAGATCACCGAGAGCGACATCCAGCTGGCCAAGGCGTCCAACGGCGTGATCGTGGCGTTCAACGTGCGCGCCACCAGCCAGGCCCGCGAACTCGCCCAGCGCGAGGGCGTGAACATCTCCTACTACTCGATCATCTACGATGTCGCAGACGACATCGAGAAGCTGGTCAAGGGCAAGGTGGCGCCCAAGGCGCGCGAGAAGTTCCTGGGCTATGCGGAGATCCGTCAGGTCTTCCAGATCACCAAGGCTGGCAAGGTCGCCGGCTGCATGGTCACCGAAGGTCTGGTCAAGCGCGGTTCCGGCGTGCGGCTGCTGCGCGACGGCGTGGTGATCCATACCGGCGAACTGACCCAGTTGAAGCGCTTCAAGGACGATGTCCGCGAAGTGGCCCGCGGCTACGAATGCGGCCTGTCCTTCGCCAATTTCGAGGATCTCGCGGTCGGCGACGTGGTCGAGTGTTTCGACATCGAGATGGTGCCGGGTTGAAGCAGGCGGCGGCAAAATCGGCCCCCCGCGCGGCGGCTGCCAAGGCACCGAGCCAACGCCAGCTGCGCGTGGCCGAGGAAATCCGCCATGTTCTGGCCGGCGTCTTCGCCCGCGGGGAAGTGCGCGACCCCGAATTGTCGGACGTGCTGATCACAGTGACGGAAGTGCGGATCGGATCGGACCTGAAGCGCGCCACGGCGTTCGTGACCCGGCTCGGCCGCTCGGACATTGCCGAGAAACTGCCGGCCCTGCGCCGCGCGGCGCCGTTTCTGCGCGGGCAGGTGGCCAAATCGTTGCGGCTGCGCGTGGCGCCGGATCTGTCCTTCCAGGCGGATACCAGCATCGATTACGCCATGCATGTCGATAAGCTCCTGCGCGCGCCGGAGGTGGCACGCGATCTCGAGCCTTAGGCGTGGGAGTAAGGAAGGCTGGGGCGCTGCCCCAGACCCTGGCAGGGCTCTGCCCTGCACCCGCAAAGGGGCAGAGGCCCCTTTGATCTCGTGACTTAAGCGGTTTGGCAGAGGGGGCCTGCACGGTGCTCGCAGCCGCTCCCTAGGCCCCGTCTGCCAAACCCCTTAAAACAATTGGTTCTAAGGGCCC
>DASXIW010000205.1:0-7147 GCA_036497785.1 Acetobacteraceae bacterium | reverse complement strand
ACTGGCATGGCCGTTTCCATCGAGCTGCTGGGGTATGATTCCCTGATCACCTGCAGCCGCAACGCGCTGGTGGCGCGTCTCCTGGACATGCCCACCGCCACGCATCTGCTGTTCGTGGACGCCGATACCGGCTTCACCGTCGATCAGGTGCTGCGCATGCGGCGCTTCGACCAGGACATCGTGGCCGGGATGTATCCGCTGAAGCTGATCGATTGGGACACCGCCGCCCCGGCCCGGGCCCGGGGCGGTGAATCGGTGGAAACGGCGCCGCTTCGCTATGTCGGCACACCCTGCGAAGGCGCGGAACTGGCGCGGCGGGATGGGTTCGTCACAGGCGAATATGCCGGCACCGGCTTCATGCTGATCAAACGCCAGACCCTGGACCGCATGATCGCCGCCTATCCGCACACAAATTACACCGCCGCCCACACCGCCGCCACGCCGAGCCTGAGCCCGAACCAATACGCCCTGTTCGATTGCATGATCGACCGTGAAACCGGCCATTACCTCAGCGAGGACTATACGTTCTGCCGGCGCTGGCGGGACATAGGCGGGCGAATCTGGCTGGATACGCAGGGCGAGCTGATCCATGTCGGGCCACATGAATTCCTGGGGCAGCCGGGTATGCGACATCTGGCGGCGTGACCCGTCCTTCTTCGTCAGGGCCAACGCCGTAGGTGGTGTCCGACAAATAGCGGAATCGTCACGCCGGAGCGTCCGGGAAATCCCAGCGTGACGGGTGCGAGCGTTTCGATGCTGTCGAAGATCGCACCATAGCGGGCCTGCATTTGCGCGGACGACAGACCGGGCGCCACGATCAATATGTCCTGTCCGACCAAATCGGCAGGCGTGCGGCCGAAGCCGAATTCGCGGTCGTCGGTGTTCAGGCACAGCACGTTGGGGTTGCCGCCCAGCGCGTAGCTGATCTTGCCGGTATCGGCCCAACCCGGCCCTGCGATCGGACGGCCTTGCAGCAGACCACGGGCGGCCAGCGCCGGACGCAGCGGCATCCAGTCCAGCGCCTGCAGGGCCGGGTCGGCGTTCGGCGCGAAGAATGCGATCCAGTGCCAGCGCAGTTCGGTCGCGGTCGCCAGCAAAGCGAGGCAAAGCAGGGCGGCCGTGGCGGCGGCCCAGGCGCGGGCGGGGCGCCAGGATTGCAACGTGACGCCCAGCAGGGGGAATAGGAACAGATAGCCCGGCGCGGCCCAGTGGAACAGCACGCCGGTTGACCAGAACGAGATGACGGCGAACAGCGTCACTGGCAGGAAGGCGAGCCAGCACAGCAGCCACGGGCCCCAGCCGGATGGGCCGGCGCGCAGCCCGCGCAGGAAATTCACGATCAGCCCCAGCCATATCCAGGGCAGCAGGAACAGCGCCTCACCGCCCAGCGTGGCCAGCGGGCCGAATGGCCGGAAGCGACGTGTGGCCGCGCGGCCGCCCTGGAAGGCGAATGAGACCCAGTGGTGCTGCGCGTTCCAGGCCAATTCCGGCAGGAACAGGAACAGCGCCAGCAGTGCCGCGACATAGGGTTGCGGCCGCGCCAGCCAGTGGCGATGCGTGGGCTGGGTCATGATCGCCACCAGCGCGCCGGCGAGCACCAGCCCCGCCGTGTATTTCGACATCAGGGCGAGCCCCGCGCATAGCCCCGCCCCCAACCACCAGCCCCAGCCGCGTCCCGGAAGGGCCTGCACCAGGCAGCAGGCCGCCGCCAGGAGGGCGCATACCAAAGGCCCGTCGGGCAGCACCCATCCGCCGGTCGTAACGCCCAGGACCGGCGACAGGGTGAACGCGGTGGCGGCCCACAGGCCGGCGGGGCGCGAGAACAGCAGCGCCGTCAGCTGGTACGTCAGCCAGGTGGACAGGGCGGCGAGCGCGATGAAGGGCAGCCGCACCACCCAGGCGGCTTCGCTGCCGGTCAGCCGGGCGATTCCGGCCGAAAGCCACCAGACCGCCGGCGGATGGTCAAAATAGCCGAGATGGAAGTCGCGCCCGGCAGCGACGACGTAGCTTTCGTCGATGCCCAGGCCCAGCGTTCCGGCCATGACCAGCCGGAACGCCGTGGCGGCCAGGATCAGCCAGAGAAGGGCGCGGCCGGGCGCCAGTCGCGACTCTCCCGGCCGCATGGTGTCAGGCCTGGATCACATTCTGCATCTGCTCGCCCAGACCTTCGATGCCGAGATGCATGGTCTGGCCAGCCTTCAGGAACACGGGCTTCGGCTTGGCGCCCAAGCCCACGCCCGGCGGCGTGCCGGTGGCGATCACGTCGCCCGCATGCAGCGTGATGAAATGGCTGACATAGGAGACGATCTGCTGCACCGTGAAGATCATCGTCTTCGTGTTGCCGTTCTGCTTGCGCTTGCCGTCCACATCCAGCCACATCGCCAGATTCTGCGGGTCCTTGATCTCGTCCTTGGTCACCATCCACGGACCGGTGGGACCGAACGTGTCCGCGCCCTTGCCCTTGTCCCACGTGCCGCCACGCTCGGCCTGGAATTCCCGCTCGCTGACATCGTTCACCACGCAATAACCGGCGACGTGCTTCATCGCGTCTTCCTCGGAGAGGTAGCGCGCCGTCGTGCCGATGATCACCCCGAGCTCGACCTCCCAATCGGTCTTCTTGGAGTTGCGGGGGATCTTCACGTCGTCGTTCGGACCCTGGAAGGCGCCGAGCGACTTCAGGAACACGATCGGCTCCTTCGGGATCGGGGCGCCCGTCTCGGCGGCATGGTCGGCGTAGTTCAGGCCGATGCAGACGAAGTTCAGCGGCCGCGTGACGCATGGCCCGATTCGCGGCTTGCCGCGCACGGCCGGCAGGCTGGACAGATCGAGCTTGGCCAGCTTGCGCAGCGAGGCCGGCGACAGGGCGGCGGGGTTGATGTCCTCGACCACGCCGGACAGATCGCGGATCTTGCCGTCGGCGTCGAGAATGCCTGGTTTCTCGGCGCCCGGGCGGCCGTATCGCAGGAGCTTCATGTGATGTGTGTCCCTGAATGAGATGTGTGCTTGATTGGGTAGGAAGGCGAGGGCCCTGCCCTGGACCCACTCAAGGCGGAGCCTTGAGAATCCGAGACTTTTCTTGCTTGCGCCGCAGGCAATCAACCGCGTCAATCGCACATAATTTTGTGTGCTCGCAACGAATTTTGGGCTTCGCCGGTCCCAACGTCGAGATCGTCGTCTTCAACCGAAGGAAGTGGACGCAGCCAAGATAGTCCAGAATTGTCAAGGCACTGCCTTAACCGGGTCCAGGGCAGAGCCCTGGCCTCTCCTGGCTTGCTTCTCAAAGCGAAATCCCACCATCGATCACCACAGCCTGCCCGGTGACGAACTGCGCCTCGTCGCTGGCCAGGTAAACCGCCAGCATGGCGATTTCCTCGGGCGTGCCGAGCCGCCCCATCGCCTGCCGCGCGACGAAGGCCGCACGTGCAGCTTCGAGCGATCCGGCGGCAGCGGCGTTGGCGGCGATTCGGTCATCGAGGCTGGGCGACTGCACCGTGCCCGGGCAGATGCAATTGCAGCGCACCCCCTTGGTGACGAAATCCGCGGCCACGGACTTGGTTAGTCCGATGACGGCCGCCTTGCTGGCGCCATAGGCGAAGCGGTTGGGGATGCCTTTCACGCTGCTGGCGACGGAGGCGATATTGACGATCGAGCCGCCGCCGCGCGCGATCATGCCCGGCAGGAAGTTCCGGATGGTGCGGAACATGGAGCGCGCGTTCAGGTTGAACGCGAACTCCCAATCCGCCTCGCTCGCGTCCAGCACGCTGCCCTGGTGCACGAAGCCCGCGCAGTTGAACAGGATGTCAACCGGGCCGACCTTCTTGGCCGCAGCTTCGATGGCCGGCAGGTCCATCACGTCCAGTGCGGCGGTGTGCAGGTTCGGCGCCGCGATTTCCGCGACTTTCGGGCCGTTCAGATCGGTGGCGAAGACCGTGGCCCCTTCGGCGGCAAAGGCCAGCGCGGTGGCTCGGCCTATGCCCTGGGCGGCGGCGGTGACGAAGGCGGTCTTACCTGCGAGGCGGCCTGGCATTCCGGCGTTTCCTGGCTGTTGGCGCGATCAATGGTTGTTCCGGCTTTCGCCGCGCTCTTCAAGGATGTTCAGATACAAGGTGGCCGGTTCCAGGCACCCGCCGGTGCCGAGCTGCCCGACCATGCTGCGATAGATCTCCTCCCACGGCGTCTTGTTCTGCAGCACCGGCGCCTTCCAGGCGGCGCGGCGGGCGGCGAGTTCCTCGGGCGGCATCAGCACGTCCACCTTGCGGGTATTGAGGTCGATGCGAATGCGGTCGCCGGTTTTCAGCAAGGCCAGCCCGCCGCCGATGGCGGCTTCCGGCGAGACGTTGAGGATGGAGGGCGAGCCGGAGGTGCCGGATTGCCTTCCATCGCCCATGGTGGGCAGGGCGTTGATGCCCTGCTTCAGCATGGCGGCGGGCGGCTGCATGTTCACCACCTCCGCGCTGCCGGGATAGCCGACCGGCCCCGCGTTGCGGATGATGAGCACGGACTGTTCCTCGACACCGAGATCGGGGTCCTCGATACGGGCGTGGTAATCCTCGGGGCCTTCGAAGACGATGGCCTTGCCCTCGAACACGTTGGGGCGGGCGGGGTCGGAAAGGAAGCGGTCGCGGAATTCCTTGTCGATGACGCTGATCTTCATCACCGCGCTGTCGAACAGGTTGCCGGACATGACGACGTAGCCGGCATGCTCCTTCATCGGCTTGGCGAAGCTGCGGATCACCTCGCGGTCGCCATCCGGCGCCTCCGCCAGGTTCTCGGCAAGCGTCTTGCCGGTCACGGTCATGGCGTCGCCATGCAGCTTGCCGGCGGCAAGAAGCTCCTTCATCACGGCCGGCACGCCGCCGCCGCGATGGAACGCCTCGCCCAAGAAGCGACCGGCGGGCTGGCAATCCACCAGCAGCGGCACGTCGGGGCCGAGCTTCTGCCAATCGTCGAGCGAGTGGTCCACGCCCATGTGGCGCGCAATGGCGACCATGTGGATCGGGCAGTTGGAGCTGGCGCCCAGGGCGGCGGCGGCCACCACCGCGTTGTCGAACGCCGCCTTGGTCATGATGTCGGATGGGCGGAGGTTTTCCAGCGTCATCGCCACGGCGCGGCGGCCGGTTTCATAGGCCATCTGGCCGCGTTCGCGATAGGGGCCGGGGATGGCGGCGCAGCCGGGCAGGGACATGCCCAGCGCCTCGGCCAGCGAGTTCATGGAGAGCGCCGTGCCCATGGTGTTGCAGTGGCCGACCGACGGGGCGGAGGACGCCACCATCTTCATGAATTCCTCGTAGCCGATTTTGCCCTCGGCATAGAGCTTGCGGCCTTCACAGACGATGGTGCCGGAGCCTGACAGCCGCCCCTGCCACCAGCCATCAAGCATCGGCCCGCCGGAGAGCACGATGGCCGGGATGTTGACCGTGGCAGCACCCATCAGCATGGCCGGAGTGGTCTTGTCGCAGCCGGTGGTCAGCACCACGCCGTCGATCGGGTAGCCGTGCAGCACTTCGACCAGGCTGAGATAGGCGAGGTTGCGGTCCAGCGCGGCGGTGGGGCGCTTGCCGGTTTCCTGGATGGGGTGGACCGGGAATTCCAGCGGAATGCCGCCGGCATCGCGAATGCCGTCGCGCACGCGCGAGGCGAGGGCGACATGGTGGCGGTTGCAAGGGGAGAGGTCGGAGCCGGTCTGGGCGATCCCGATGATCGGCTTGCCGCCCTGCAACTCTTCGCGCGTCAGGCCGTAATTCAGGTATCGTTCGACATACAACGCGGTCATTGCCGGGTCTTGAGGATTATCGAACCAGCGTCGGCTGCGCAGCCGGCCGTTGAAACCGTCGTCGTGGTCATGCGTCATAATGAATCCGCCTCGTTCCTCGCCAGTTTCGGCAAGGTGCGGCGGGGCTGGCGCGGGTGTCAACCGGCTGCGGCGCATCGGCTTCCGTTCAGCGCGCTTTCACCGGCCGGTCGGCATGGCTCGTCTGGGGCACACCGCGATTGAGCGACATGTGGGAATGCACGCACAGCCAATGTGCGCCGCTGCGATGGAAGATCATTGTCGCGCGTCCGGGCCGGTCGAAAGCGGTGCCGTCCGGGTGGTATCCCGTGCTGGTCCAGGGTGCGATCAGCACGGCCATGCTGCCGTCATCGGCGGCCAGGACCCGCGTCGCGTCCAGGGCGAAACGGAAATCGGACGTGCGTGGCCATACATTGTCCCACTGCGTGTCGATCCAGGATTGCATGCCGGCGATCACGTCGCGGTGGGTGCCGAAGGCCAGTACGTGCTCGTGAAACAGCGGGCGCGCCGCGGCGTAATCCACCTCCCGCACGAAGCCGGCGAACCGATCGAGCCAGGCGAGAAAAAACGCGTGGGTCGCGGAATCGGCCTCAGGCAGATCGGACATGGCTGACTTGCTCCATTCGCCTGCTCACGCTAGCGGTCGCGGCGTTCGGCTGGCAATCAGGAGAACTGCATGGACAGGACACACCGCGTGGCGCTGGTCACCGGGGCCGCGAGCGGCATCGGTGCTGCCATATGTCGCAGGCTGGCAGCCCCCGGCATGGCGCTGCTGGTGCATACCCGTGCCAATGCGGCCGGCGCCGAGCGCAGCGCCGCCGCGGCGCGGGAGGCCGGGGCGCAGGCGGAGGTGATCCTGGGCGATCTCGCGGACCCGGACACCCCTGCTTCCCTTGTAGCGGGCGCGGTGGCGCGGTTCGGCAGGCTGGATGTGTTGGTCAGCAATGCGGGATTCGCCGATCGCACGAAGCTCACCGATCTGACCGACGCGGATTTCGCCCGCTCGCTGGATGCCATCCCCTGGGCCTTCCTGCGGCTGGCGCGCGCCGCCGCAGCGCATTTGCGGGCGGGGCGGGATGCGCGCGTGGTCGCCGTCAGCAGTTTCGTGGCGCATGCCTTCCGGCCGGACATGACGGTCTTCCCGGCCTCGGCCGCCGCCAAAGCCGGCATGGAAGCGCTGGTCCGCGCGCTGGCGATCGAGTTGGCATCCGGGGTTACGGTGAATGCGGTGGTGCCCGGCTTCATCCGCAAGGACGCTGGCGCGCATGCGGCCCTGGATCCGGCGGCCTTCCAGCGCCAAATCGCGCGTATCCCGGCGGGGCGGATCGGCCTGCCGGAGGACGTGGCGGCGGCGGT
>DASXIW010000204.1:0-3556 GCA_036497785.1 Acetobacteraceae bacterium | reverse complement strand
GCTGCTCACCTGCACCGCATCCGGCAGCAGATTGCCGTCGGTCATGATCTGCCAGAACGGCCAGAACTGCTTGCCGTCGTACAGCGACCACTCCCACCAGCGCGACGGGCCGGGGGCATACAGCCGGAACCGGTAGCGCTGCTTGGCGACATTCAGGACGGGCTGGATCTCGCCGTTGGCCAGGAAGCGGTCGCCGATGATGCCGTCGAGGTCGAACAGGTCGAACACCAACTGCGCGTCCGCGTCGAGCACCGCGTCGTGGAAGAAGATCGGGCAATCCAGGTCATCGCCGTTGGCGCTGGGCCCGCAGGGCAGCTTCAGTCCGGTGCCTTGCACGCCGGTGTCAAGATTGTCGAACAGATTGTAGCAGCCGAACATGCCCTTGTAGACGTTCTGGGCGGTGAAATCGAGGTGGTGATCGTGGTACCACAGCGAACCGAGCGCCTCGTTCGGGTTGCCGGCCGGGCCGAAGGTCGGATCGCGGAAGCCGGCCAGGACGTTCGGATAGTGCTGATCCTTGAAGCCCTTCGGGTTGACCGCGTTGGTGTCGTTGATCGAGTTGAAGAAGTTGACCGGATTGCCGTCGCTCTCCGATGGCGTGTGGCCGTTGTGCAGGTGGGTGGTCATCTCGGAGATGCCGAAATCCTGCGCGGTCTTCACCGACGGCAGCTTGTTCTTGAAGCGGACCAGCACCGGCTCGCCGTACTTCGCCCGGATCAGCGGCCCGGGGACGCGGGCATTGCCGTTGTTGTCGTGGAAGCAGAAGAACCGGGTGTTGCCTGCCAGGCCCGGGTTGAGATTGATGTGGTCCTCCCGCATCTCCAGCTCGTAGAACTTCTGCGGGATGAAGCTGCCCTGGCTGCCGGGGCCGAACGTGTCGGTGGCGGCGTTGTACGAGAAGTACTGGTGGGGGATCTGCCTGGTCGCGCCATCGACCGGGGTATTGCCGGTGGGCGGGCCGAACTCCATCTTGTGGTAATCGACCGGCTGCTGCACCCAGAGGCGCGGCATTTCCACCGCCCACGGTGTCACCGGCGGGCTCTGGCCGTCAACGCCCGGAACCGTAAGGCTGGCTCTGCCGCTGCCCGAGCCCTGGTCCGCGAACGCCCGGGCGCTGAGGCCCGCCTTCGCGATCAGCGCGCCGCCGGTGGTGAGCAGGCCGAGGCGCATCATCTCGCGCCGGTTCAGCTTGGCCTTGATGATCTCCTGCCGGTTTCGCTGCGCCGTCAGCGCGAGCTTGTCTTTCCAACTCGTCATGTTAACGCTCCATTTGTGTCACGTTCGATTGCGGAGGCGCATGAGTGTTGCTCATACGCAACGAAAATGGCAGACGTAGTGCGGACGCTGCCGGGACGCGGAAGGCGGGCCGGGATGGGCTGGCGAAGGCAAGGCTCTTGGGTCCAGATCGATGCCGAAATCTGGACAGTGGTTATTATTGACGTCTCGCCCTTGGACGGGCTTATCCCCAAAGTCTTGTTGTCGTGCACAGCCATGTGCCAGTCCCTTCGGCCCTCATCCTGCGCGAGAACCCGATCTGCACGCGTCCAGCGGCTCGTACGTTTCGGGAAACGCAAAGGGTTTATAAACTTGCGCAATCGCAATTGCAACAGGAACGTTATAATTTCGTCCATGAAATTCACTGCGCCGTGAGGTGGTCGTCCAGCCAGGTCCGGCTGAAGTTCAACAACCATAGGTTGAGGATCGGAATTTCAGCGCGCCATTATGTTTCGGATTCCGATAAATCAGCGGCGTTACAACGACGGACCCCAGAGTCGCCTACCCGCCACGGATCGGGCGCGCCATGCCCAGAAGCGGGCGCTGGTGGCCGCTTAAGTCGGGGACAGCGTCGCCCAGCGCAGGGCGACGGCAACACGCGCGGCCTTTGCCGCGGGCGAACCGATTGCGGTATTGGTGCCGGCATGATTATTGGTGCTCCGGCGAGCGCGCCTGCCTTCCCGCGCGCGACGGCACCCGCCGCCCGTCCACCGGACTGGCTCCGGGGACGCCTCCGGTGATCCGCGGGGTGGCCGCGTGCGCGTCCGGAGGCATCGCCCGCCGCAACCGGGGCCGCGGCGATTCGGCCGCCCGGCGCTGATCGATGAGCGTGGCGGAGATCGTCACCGCGATCTTGCGCGGCGCGCATTGTGCGGCGCTCGCCTCGCTCTTCGGCACTTTGGTGTTCACGGCTGTGGTGGTCCGCCGGCCGCCCGCGACGACGTGGGCGCAGGCGCTGCGCATCCGGCTCACGCGCCTGGCACAGGTCAGCCTGGTGCTCGCATTCGCCCTGGGCGTGGCCTGGTTCGTGGCGGAGGCGGCGGCGATTGCCGGCACCGAGGGGATCGGCGAGACGCTCGCCGCCCTGCCGCCGGTTGCGCTAGACACGCAGTTCGGCCGGCTCGTGCTGGTCCGGTTCGCGCTGCTGCTGACACTGCTGCCGCTTGGCCTTGTCCTCCGCACGCCGTCGGGCCCAGCCGTCGCTGTGCCCAGCGCGCGGGAGGGCGTGGCCGCGGCGCGCGAGCCGGCCTGCCAGGGGAAGGCCGCTGCAGCCCCGGTTCGCCGTGCCGGCCGCGATCGTGCGGCCCTGGCGGCTGCCATCATCCTCGCGGGCGGTGCGCTCGGGCTGCAGTCGGCCATCGGTCACGCTGGCGCCATCGGGGGCGTTGTCGGCGACCGCCTGCTGATCGCCGAGGCCCTGCATGTATGGGCCGCCGGCGCATGGCTGGGTGGTCTGGCGCCGCTGCTGATCTGCCTTGCGACGCTGCCCGACGACGTCGCAGCGCTTGCCGTCCGGCGCTTCTTCCCGCTCGGCGTGGCGACCGTCACGGTCATCGCGGGAACCTCGCTGATCCAGGCGATCGACCTGGTGGGCAGCGTGCCGGCGCTGGTCGGCACCGCGTACGGCCAGGTGGCGCTGCTCAAGCTGGCGCTGTTCCTGTCGCTGCTGGGGCTGGCGGCGCTGAACCGGTTCGCGTTCTCCGCCCGACCCGGCGCGGCGCTGCGGCGCTCCATCGCCGGCGAATCGGCGCTCGCTGTCGTGGTGGTTCTGGCGGCCGGGTTCCTCGCCCACCTCACGCCCGGCGCCCACGAACAGCCGGTCTGGCCATTCCAGTGGCGAATGAACCCAAAAACGCCGGGCGATCTGTTCGTCGCTGCCTTTCCGACCAGCTTCTTCGACTCGCCCACGGGCTTCGCCGCCGCCGACATCGTGCGCGGCGAAGCCGTGTACAGGGCCGATTGCGCCGTGTGCCACGGCGCTGCCGGCCATGGCGACGGCCCGGCGGCCGGGACGCTGCCGCATCATCCCCCGGACCTCACCGGGCGCGGCCTCCTGGAATTCAGCGACGGCGATCTCTTCTGGCTCGCCGGCCATGCCGTCGGCACGCCGGAGGAGGACCGGTGGGCGCTCGTCGACTACCTGCGCGCCCACGACCGGGGCGAGTTCATGCGCAGCTCCGGCCGCGGGCTGGTCCCGGTGCGCATCCCACAGGCCAGCCTTCTCCAGTTCCTTGCGGCTAAACGGCGGGCTGCCGGCCAGCAGCTCGTAGAGCAGCACACC
>DASXIW010000203.1:0-15323 GCA_036497785.1 Acetobacteraceae bacterium | reverse complement strand
AAGGGGCTTCTGCCCCTTTGCGGGTCGAGGGCAGAGCCCTCGCCTTCCTTCCTGGAATTGCTTGACCGACGCACAGGGGTATCGTAAAAAACGAACGTTCGTTCACCTCATGGGGGCATCGCCATGGCCGGGTCTGCCGCGTTGCTTCGCTCGTCGCGGTTTTTGCCGTTATTCGCGACCCAGATGTTGGGGGCGCTGAACGACAATTTGTTCAAGAACGCGCTGGTGGTGTTGGCGTTGTACCAGCTCGCCTCGGCCGGGCCGGTGCTGGTGGCGTTGGCGGGTGGGGTGTTCATTCTGCCCTATGTGTTGTTCTCGGCCAGTGCGGGGCAGCTTGCCGACCGGTATGAGAAATCTTGGCTGATCCGGCTGACCAAGCTGGGCGAGGTTGGGTTGATGGTGCTGGCGGCGGCGGGATTTCTTGCCGACAGCATCGGGGCGCTGATGCTGGTGCTGTTCGGGCTGGGCGTGCAGGCCACGTTTTTCGGGCCGCTGAAATACGCCATCCTGCCGAGCCATCTGCGCGACGACGAACTGGTCGCTGGCAACGGGTTGATCGAGGCGGGCACTTTTCTTGGCATATTGGCGGGAACGATCGGTGGCGGTGCGCTGATCCTGCTGCCGTCAGGACCGTTGGTTGTCTCCGTGGCGGGCTTGGTGGTGGCGTTGGCGGGGCTGGCCAGTGCTTTCCGCGTGCCGGTGGCGCCGGCTGCATCGCCGGGGCTGGCGATCGGGTGGAATCTGGCGCGGGAGACGGCGTCGTTGATTCGGGTGGCGCGGGCCAACCATACGGTGTGGCTCACCATTCTGGGGTTGAGCTGGTTCTGGGTGATCGGCGCTACGCTGCTTGCCGAATTGCCGACTGTGGCGCGCGACAATTTGCATGCGGATGGGCATGTGGTGACGCTGATGCTGACGTTTTTTTCCGTTGGCGTCGGCATCGGTTCGATTGGCTGTGCGCGGCTGCTGCATGGCGAGATTTCGGCGCGGCATGTTCCGCTTGCCGCTTTCGGGATTTCGCTGTTCACCTGGGATTTCGCCCATGCGGTGGTTGCGGCGGGCACGCTGGCCAGTGTGGGCGCGGTGCAGGCGGCGCCGCAGGGCTGGCGGATGCTGATCGACCTGACGCTGCTGGCGATGTGCGGCGGCATCTATTCCGTGCCGCTTTATGCGCTGATGCAGGAGGAATCGGCAGCCTCGCATCGCTCGCGCATCATTGCCGCCAACAATGTGGTGAATGCCGCCGGCATGGCCACGGCGGCGGTGCTGACGGCCGGGCTTTATGCGGCCGGCATGTCGGCGCCCGCGATATTGTTGTTGGCGGCCTGCGCCAATCTGATTGTGGCGGTCTGGATCATGCGCTTTCTGCCGCGCGAGGTCGTGCGATCCGTGTTTCGCTGGTATTTCCGCACGCTGCATGGCGTGGACATCAAGGGTGTCGAGCATGTGGCCGAGGCGGGTGCGCGGCGCTTGTTCGTGGTCAATCATGTGAGCCTGCTCGATGGCTGCTTCGCTGCCACCTTCCTGCCCGGCACGCCCGTATTCGCGGTGAACCGGCAGACGGCCAGGAAATGGTGGGCGAGACCTTTCCTGGCGGTGGTGCGCATCTTTCCGGTGGACCCGGCCAATCCGTTTGCCGCCAAGACCATGGTGAAGGCGGTGCGCGACGGGCAGCAATTGGTGATGTTTCCGGAAGGTCGGATCACCACCACTGGCGGGCTGATGAAGATCTACGAGGGCGCCGGATTGGTGGCGGATCGCGCCGATGCGCGCATCGTTCCGGTGCGCATCGATGGTCCGCAATTCACTCCTTTCTCTTATCTTGGCGGCAAAATACGGCGGCGCTGGTTCCCGCGTTTGTCCATGACCATCCTGGCGCCGGTCGCGCTGGATATCGACCCCGCGTTGCGTGGCCGGCGGCGCCGCCAGGCGGTTGGGACGGCGCTGCAGGGGGTGATGCAGCAGGCCGATTTCGCGGCGCGCGATATCGACCGCTCGCTGTTCGCGGCGTTGCTGGGGGCGAAGGCGCGGTCCGGTGCCGGCATGGCAGTTGCCGAGGATGTCGAGCGCCAACCGTTATCTTATGCGCGGCTGGTGGCGGGGGCGGTGACGCTTGGGCGGCTTCTCGCGCCGCTCGCGCCGGTCGGCGGGCGATTGGGCGTGCTGTTGCCCAATTCCAATGCCGCGGCGGTCAGTTTCTTCGCCTTGCAGGCCTTTGGCCTTGTGCCGGCCATGTTGAATTTTTCGGCTGGGGCGGATGGCATGCTCGCGGCCTGCGCGGCGGCGGAGGTGGGGGTTGTGCTGTCCTCTCGCCGCTTTGTCGAGCGGGCGAAGCTTGCGGCCGTCGTCGCGCGGATGGAGCAGCAGATCCGCTTTGTCTGGCTGGAGGATGTGCGCGGCGAGATCGGGTTTGGCGCGAGGCTGCGCGGGCTGATCGATGCGCGCCGCGCGGATCAGCTGCCCGGTGCCCGTGTGGCGGCCGGCGCGCCGTGTGTGGTGCTGTTCACCAGCGGATCGGAAGGGACGCCCAAGGGCGTGGTGCTGAGCCACCGCAACATCATGGCCAATTGCGCGCAGCTTGCCGCGGTGATCGATTTTAATTCGTCGGACCGGGTGTTCAACGCCATGCCGATGTTCCATGCCTTCGGCCTGACGGGCGGCACGCTGCTGCCGATGCTGTACGGCGTGCGCGTATTCTTCTATCCGTCGCCGCTGCATTACCGGACCGTGCCGGAGCTGATCTACGACAGCGATGCCACGATCTGCTTCGGCACCGACACTTTCCTGGCGGGTTGGGCCCGTTTCGCGCATCCCTATGATTTCTATGCCATGCGCTACATCTTTGCCGGCGCGGAGCGTGTGCGCGAGGAGACGCGGCGGGTTTATGCGGAGCGGTTCGGGGTGCGGGTGCTGGAAGGTTACGGCGCCACGGAAACCTCGCCGGTGCTGGCGCTCAACACCGCCATGCACAGTCGCGGCGGTGCCGCCGGGTGGATGCTGCCCGGAATCGCCTGGAAGCTGGAGGAAGTGCCGGGGATTGCCGATGGCGGGCGACTGCTGGTGCGTGGCCCGAACGTGATGCTGGGCTATTTCCGCGCGGAGGCGCCGGGCGTGCTGGAGCCGCCGGAGGATGGGTGGTACGACACGGGCGATATCGTCAGTGTCGATGCGTCGGGTTTTGTCACCATTCTTGGCCGGGCCAGGCGATTTGCCAAGATTGGCGGCGAGATGGTGTCCATGGCCGCCGCCGAGGCGCTGGCCGGCGCGCTGTGGCCCGATGCGTCGCACGCGGTGATCGCCGTGCCGGATATGCGCAAGGGCGAGCAGCTTGTGCTTGTGACGACGCAGCCGGATGCGAGCGTTGCCGCCCTGTTGACCCATGCGCGCGGACAGGGTGTGGCGGAACTGGCTGTGCCGCGCAGCGTGAAGATTGCCGAGCGCCTGCCGCTGCTCGGGACGGGCAAGATCGATTATCCTGGGGTGGCGCGGCTCGTAGCGCAGCCGGTGGCGGCATGAGCGGCGCGCGTGCACCCAGGCTGACCCGTGAGCGGATCAAGCAGACCGCCATGGGGCTGGTGGTGGAGCGTGGTGTGGAGGGGGTTTCGGTGCGCGACATCGCGGCGGCGGTGGGCATGAAGCCATCCAACCTGTATGCGCATTTCGCTTCCAAGGCCGAGCTGATCGACGAAATGTTCGCCGAGGGCTATGCGGAATATGGCCGGTTGCTGGCCGATGAGGCGGCGCGGGATGCGCCGTTCGCGATTCGCCTGGAGGCGATGGTGCGGCTGATGTGCGATCTGCATGATGCCGACAGGACGCGGTTCCGCTTCCTGCTGCTGGTCCAGCATGATGCGTTGGGCCGCTTTGAGTACGACGAGGCAAATCCAGTGAATATTTTGAGCCGGCTGATCCGTGGCGCCATCGCGACGGGGGAGATTCCGCCGGGCGACGGGATGCTGATCACCGCCATGATCGTGGGTGTGGTGGTGCAGGCGGCGACGTTTCAGCTCTATGGCAGGATGGATGGCGGGATGATCCCGCTGGCGCCGGATCTGGCACGGGCCTGCGTGAGGTTGGCGGTTCGCGATGGCGCAGGGGGCCGAGCGTGACGGAAATGGGGCGCGCATGGACAGGCTGGGGCGGTTGGATATACTGAATTCCCACCAAGAATGCCGTCCGTTCCAGGGATAGAGACGTGAAAAACCTGCGTGGCCGTGCCTGTTTGACCGCCCTCGTCAGTATCTGGCGCATGCGCTGATGGAGGGCGTCGCGACGCCGGTTCCGCCGGGAAATCACACATTCAGCTGCATCGATGGACATACTTGCGGCAATCCGGTGCGCCTCGTGACCGGGGGCGCGCCCTATTTGCGCGGCGCCACCATGAGCGAGCGGCGGCAGGATTTCCTGCAGCATCACGACTGGGTCCGCCGCTCGTTGATGTTCGAGCCGCGCGGCCATGCCGTCATGTCCGGCGCGATCCTCTATCCGCCGACGCGGGAGGATTGCGATGTGGCGGTGCTGTTCATCGAGACGTCCGGCTGCCTGCCGATGTGCGGGCATGGGACGATCGGCACCGTGACCATGGCGCTGGAGAACGGTCTGGCCCGCGCCGCGACGGAGGGCGAGTTGCGGCTGGATGTGCCGGCGGGCCGCGTGGTCGCCACCTATGAGCGCAATGGCGAGCATATCGACAGCGTCCGCATCCGCAACGTCGCGTCTTATCTCGCGCTGGCGGATGTGGAGGTGGATATGCCGGGCATGGGGCGGTTGCGCGTGGATATTTCCTATGGCGGGAATTTCTACGCCATCGTGGAACCGCAGCCGGGTTTTGGCGGGCTGGAGAATTTTTCGGCCGGCGAAGTGCTGCGCTACAGCCCCGAGCTGCGGCGACTGCTGAATGCGACGGTTGAGGTTGTGCATCCCGACGATTCCACCATTCGCGGCGTCAGCCACATCATGTGGACCGGCGCACCGACCAATGCCCGCGCGGATGCTCGCAACGCGGTGTTCTATGGCGACAAGGCGGTGGATCGCTCGCCCTGCGGCACCGGCACCTCGGCGCGCATGGCGCAGCTTGCCGCGCTGGGCAAGCTCGCGGTCGGCGATGATTTCATCCATGAGAGCATTATCGGCACGATGTTCGACGGGCGGGTGGAAGCGGCCGGCAAGGTGGGCAACCATGCGGCGATCATCCCGAGCATTTCCGGCTGGGCGCGAACCCACGGCCTGAACACCATCTTCGTGAACGAACGCGACCCGTTGCGCGCCGGATTTCTGGTCTAACGGGTGAAAGTTTTTTGGCTCTTTTTTAAAAAACTGTCTTTCTAAGGTCTTCTTTTTTGAAAAAAAGAAGCAAAAAAACTTTTATCCGATAAGGGAGTGCACGCCATGAGTTTCACCACTCGGCCGGAATTGCGGGGGAGTTTTGGGGCGGTTGCCAGCACGCATTGGCTGGCGAGCGCGACCGGCATGGGGGTGTTGGAGCGTGGGGGGAATGCGTTTGATGCTGCGGTTGCCACGGGGTTCGTGCTGCAGGTGGTGGAGCCGCATCTGAACGGGCCGGGCGGGGAGGTTCCTATTCTGGGCTGCCGCGCGGGGGATGCCGAGCCGTTTCTCATTTCCGGCCAGGGCTGTTCGCCGGCAGCGGCGACGCTGGAGCGGGTGCGCGGGCTTGGGCTGAATCTGATACCAGGGAGCGGGCAGCTTGCCGCCTGCGTGCCCGGCGCGTTCGGGGCGTGGCTGATGCTGTTGCGCGACTGGGGCACGGCGACGTTGCGCGAGGTGCTGTCGCCGGCGATTGGCTATGCGCGCGATGGTCATGCGCTGGTGCCGCGCATTCCGGCCGCCATTGCCACGGTGCGGGAGTTGTTCGAGACGCATTGGCGGAGTTCGGCCGAGATCTATTTGCCGGGCGGCCGGGTGCCCGAGGCTGGGAGGTTGTTTCGCAATCCTGTGCTGGCGGAATTTTACACGAAGCTGCTGGCGGAGGCGGAGACGGCCGGCAGCCGGGATGCGCAGATCGCGCGGGCGCTGGATTATTGGTATCGCGGGCCGGTGGCCGAGGCGATCGACCGGTTCAGCCGGACCGAGGTTTTCGACGTATCCGGGCGGCATCATCGCGGGCTGCTGACGGCGGATGATCTGGCGGGCTGGATTCCGGCCGTCGAGCGGCCGGTTTTTGCCGATCATGGGCGGTTCCGGGTGTTCAAATGCGGACCGTGGAGCCAGGGGCCGGCGATGCTGCAGGCGCTGGGCATATTGTCCGGCTTCGATATCGACCGCATGGACCCGCAAGGGCCGGATTTCGTGCATGTAGTGGCCGAGGCGCTGAAGCTGGCCTTCGCCGATCGCGATGCCTGGTATGGCGACAGCGCCGAGGTGCCGGTGGCGGCGTTGCTCGACCCCGCCTATGCCGCGGCGCGGCGTGGGTTGATCGGCACGGCGGCAAGTCTTGAGCTGCGGCCGGGGCGGCCGGGCGGAATGGAGGCGCGCATGCCGCCGGAGCGGCTGGTGGGCACGACGGCGCAGGGTGCGGGCGCGGGCGAGCCGACCATGGCGCGGACGCTGGATCGGGAAGGGGAGCCGGCGCTGACCGCCGGCGGGGCGCAGCGTGGCGATACCTGCCATGTCGATGCCGCCGATCGCTGGGGCAACATGATTGCGGCCACGCCGTCCGGCGGGTGGTTCCAGTCCAGCCCGGTGGTTCCGGGGCTTGGCTTCGGGCTGACGGTGCGGGGCCAGATGTTCTGGCTGGAGGAAGGGTTCGCATCCAGCCTGGCGCCGCGCAAGCGGCCGCGCACCACGCTGACGCCGTCTTTCGCGTTTCGCGACGGCAAGCCCTATCTGGCGTTCGGCACGCCGGGTGGGGATCAGCAGGAGCAATGGTCGCTGCAATTATTCCTGCACCATGCCCATCACGGCATGAATTTGCAGGAATCGATCGACGCGCCGGCTTTCCACACCGATCAGTTGATCGCTTCGTTCTGGCCCCGCGAGGTGCAGCCGGGCTCGTTGACGGTGGAGGGGCGCTTTCCGGCGGCGACGGTCGCTGAGCTGGAGCGGCGCGGGCATGTGGTGACCAGGGGCGAGCCTTGGTCGGAAGGGCGGCTATGCGCGGTGGGGCGTGAGCCGGATGGCGAGGCGCATCAGGTGAAGGCGGCGGCCAATCCGCGCGGCATGCAGGCCTACGCCATCGCGCGATAGACGGCACAGCTGAGCCTTGCGGTTTCGGCGTTGATGGCGGGTGTTGTCCGGACGAGACTGGCGCCGATATCAACGCGCACGGAAGCCACGCTATGTCCATCATCACCACCGTCGAGCAGCTTGAAGCGCTGTACGGCAAGCCGCTGGAGACCGCGACCGCCAAGGAAGTGAACTGGGTGACGCCGCAATACCGCGCATTGATCGAGGCGTCGCCCTTCGCGGCGCTGGCGACGGTGGGGCCGGAGGGGTTGGATTGTTCGCCACGTGGCGACCAATGCGGGTTCGTGCGGGTGCATGACGCGCAAACGGTGATGATGCCGGATCGGCGGGGCAATAACCGGGTGGATTCGCTGCGCAATATCGTGCGGGACCCGCGGGTTGCGTTGCTGTTTCTCATTCCGGGTTTGGGGACGACGCAGGCTGAATGGGCTGGCTGAATTGTCGGTGGAGCCGGCGCTGCTGGAGTCGTTCGCCGTGGAGGGCAAGGCGCTGCGTTCGGTTATCGTGATTGCGGTGGAGGCGGTGTATTTCCAGTGCGCCCGGGCGATCGTGCGGTCCGGCTTGTGGGATGGGGCAAGCCGGGTGGATGCGCGCGGATTGCCGACGCCGGGCGAGATACTGGCCGCGCTGAGCGAGAACCGGGTTGGCGGGGCGGAGTACGATCGGAGCTGGGCGGGGCGGGCGAAGGAGACGCTTTGGTAGGCGGGACGGCCAACACCGCGCCGATGATGCCGGATCCGCGAGAGCGGCCGGTTTATATCGGCAGCGAGATCTATCGCCGCTCCACCTATGGGGCGAAGCATCCGCTGGCGATTCCGCGGGTTTCGACCTGCACCGATATCGTGCGCGCTATGGGATGGCTGGATGAGCGCGTGTTCGTGACGGCGCCGATGGCCAGCAAGGCGCAGATCCTGCGATTTCACGATGCGGATTATCTGGCGGCGTTGCGCCGGGTGGAGGCGGCGCAGACGGTCTCCCCCGAGGACCGGGCGCGGTTCCGCATAGGGGCGGACGGCAATCCGGTCTATGCCGAGGTGTTTCGCCGGCCGGCGACCTCGGCGGGCGGGGTGATACTGGCGGCGCGGCTGACGGTGGCGGGCGGGATTGTGCATTGCCCGGGCGGCGGCACGCATCATGGGCGGCGGGATCGGGCCTCGGGCTTCTGCTATCTGAACGACCCCGTGCTGGGTATCCTGACCTGGCTGGATGCGGGGTTGGACAATGTTGTCTATCTGGATATCGACGCGCATCACGGCGACGGCGTGCAGGATGCGTTCGCCGATGACGATCGGGTGTTGACCATCAGCATCCATGAGGCCGGGCGGTGGCCGTTCACCGGGCTCGCGACGGACCGGGCCGGGGGTGCCGCGCGGAATTTCCCGGTGCAAGCGGGGTTCAACGACAGCGAGATGCGCTGGCTGATGGAGCGGGCCGTGCTGCCGATGATCCGGGCGCGGCGGCCGCAGGCGATCTTCCTGCAGGCCGGCGCGGACGGGCTGGAGGAGGACCCGCTGGCGCGGCTGTCCTTGTCCAACAACGCGCATTGGGCGGTGGTGGCGGCCTTGCGCGATCTGGCGCCGCGGCTGGTGGTGGTGGGGGGAGGGGGCTACAATCCCTATACGGTCGGGCGGTGCTGGGCGGGGATCTGGGCGGTGCTGAACGGGTTTGCGATCCCCGAGCGCACCACGCCGCAGGCCGAAGCCGTGCTGCGCGAATTGGTTTATAACCGCGCCGCCGGGCGCAATCCCCCGGCGCATTGGTTCACCACGCTGCGCGATGCGCCGCGCGAAGGGCCGGTGCGCGAAGACGTACGACATTTGGCCGAACTGGCCTTGAAGGAGACACTCCCCGCATGACAACCCGTCGCCAGATGCTGGCCCTGATCGCCGGCACTGCCACTTCCGCTCTGCTGGCCCCGCCGGGCCACGCCCAGACCGGTCCGCAGCCCGAGCTGCCGAAGGCAAAGCTGGTCATCGTCACCCATGACGGTAAACAGCATGTGTTCAATGTGGAGATGGCGGTGACCTACCAGCAGCAGGAAACCGGGCTGATGTTCCGCCCCACGGTGCCAGCGGATGGCGGCATGCTGTTCGACTGGGGACACGACATGGATTCGAAGATGTGGATGAAGAATACGATCGCCCCGTTGGACATGCTGTTCATCGGCAGCGACGGCACGATCCGTCACATCGCGGAGAATACCGTGCCGGAGAGCCTGGCCACGATCGATGGCAAATTCCCGGTGCGGGCGACGCTGGAAATGGCGGCGGGCACGGCGGAGCGGCTTGATATCCGGGTGGGTGACAAGGTGTTGCAGCGTATCTTCGGGAACGCGGGGTAACCTTCGGCGCGGTGAGGTGGGGTGTCCGCGAGGTGGTTCGGCAATTCACCGGAACTGCCTTGCGACATCGTCCGGGCGAGGGATGGTTATCCGCCCAACCTTAGGAAATATACGTATCCCACGACCAGAACCGCCCAGATGCACACGCCGAGTGCGAGACCGATGACGATAGCTTTGACGACATCACCGGTGCTGTCGCTACGGCGGCTGTGTTCGCGCCTTTGCGGGGCGCTGGCAAAGCCAAGATCGTCGGCCCAGGATACGTTCCGAATTATTGTCATGGTTGGCGTAGCCCCGCTAATCGTTGCATTCCATTAATACTTCCTTAACATTGGAACAGTCACATTAAACGTTCGGCTGTCGCAGGTCGGGGCGGTTCCGAATTGGTGATAAAAATCCTCACCAATTCGTGGCGCGTACTGGCGTTCGCGGGTGGTTCCTGGTCATGAAGTCGATGGCGATCGTAATCGGATTCGCATTGCTGCGATGCTGAAATCCAGGTGTTTTCGCGACAACGTGATGGGTGATCGGTCGTTGTGGGCGGGGTCGGAACCGACATGTTGTGTTGCGGTAAGCAAATGAAAACCGGCATTGTGGGCGTCCGCGCGGGGGTGAGAGGGACAAAGGCTGCACTTCGTGAGAAAAAATGCAAATTTGACCCGGGGCGCGATGGGTTGGCGTATTCGCGGCGAGGTGCCGGGACCTTGCCGCCCTGTGCAGATTAAAACACGGCATGGTTCGCCGGAAAGCTGCCATCTCGGTCGACGCGTGGCGGGATACGTGACATTTATAGCTGATGATTCGAATCTGGACCCGTATCCCCGGCGGCGCTTCGCTTGCCTTGGCCCCGCTTGCCCCAACCTTGACCAGCGCCGTTAATGGCCGCCGCGCCGTGACGGCCTGACGAGCGATGCCGACGCCGTTTTCGTCCGAGGATCTCGGCCGGGTGTTCGATGCCCGCGCACTGACGCGGGGGCGCACGCTGGTACTGTTCGGCGCCGTTGGGGTTGCGCTGAACGGCGATGTCATCAGCGCCACGGTGGAGCATCTGGGGGAGCGTCACACCGCTGTGATCACGCCGGGCGTGCTGGTGGGGCGGCGTGTGACGTTCGACAGCCATTGTTCCTGTCGCCAGCCCAATTGCACACATCTGGCGGCGACGGCGCTGGCTGCCCTCGACCGGTTCCCGGCGCTGCGCAAGGCGGAGCCGCAGAAGAATTTCCTGGGCGCGCTGGCAACCCCGGTGCAGGAGGCGCGCCGCGTCGTGTTTGACCTGGCGGTGGGCGATGAGAGCCATGCCTGCTTTGTCGCGGCGCTGTTGGTGGGGCAGCGCACCGGGCGGATGGAGGCGACCACGCCGCGCCGGATTCTCGCCGATCCGGCCAGCGGCGCGCCGGCGCGGGCGATCGCCCGCCTGATCGGGGGCGGGGACGATGCAAGGACCGGCGTTCCGGCGGAATTGCTGCCGGACGTGCTGAGCCAGCTTGTGACATCGGGGCTGGGACGCTGGCCGGCTGGCGCGCGCCGGCTGATCGCCGGAACCGACCGGGTGTTCGAGGCCGGCACCCAGCCGAAGCTGCCGCCGAAATCCGCCATTCTGGTGGGCAGCAGCGGACCCTGGTACGTGGATGCCGCCACCGGCGCGGTGGGGCGCGCGCGGTTTCGCAAACCGGCGCCGCCACCACCGCCGGCGCCCGTTCGTCGCCGCGCGGTGCGCGCGGAGCCCGCGCGTGTTGCAGCACCCGTGGCCGAGCGGGTGATCGTAGAGCAGCCGCCCACGCCGGTGCTACGGCTGCGCAAGCTGCAATGCCCGGACGATTATGGCCGGCTGAGCATGATCGACGCGCTGACGCTTGATTTCGACTATGGCGGCGTGGCGATCGATGGCGATGATGAGCGGCAGTTCGTGCGCATGGATGGGCCGGGCGGACCCTCTTTCGCCCGGCGCGACCTGGCCGCCGAGATGGCGGCGATGGAGAGCCTGCAGGCCGATGGCCTCGTACAGGTGCGGGTGGCCGACGGCAAATCCGCCAAAGGCCGGCGCGTGCTGATGTTCCGCAGCGATGACGCCGCGGAACGCTGGCACCGCTTCGTCGCCGGCCGTGTGCCGGCGCTGGAGGTGCAGGGCTGGCGCAGCATGATCGAGCCCAATTTCGGGCCGCGCCTGGTGAAGGCCGTGGGCGGCTTCGATGTTCAGGTCGCTGATGCCGAACGGGGCAGCTTCTCGCTGGATTTCGGCATCGAGATCGAGGGCGTTCGCCATCCGTTACTGCCGATCCTGACGCATTTGCTGGAGCGTGGCGGCATCGACGCGGCGCAGATCGTGGGCGACGAGCTGATCACCAGCCTGGAAGACGGCCGCGTGGTGAAGCTGCCGGCCGAGCGCATCCAGCGATTGCTGGCGATCATGGGCGACCTGATCGAGGCGACCGAACGCAATGCCAACGACGACAAGCTGGTGCTGCCGGATACGGATGCGTTCTCCGTGCTGGAACTGGAGGAATTGCTCGCGACGCGCGTGCAGGACGCCTCCGCCATCCAGGCCTATGTCGATCGGTTCCGCGACAACCCGGTGATCGAGCCGGTGACGCCGCCGGCCGGTTTCACGATAACGCTTCGGCCGTATCAGCAGCAGGGCCTGGCGTGGCTGCAGCATTTGCGCGTGCATGGCATGGGCGCTTTCCTGGCCGACGATATGGGCCTGGGCAAGACGGCGCAGACCATTGCCCATATCGCTGTGGAACATGCGGCCGGGCGGCTGGACCGGCCCGCGCTGGTGGTGGTGCCGACCAGCCTGATTTCCAACTGGACGGCGGAGCTTGCCAAATTCGCGCCCGGCCTGTCCGTGGTGGTGCTGCACGGGCTGGATCGGCATGAGCGCCGGGAACAACTTGGCGATGTCGATGTGGCGGTGACGACCTACACCGTGTTGACCCGCGACATCGAGGAGATGAAGCGGCTTTCCTGGCACATCGTCGTGCTGGACGAGACCCAGGCGATTAAGAGCCCTGACGCCAAGGCGACGCGGGCGGTATGCCAGTTGGACACGCGCCACAGGGTGTGCCTGTCCGGCACGCCGATCGAGAATAATCTCGATGATTTGTGGTCGCAGTTCGCCTTTCTGATGCCGGGCCTGCTGGGCGACCGCAAAGGGTTCGCCAAGCGATTCCGCGCGCCGATCGAGAAGAAGGCCGATGAGACGCGGCGCCTAGCGCTGGTGCGGCGCATTCGGCCATTCATTATGCGGCGGACCAAATCCGAGGTGGCGACCGAATTGCCGCCGAAACATACCGTGCTGCGCCGCATCACCCTCGCACCCGAGCAGCGCGAGCTGTACGAGACGATTCGCGCGACGCTGTACGACCGGGTGCGCGAGCAGGTTGCCGAAATGAGCCTGGCGCGCAGCCGCATCGTGGTGCTAGACGCGCTGCTGAAGCTGCGGCAGGCCTGCTGCGACCCGCGGCTGGTGAAGCTGCCATCCGCGCGGCAGGTGGGGACATCCAGCAAACTGGATGACCTGATGGAGATGATTGGCGAAATGATCCCGGAAGGGAGGCGCATTTTGCTGTTCTCGCAATTCACCTCCATGCTCGATCTGATCAAGCCGCGTCTGGTGGCCGATGGCATTCCGTTCACCGAATTGCGCGGCGACACGCGGGACCGGGGCGAAAAAGTGCGGGAATTCGAAAGCGGGGAGGTGCCGCTGTTCCTGATCAGCCTGAAAGCGGGTGGGCGCGGGCTGAACCTGACCTCGGCGGATACGGTGATCCATTATGATCCCTGGTGGAACCCGGCAGTGGAGGACCAGGCCTCTGACCGCGCGCATAGGATCGGGCAGACGAAATCGGTGTTCGTCTACAAGATGATCGCGGCCGACACGGTGGAAGAGCGCATCTTGGAACTGCAACAACGCAAGGCGGAACTGGCGAATATCGCATTCGACGAGGTGGGAGAACTGGCCGAGCTCGATTTCGGCGATATTGATTATCTGTTCGGGGTAAATGCGGAGAAGAAGGCGGCTTAGCTTGGGCCGCCCTTGCCCTTAGCCTGCTCCAGATGTAGAGCCAATCCATCTCATCAGGAGTTTTACGCATGCGCGAATACGCCATCGCCGCCATCCCTGCCGATGGTATCGGCCCTGAAGTGATTGCGGCCGGGCTTGAGGCGTTGCGGGCGCTGGAGCGGCGGACCGGGGAATTCCGGCTGCATGTCGAGGAATTTCCCTGGGGGTCCGACTACTACAAGCAGCATGGCGTGATGATGCCGGCCGATGGGCTGGCGACGCTGAAGAAATTCGACGCGATCTATTTCGGCGCGGTCGGCGCGCCGGATGTGCCGGACCACGTGACGCTGTGGGGGCTGCGGCTGCCGATCTGCCAGGGCTTCGACCAATACGCGAATGTGCGCCCCACCAAGATTTTGCCCGGCATCACGCCGCCTTTGCGCGATTGCGGGCCGGGCGATCTGGACTGGGTGATCGTGCGCGAGAACAGCGAGGGCGAATACGCCGGCCATGGCGGGCGCGCCCATAAGGGCATGCCGGAGGAGGTGGCCACGGAAGTGGCGATCTTCACGCGTGTGGGGGTGACACGGATCATGCGGTACGCCTTCCGCCTGGCGCAGGCGCGGCCGCGCAAACTGTTGACGGTGGTGACGAAATCCAACGCGCAGCGCTTCGGCATGGTGATGTGGGACGAGATCGCCGCCGAGGTTTCCGCCGAATTCCCGGATGTGACCTGGGACAAGATGCTGGTGGATGCGATGACCATGCGCATGGTGCTGAAGCCGGCCAGCCTGGACACCATCGTCGCGACCAATCTGCATGCCGATATCCTCTCCGATCTGGCGGCGGCGCTGGCCGGTTCGCTGGGCGTTGCGCCGACCGGCAATGTGGATCCGGAGCGGCGCTTTCCCTCGATGTTCGAGCCGATCCATGGCTCGGCGTTCGACATTGCCGGCAAGGGCATCGCCAACCCGATCGCCACCTTCTGGACGGCGGTGCAGATGCTGGAGCATCTGGGCGAGGCGAATGCCGCGACGCGGCTGATGAAGGCGATCGAGCGGGTGACGGCGGCCGGCGTGCTGACGCCGGATCTGGGCGGCACGGCGAAGACGAAGGATGTGACCGACGCGGTGGTTGCGGCGATTCACGAGGCGAATGACTGAGCGAGGGTGACGCCGGGGCTACGGCCCCGGTGTTTACGGCCCGGCTTTTACGGCATGTGAACCGGTCTTTCGGTGATGCCGTTCACGGTGCGGTATCGCAGCATCCGTGGGCCGACTTGCATGTTTTCGGGATCGACGAATTCCATGCCGGTGCAGCCCGCCCGTAGCACGCGCTCGGCGAGCGCGTCGGTAACCAGGATATTGGTTGTGCTTTCCTTTATGCGGAAGATTTCCGTTGCCGGCTTAAGGTTTTCCAGCACGACGAATCGTCGCATGAATCTTGGCCAAATCTCAATCTCGCCGGTGATGCGATTGACATGTTCTTCTTTTCGGTAGTCCGATTGTTTGAGATCCATCGCCTGCTGCTTCGCGATAACGCGCATGAGCTTGTAGTCCTGCGCTTGAACTTCGGGGCCGCCTTGGATTAGTTCGGCCGGCGCGAATTGAATGACATGGTCGGGCTGAGCCAGGGCGTTGCGTAGCTTCCGGGAGCAGAAGCGATAGCCGCTATAGATAAAGTAGTCAGGCGCAAATCCATTGAGGGGCAAGACTAGGAAAGGCGCGGGAAAGCCCTCCGGAAGTGCGACGTCGTCACTATTCAAGCTGTTGGTTT
>DASXIW010000202.1:0-29535 GCA_036497785.1 Acetobacteraceae bacterium | reverse complement strand
GGCATCGCTCGATCAGCCAGTCACGGTGCTCGCCGGAGATCTTCCGCGCCTTGTGGCCGCCCATCTGCCCCGCCGCGACGCTCCCGGTGCGCCGGAAGCGCGCCAGCCAGCCAACCGGCGTACTCACCGCCACACTGAAATGGGCCGCCGCCTCATGCCGCGACATCCCGTCGCGCTTTTGACATTTTCTCGCCCGCTCCTGGCGAAAGTGATGTGATCAGCCAGGTCGAGCGGCTCAGTCCCAATGACACAAAGATTGCGCCAAGATTGGTGCGGATAGCGGCCGACTTGTCAGCTCGAGGCACGATGCTTTGCTTGATCGTCTCCAGAGTGAGGGTGGAAGCAACCTCACTTTGCCCGGGAGCGGGTCGCTATCCACTCCCCATGGGATCTGAACCCATCCCGCTCTAGCGTTTGGTGTCGCGGCGCAAGCTGCCGAGGATCCTGCGAATCCGATCAAATTACCGCGGCCCTTGAGTAGGACAGTCGCGACATACGAACGTTGCACGTGAAAATCAACCCGCTGGCCCCGGCGGTGACGAACGAGACCCAGACACGCATTTCCTCGCGTTGCCCCGGCCCTCCCGGCAGGCTAGCTGAGCGCCGGAATCTCTCCGCATTACCCAAACCGAGTTGCAATGCCCTTTCCCACGACCCATCCCGCCCTGGCGCGCGCCCTCGCCGAGCGCGGCTATGCCGAGCCGACACCGGTTCAGGCCGCCGTGCTGGAAGCCGGCGCCGCCGACCGGGACATGCTGGTCTCCGCCCAGACCGGCTCGGGCAAGACGGTCGCCTATGGGCTGGCCTTCGCCGGCACGCTGTTAGGCCCTGCCGAGCGCCTGCCGCCGCCGGCGGAACCGCTGGCGCTGATCGTGGCGCCGACCCGCGAACTGGCGATCCAGGTGCATGGCGAGCTGAGCTGGCTGTACCAGCATGCCGGAGCGCGGGTGGTCTCCTGCGTAGGTGGCATGGATCCGCGGCGCGAGCGGCAGGATTTGGCGGCCGGCAGCCATATCGTGGTTGGCACGCCGGGCCGGCTGCGCGACCATCTGGAGCGCGGCCAGCTGGATGTCTCTGTCCTGCGCGCGGTGGTGCTGGACGAGGCGGACGAGATGCTGGATCTGGGATTCCGCGAGGAATTGCAGTTCATTCTGGATGCGACGCCGCCCGCCCGACGCACCTTGCTGTTCTCGGCCACCATCGCTCGTGAGATCGCCAATCTGGCGCGGCAATATCAGCGAGATTCGTTGCGCATCGACACGGTGGCGCGCAACGAACCGCATGGCGACATCGAATATCGCGCCATTCGTGTCGCGCCGAACGAGATCGAACACGCGCTGGTTAATGTGCTGCGCTTTTTCGAGGCGCGTGGCACGCTGGTGTTCTGCGCTACGCGGGACGCGGTGCGGCACATGCACGCAAGGCTGGTGGAGCGCGGCTTCGCCGCCGTGGCGCTGTCCGGCGAGCTGAGCCAGACCGAGCGCAGCACCGCGCTGCAATCGCTGCGCGACGGCCGGGCACGGGTATGTATCGCCACCGATGTGGCCGCGCGCGGGCTCGATCTGCCGGATCTGGATCTGGTGGTGCATGTCGACATCCCCACGAACAAGGCGATGCTGCTGCACCGCAGCGGCCGCACCGGGCGGGCGGGGCGCAAGGGCACCTGCCTGCTGCTGGTGCCATACACCAAGCGCCGCCGGGCGGAGATGCTGCTGGCCTCCGCCCATATCGACGCGAGCTGGGGCGAACCCCCTTCGGGCGACGAGATCCGCGCGCGCGACCAGCAGCGTATGCTGAGCGATCCGCTGCTGAGCGATGCGGCGGCGGAGGACGAGTTGGCCATGGGGCGCACCTTGCTGGAGAGCCGCTCCGCCGAGGCTGTCGCCGCCGCGCTGATCCGGCTGTACCGCGCCCGCCTGCCCGCCCCCGAGGATCTGTTCGACGGCCGCGCCGTGCAAGCCCCGCAGGGAAAGCATGATGGACGGCGCGGGGCGCGCGACGCGCAGCGACCCGACCTGACCGACATGGTCTGGTTTCGCATGGGTATCGGCCGTCGCAACAATGCCGATCCGAAATGGCTGCTGCCGCTGATCTGCCGCGTGGGGCACGTGACCAAAAAGGATATTGGCCACATCCGCATTTTCGACCGCGAGACAAAGTTCGAAATCACCCAGGACAGCGCCACACGCTTCGCCGTCGCCGTGGCGGCCTCAGGCGAGACCGAAATGGCGATCGGGCCGGCGGACCCCGCGCAAAGCGGCCGTCACGCGCCGGGCGGCCCGCCGAAGGGCCGCGGCAAGCCGAAGCCATTTCGCAAGCGGGCCTGAGGCCGCGCAGGTTTTCCCCACGGAATGCTTACATACATAGATGCAAGGCGGAGCAGACCCCAGCCTGGGTGAAACTCCTGCCCTGGGAGGCACGCCATGTTCATCTCTCGCCGGACCGCCATTGGCGGGCTGCTCGCGGCACCGGTCATCTTGCGCGCCACCAGCGCCCAGGCCATGACCCGGACGCTGAAGATCAGCCACCAATTTCCTGGCGGAAGCGCGGAAAAGGGCGACTTCCGCGACAGGCTGGTGCGCCGTTTCGCGGCCGATGTGCAGGAGCGCACCAAGGGAAGCCTCGCCTTCGAGATCTATCCCAATTCTTCCCTGATGAAGACCGCCGCCCAGTTCTCCGCCTTGCAGCACAGCGCGCTGGATCTCAGTCTGTATCCGTTGGCCTATGCCGGCGGCGAGGTGCCGGAGGCCGGTATCGGCCTGATGCCGGCACTGGTGACCAGCTACCAGCAAGGCATGGCCTGGAAGACCAGCGAGATCGGCCATGAGTTGGCGGAGCTGCTGGGCAAGCGCGGGGTGAAGATCCTTGCCTGGATCTGGCAGGCCGGCGGCATCGCCTCCCGCTCCACAGGCATCGTCAACCCGGAGGACGTCAAGGGCCTGAAGATGCGCGGCGGCTCGCGGGAGGTGGATTTGTTGCTGAAAGCGGCGGGCGGCATCGTTTTCCCGGTGCGGTCGGACGATCTGTACGCGGCGATGCAGAAGGGCTCGCTGGACGCGGCGATCACCTCATCCACCAGCCTGATCAACTTTCGGCTGCAGGAAATCTCCAAAAACGTCACCTCGGGACGCAAAGGCAGCTTCTGGTTCATGCTGGAGCCGCTGTTGATGTCCAGATCCGTCTTCCACAGCCTCACGCCGGATCAGCAGAAGGCGGTCACCGATGCCGGCGCGGCGCAGGAGGATTTTGCGCTGGCGGCAAGCCGGGCGGACGATGACGCGCTGGCGGAGATTTACGGCGAGGCGAATGTGAAGGTGGCGGAGTTCACGCCGGATGCGCTCGCAAAATGGAAGGCCATCGCCGAGGACACGGCATGGGTGGACTTCGCCAGGCGCAACCGCGCCTGCGCCGCACTGCTCAAACTCGCCGAAGCGGCGGCGTGAAGCCTGGGACGACTGCTTGTTTTATGTTTTCTCGCCCGATCGCAGCGGCAGGTCGCGCATGCCGAACACGACCAGCAGGGCCAGCACGGACAGGCCGAAGCAGGCCAGGAAGGCCAGATGGAAGCCGCTGGTCAAGGCGAGCCGGGCGGTGGCCTGGGTCGCGGGGTCTAGCTTCGCCAGCACGCCGCCGCCCCCGCCGCGCAGCGAGGCGAGGTCGATGGGTGTGGTGACGCCAAGCTGGGCCAGGCGATCGGCGAAGCGGTTGGTCAGCAGGGCCCCGACCAGCGTGCTGCCCAGCGCGCCACCCATGGAGCGCAGGAACAGCAGCGCGCCGGTGGCGGCACCCACATCCCGCCTTGCCGCGGCATTCTGCACGATGACCAGGCTGGCGGGCATGCACACGCCTATGCCGAAGCCCACGATGACCATGTAAAGAGTCGTCAGCAGCCCGGGCGTGTCGGCGCCGATCGTGGCGAGCAGGCCGAAGCCGAGCACGGTGGCGGCGATGCCGCCGATCACGATGATCTTGGTCTTGCCCAGGCGGCGGGCGAGCTGACCCGAGACATAGGCGCCGATCACGTTCGTGCCGAGAAACGGCACCAGCAGGCTGCCGGACGCCGAGGCGTCGGCGCCGCCGACCAGCTGGAAGAACAACGGCAGCAGGAAGGTGCCGCCGAACAGACCCGCCGATAGCAGCAGCGCAATGGCGATGCCGATGCAGATCACCGGGTTGGCGAACAGGCGCGGCGGCAGCAACGGGTCGGCGCAGCGCATCTCCCGCACGATCAGCGCGCCCAGCAGCAGCACCGCGAACACACCCAGCCCAATGATGGTGGCGGAATCCCAGTCATAGGAAACCCCGCCCCAGCTCATGATCAGCAGGCACAGCGTAATGAAGCCGGTGAGCAATGCCGCGCCGGCATAGTCGATGCGTGTGCCCGTCCGGCGATGCACCGTCAGTAGCCGCAAGGCGCGGTTGCTCAGAACGAAGGCGGCGACGCAGATCGGCACATTCAACCAGAATATCCAGTGCCAGGAGAACTGGTCCGTCACCCAGCCGCCGAGGATCGGGCCGAGGATGCTCGCAATGCCCCAGGCGGAGGCCATGTAGCCCTGGTATTTGCCGCGTTCGCGCGGTGCCACGACATCGGCGATGGCCGCCTGCGCCATGGCCATCAGCCCCGCGCCGCCAATGCCCTGCAAGGCCCGGAAGATGATCAGCTGGAACAGGGATTGCGACAGCGCGCACAGGGCCGAGGCAATGCAGAACAGCACGATCGCCGGCAGCAGCAGCACCCGCCGGCCATAGATATCCGACAGCTTGCCATAGACCGGCATGGCCGAGGTTGAGGTAAGCAGATAGGCCGAGACGATCCAGGACAGATGGTCGAAACCATGCAGATCGGCGGCGATGGCCGGCACTGCCGGCACCACCACGGTCTGGTCGATGGCCGCGAGCAGGATGCACAGCATGATGCCGGTGAGCACCTGCACGATCTGCTGATGGGTGAAGGTGGGGGGCGCCGGCTCGTTTTCCAACGCGTCGGAACTGAGGTGAGCTACGGGAGCGTCCATAGGGGCGGCACTTCATCCAGCGGCGCGACGGCGCCATGCCGGGATTCAATGCAAGAACCGCTGCGCCGTCCACCCCGCCCGACGCGCTTCAGCCCCCGATCACCGACGCTTGAATTGGTTGCGCGGCCAGGGCAGCGCGCGGCCGCTCCCCGCCAACCCCGCTGATATCAGGCCGCCCGTGGCGCTTGCAGGGCCGCCAGCGAGGCGGCGATCCGCGCGCCGTGTGCCGGATGGGCCGGGCGCAGCGGCGGCCGGACGGCGCGCCAGGCGGCATCGCCGCTGGTCGCGGCCAGCACCGCCTTCAGCATGGGCAGGAAGGCATGACCTTCGAAGGCGTCGGCGGCGGCCTGCATGGCGCTATCGGCGGCCGGTTCTTCGAACATGGCGCGCACCACCGCCGGGACCAGGTTGGCCATGGCCGAGATCGCGCCCACGGCCCCGGCCGCCCGCGCGCTGGCGATGTCCGCCTCCGTTCCAACCAGTATGGAGCAGTCCGGAGCGGCCTGACGAAACGCCACAAAATTCCGGCTGCAATCATGCACCCCCGCGACGACACTGCCATAGCGTGCGCGCAGCCGGCCCAGCGTGGGGGGATCGATGGCGATGCCTGACATTGCAGGGACATCGTAGAGCAAGGCACGCAGCCTGATGGAGCCCACGCCGTCGATGATGGCGGCGAAGGCGTCCGCAACCCCGTCCTGCGACACGTCGCGGAAATACCAGGGCGGCAGGATCAGAATATGGACCAGACCCAGGGCCATGGCCTGGCGCGTGAGCGCCACCGTGTCGGCGATGGCGGTGCATCCGGTGCCGAGCGCGATGCGGCCGGTGGGAATCCCGGCCTTCAGCAGCGCCTCGGTGGCGGACAGGCGTTCGGCGGCGGTGAAGGACGGCCCCTCGCCGATGCTGCCGAACAGTACCAGCCCGTCGCAGCGTTGTTCGAGCAGCCATAGAGCGTGCCGCACCAGGGCGGCGTGATCCACATGGGAGTCAGCATCCAGCGGGGTCGGCAGCGCCACCCATAATCCGCTGATCGCCTCGTCCATGCCCGGCATCCTTCCGCCCGCGTCGCCAAGGAGAATAGGCTGCCGGGCCACGGGGGGAAACCCGAACCAGCAGCCGGCGACCGCCGCTAGATCACTCTTCGGTCGGAACGAAAGAAAGTGCCGCGCCGTTCATGCAGTAGCGCAGGCCCGTGGGGCGCGGCCCGTCATCGAACACATGGCCCAGATGGCCCTGGCATTTGCTGCAATGCACCTCGGTTCGCGCCATCAGCAGCTGGCGGTCGATGGTGGTGGCGACGCTATCGGGCAACGGCGCCCAAAAGCTCGGCCAACCCGAGCCGCTTTCATATTTGGTGTCGGAGGCAAATAGCGGCTGTCCGCAGCCCGCGCACAGGAAAGTGCCGGCACGCTTCTCAGCGTTCAGCGGGCTGGTACCCGGACGCTCCGTGGCATGCTGGCGCAGCACGCGGTACTGCTCGGGCGACAAGGTCTTGCGCCACTCCGCCTCGTCATGGGGGATCCCGTTCCAGTGGTTGGCGTCGTTCGGCATTATCTGCCTCCCTTATCTGATCGCGCTGTATATGTGGCATTTCTGGCTTGCTTCAATCGGCGCGGCGCCGGATTGCGGCACGCCGCGAAGCCCCGCAAAATGGGATATGAATTTCCTATAGGCGCCATCGCCGCGTTCGGGCCTGGCAATCTGGTTGGATCTGCCGATGCCCGGAGTTTCGACGTTTGCATTGCTGCGGCACGCCGAGCTGCGCGCCTTCCTGCTGGCGGCCGCCCTGTCAGGCGTCGCGGAAAGCGCCTTCACCGTACTGTTGGGCCTGCATGTCTACGAACTGGCGCATGCGCCGCTTTCGCTCGGCCTGCTTGGCCTGTCCGAAGCGGTGCCGGCCATCGGCCTGGTGCTGCCGGGCGGCTATGTCGCCGATCGCGCCATCCGGCGTCACGTGGTGGCGGCAACGCGGCTGGCACTGGGCGTGCTGGCCGGCAGCCTCGCGCTGCTGTCAGGTCACGCGGAGGTCGGGCTGCTCTACGCCGTGGCGTTCCTGGCGGGCGGGGTGCGAGCCTTTGACGATCCCGCGGCGACCGGGCTGGAAGCCGAAATCCTGCCGCGCGAGCAATTGCTGAATGCGGTGTCGCTGATCGCCTCGGTGGGCCGCATCGCCACCTTGCTGGGGCCGGTAATGGGGACGCTGCTCTATGAATTCGCAGGTCCGGGCATCACCTTTGCCTGCGTCGCCGGCGCGCTGGCGCTGTCGGCCACGGCAATCCTGCTGGGCGTCGCCGCCCGTCCGGCGCCGCCGCCCACCGAAAGCCACATGATTGCCTCGATTCGGGAGGGGTTGCGCTACGTCTTCGCCAGCCAGGTGATCGTGGGGTCGATGGCGCTGGACCTGTTCGCCGTGTTCTTCGGGGGCGTCACCGGCCTTCTGCCGGTATTCGCCGTGGACATACTGCATGCCGGACCGGCCGGGGTGGGCCTGCTGCGTGCGGCGTCCTCGGCCGGGGCATTGGTGGCGATGCTGGTGGCCACGCGCCATCCCCCGCGCGCCAGGGCGGGAATCGTGCTGCACATGGCCGTGGCGGGATTCGGCATTGGCATCATCGTGTTCGGCCTGTCTCGCAGCCTGCCGCTCTCGGTGGCTGCGCTGGTGTTTGCCGGCGCCTGCGACGGCACCAGCGTGGTGGTGCGCCGGGCGATCGTGCGGGTTGCCGCCCCCGATGCGCTGCGCGGGCGGGTCGCAGCGGTGCGCGGGCTGTTCATCAACGCGTCCAACGAGCTGGGCAGCTTCGAAAGCGGCATATTGGCGAGTTTCGTAGGCGCCGTGCCGGCGGTGTGGCTGGGTGGGCTGGTGACGCTGGGTGTGGTGAGCTTCACAGCCTGCCGGGCGCCGAAACTGCTACGTCTCGACATGACGCGCATCGCCGATTACTGACCCGGCCGATCGGCCCGGCGTCATCC
Organism: Acetobacteraceae bacterium; assembly: GCA_036497785.1. Taxonomy (GTDB): domain Bacteria; phylum Pseudomonadota; class Alphaproteobacteria; order Acetobacterales; family Acetobacteraceae; genus DASXIW01. The sequence goes on along the minus strand of DASXIW010000202.1, from coordinate 21,544 downwards.
GCCTTCAAAAAAACATCCAGACCACCGCGCCGATGACCCCCCATGACGCGAGACCCAGCACGACCGCGAACATGATGCCTTTTGCCGCATACCGGGAGGAGTCGGTCTCCCGCTGCGCAGACACGAGGTCTTGATTGTCCAATCCGGCGACCCAGCGCCGCTCGGCAACGAACGCCATAGAGAATCCCCCTCAGACCTTTTTGATCTGACGAGAGAACGTCGCAGAACATCGCCAACACATCGTCAAACCTCCTGTATTTGACGAATTTTTCGCGATCACGGAAACGCAATCACCTTTTTTGGCATATGCGCCGCCTGACGATATTGGGGGCAACGGCGATGCCCCGTAACGGTCACCCTCCCTTCGGCTTTCAAAGGAACCATTGCGCCGGCTTCGCGTAAGTCCGCTAGGTGCTTCGTATGGATCGCGCAGGCACGGCCGGAGAGGAGACGATGCCCCTGCCCGACAAAATGCGCTTCAAGCGATGGATCGGGTTCGCCGCGGTGCCGGTTCTGATCGTGATCGGCATTGTTGTGCTGTGGCAATGGGACTGGTTCATCCCCCAGGTCGAGGCCCGGGCCAGCGCCGCGCTGGGACGGCCGGTGGTGCTGGGCCACCTGCATGTGCGGCCAGGCCGCGTGACCGTGGTAACGGCGGATGACGTGCGGGTGGAGAATCCCGCCGGGTTCCCCGCCGGCCCGCCGCTCGCGCAACTGGCCCACGTGACCGTGCAACTCGACGTTATGCGCTACATCCGGCGGCGCGCCATCGCCATACCGCTGATCGCTGTCGATCGGCCTCAGATCTCGGCCGTGGCCACCGCGGATGGCGCCAACAATTACAGCTTCAGCCTTCCCGGCGGCGGAGCGTCCGAACCCTCCCTGTCGGCCCCGCAGATCGAGCGGCTGACCATCGAGGACGGGCACGCACATGTCTTGATTCCCAGGCTGAAGACGGATTTCACCATGGATATCGCCACCCGTGCCGCCGAGACCCCACAGCTTGTTGTCGATGCCAAGGGCACCTATGCTGGCCAGCCGGTAACCGGCAAACTCATCAGCGGGATCGTGCTGGCGCTGGAGGACACGATCCACCCCTTCCCCATCGACCTGCGTCTCGCCCACGGATCAACCACGGTCAGCCTGGTCGGTACGTTGCAGGATCCGATCCATGTCGGGGGCGCCAATCTGAAACTGGCCCTTGCCGGCGCCGACATGGCCGATCTGTATCCGCTTACCGGCATCTCCATGCCCACGACAACCGGCTACAAGGTGACCAGCCAGCTTGCCTATGCCGATCGCAAGCTCGGCGTATCCGATATCGCGGGGGTCGTCGGCAACACGGATCTAGAAGGTTCCATTGCCGTCGATCCCGGAAAGTCGCCCGCGAAGGTGACGGCCGATCTGCATTCGCGACGGGTCAATCTGGCCGATTTTGGCGGCGTCATCGGCTCGCAGCCCGGCAGCGCGGGCGGTGCGAACCAAAACCCGGAGCAGCGCCAGGCGGTGGCCCGCGCCGAGGCGAGCCCGAAGCTGCTGCCGGACAGGCCAATCTACCTGCCCAGGCTGCGCGGAACCGACATGCATGTGCAATATCGCGGCGAGCATATCGAGGGCCGATCGATCCCGTTCGATACGTTCGACGTCCGCATGGACATGGTCGATGGCCGCATCATCCTGCACCCCGTCAGCCTCGGCGTGGGAACTGGACAGATCACCGGCACCATCAACCTCGATCCGAAAGCGGACGACACTATCCACACCACCGCCGATATACGGCTGCAGCGGGTCGACGTGTCGCGCTTGATGGCCGCGACCCACGTCTTCAGCGGTGCGGGGCATATGGGTGGCGAGGCGAAGATCGACGCGACCGGGAATTCGCTCGCTGCCATGCTGGCGCATAGCGACGGCAGCGTGGATGTATATATGATCGGCGGAAATCTGAGTGCGCTGCTGGTGGATCTGGCCGGGCTGGAGTTCGGAAAGGCGATGCTGTCGGCCTTGGGCATTCCCGAACAGACCGATGTGGCCTGCCTGATCGGGCAGTTCGCACTTCAGCAAGGCGTGCTGAGTACCCGCACGCTGCTGCTGGATACGAGCCAGGCGGTGATCAGCGGTTCGGGGACGATCGATCTCGGCACGGAGAGGCTGAACTATCAGCTCAAGACGAAGTCGAAACATTTTACCATCGCCTCGCTGCCGGCACCGATCGGCATCGGCGGTACGTTCAAGAACCCAAGCATTGGGCCTGATCTTGCCAGCCTGGGCGCGCGTGGCGGCGCCGCGACGGGTTTGGGCATCCTTGCCGCACCGCTGGCGCTGCTGCCGACGATCCAGTTCGGCGTCGGAGACGCCGATCGCTGCGGCCCATTGCTGTCGGGCACGCATAAGTGATCCGGTCCGTGGAATGATCCGGCTCGTGGCCAGCTTCCGCCGCGCGGCGTCGCGCCGTGACTTGCCCCGCCCCGAAACGGTATAATCCTCGCCGCGACCGATCCCACATCGTCGCCGTCGACAAACCTCCAGCGAGAACATTAATGGATTGTCTAGCCCATTACGCGCGGATCATGTCACGTGGCTTCGGCGCCGCGCTTGTCCTCGCCCTCTGCCTGTTCCTCTCCGTAGCCCGGCCCGCATTGGCCGCCGCACCCGCGCCTTCGGCGGCTTCCGCCGTGACGGCGGACGGCGTCTCCCGCGGACAGGCGGCGGCGTTGCTCGCCGTGCTGAACGATCCCGTGCAGCGCGCCAAGCTCATCGAGACGCTGCATGCCCTGGAGCAGGCGCTGCCCGCCGCCACCACGCCGCCCGTGCCTGCGGCAGCGCCTGCGCCTGCGCCTGCGGCAGCGCCCGCGCCAGCCGCGAAAGCGCCAACCCCGATCGCGCCGGACAGTGTGCTGCCGCAACTGCTCAGGCAGATATCCGCATGGTCCGCCGGCGTTACCTTGCAGATCGCGACTCTTGTCCACATCCTCAACAGCGGTCCGGCGCTGTTGCATTGGGCACACAGGATCGCCTCGGACCCCGATACGCCGCGTGCTGTCGTGACGGGCGGCGCACAGCTGGCCGCGGTACTGGGACTTGCCATCCTGCTGCAATGGATCATTGCCCGGCTGCTCCGTCCAACGCGGGCGCAGCTGGCCCGGCATGCGGAGGCGAAGACGCATGCGCCCGAAGCCCCGCCCACGCTTGCCCTTCGCCGGCTATGGCGCCCAGTGCGCCTGCTGCCGCTGGCGTTGCTGCGGTTGATCCTGGACTTGCTGCCGATCGCCGGCTTCGCGCTGGTTGGCAACCTGCTGCCCAGCCTGATCCTGGATCCGTACAGCTTGGTCCAACCGGCGATACTGGCGCTGGTGAATGCCTGCATCATCTTCGCCGTGGTGATGGCGATAACGCGCATGCTGACCTCTCCGGACGCACCCGGGCTGCGCCTGCTGCAGATTCCCGACAGCGGCGCCACCTACATCGTGCACTGGACGCGCTGGCTGGCGGGTGTCGCGGTATTCGGTCTTGCGGTTGCGGGACTGGCCTCACTGTGGGGCATGCATGAGCACGCCTACCTGGCGCTGCAAAAGACCGTCCTGCTCGTCGACCACATCTTTCTCGTCGTCATCGTGCTGCAGTGCCGCCGCGAGATCGCCGCCCGGATCCAGCCGCGCCGTGGCGCCACCGGACGGCTGGCAAACACGCTGCATGTCTTTGCTGGCGTGTGGCACTACATCGCCATCTTCTTCATCATCGGCCTCTGGCTGGTCTGGGCGGCGGATCTGCGCGACGGCTATGTGCGGCTTTGGCACATCGCCGTGGTCACCTGTGCCGTGCTGGGGGCCGCGCGCTTGCTGGCGGCATTGCTGCTGTCCGGGCTCGAGCACCTGCTCAGCGCGACGCCCCGGCCGATGCCCGGCTACTTCGGCCTGCAGACCCGGGCATCCCGCTACCATCACGTCCTGCGCGCCAGCGTTTCGGCGGCGGTGGCCTGCGCGGCATTGCTGCTGCTGCTGGAACTCTGGGGTGTGCACGCATTCGGGTGGTTCAGCCATAATCCGATCGGCCAGCAGCTTCTTTCCGCACTCTTCTCCATCGGCATCATCATCGTCATCGCCGTCGCGGTGTGGGAGGCGGCGAACGCCGCCATCGACCGGCACCTCGATCACCTGACGCGCGAGGCACAGCACGGGCGCGCGGCACGGATGCGTACCATCCTGCCGATCCTGCGCACCGGCCTTCTGGTGACCGTGCTGATCGTCGCCGGGCTGACCACGCTCGATCAGATCGGCGTGAATATCGGCCCGCTGCTGGCCGGTGCCGGGATTATCGGCGTGGCCATCGGCTTCGGTTCGCAGAAGCTGGTGCAGGACTTCATCACCGGCATTTTTCTGCTACTGGAAAGCGCCATGCAGGTGGGCGATTTCGTGACGCTGGCCGGCGTATCTGGCACGGTGGAACATCTGTCCATCCGCACCATCAGGCTGCGCGCCGGCGACGGCTCGGTGCATCTGATCCCGTTCAGCTCGGTCACCACGGTCAACAACACCAATCGCGGGGTCGGCAATGCCGCCGTCAGTGTTTCCGTCTCGTCCAGCGAGGATACCGACCACGTCGGCGATGTGCTGAAGCAGATCGCGCTGGAGATGCGCGAAGACCCCGCCTTCAAGGACCAGATGCGCAGCGATCTGCAGCTTTGGGGCGTGGATAAGGTGGAGGGCGCGGTGGTGACGCTGGTCGGGCAGATCGTGTGCACCGATTCCGGGCGCTGGGGCGTGCAGCGGGAATTCAACCGGCGCTACAAGAAGCGCTTCCAGGAATTGCGATTCGAGCTGCCCAACACGACACGGACGGTGCTGCTGCGGCCCGAAAAGCCCGCGACAGAACACGACGCCGGCCCCCTGGGCGATGCGGTCAGCGATCCCGGCCCGTCATCTGCCACAATCAAGAAATCGCCGCCCGCCACCGCCCTTGGGCATACCGATTAGAGCAATATGGCTTGCCGAGGCCGATTGCGGCGCCATTGCGGACAAAGCGCTTGCCACAAGCCAGATCTCGTGGATGGCGTGGCAGCCTTAATGGAGGGTTGAATGTCGCTTGATCACTGGCTGGCGTTTGTCGCCGCGTCCGCAATCCTACTCGCCATTCCAGGGCCCACCGTGCTGCTCGTGATTTCCTATGCACTTGGTCATGGTCGGAAGCCGGCCGCTGCTATTGTCGCGGGGGTGGCGCTTGGCGATCTAACGGCGATGACAGCATCCATGCTGGGCCTTGGTGCTATCCTTGCGGCATCAGCGGCGATCTTCACAACGCTTCGCTGGATCGGCGGCGCGTATCTCGTATATCTCGGCGTCAAATTGTGGTGCGCGCCAATAGATCCGAAAGATGTCGATGATACACCGCAGGCCGATCCGCCTCGTATGTTTTGCCATGCCTATGCGGTGACGGCGCTGAATCCCAAGAGCATCATTTTCTTCGTCGCTTTCGTGCCGCAGTTTTTGGACGCAACCCGTTTGTTTTTGCCCCAGGTCGTGACGTTGGAGGCGACGTTCGTTGTCCTCGCCACGCTGAACGCCACCTTGTTCGCGTTGCTTGCCGCAGCGGCACGGCAGAAATTGCGCGAGCCGCGGGTTCAGCGCGCTGTCAACCGGACCGGCGGCTCACTCTTGATCGCTGCGGGTCTCATTGCCGCCGAATGGCGAAAGGCAAGTTCCTGAACCAACAGATTTCCGCCACCAGAGCCTTTGATTTGATGGGCCGCTTCACCCAACGCTTGGGAGTCAAGCGTTAGGATCGGACCACTCTCATGTTCGCCACTTCAAGATGCAGGCGCAGAAATCTGGCGCTCTGTGGCGGAGCCTTTCAGAACAGCCTCCGCTGGGCAAGGCAGGAGGCACGACCATGAGACGATGGTTGATCATGCTCTGATGCGCGGGTTGATTACCGCCGGACCGGTGATGCGTCGCGGAGCGTCCTCTGTCTAGGGGCCAGCGTCGGATGACATCCGGCTGGTAGTGGATACGAGGGTTCTCCTGGCCGTGACCGTGCCTCCAGCCCTACCCAGCTTTGGATGCGTATGCGTGGCGGGCGATCTCCTTGCGGTGGCGTTGTGGTCGGTCCCGGCGGGTCACGTGCCGTTTGGTTGTGCCTGCTTGGCGATGGCCCATGCGAAGCCCGCCAATTCGCGCACGATCGCAGCGGTGATCACGGTCGGCGGTTTGCCCGCGCGGGCAAGGGTGCGGTATCGCCGACACAGTCGTTCCTGCGCTTTCCATGCGGCGTCGCGGATCGGCTTGGCCAGACCCTCCTGCCGGAGCAACTGCTCTCGGCTGATCCGGGCGGGGAACCGATAGCTCCAGGCTGCCTCGATCAGGACCCTGCGTGCCGCCCCGTTCCCGGCTTTGGTGAGGCCGCCCTGGCGCCGGGTGCGGCCGCTGGAGTGCTCGGATGGAACCAAGCCCAGATACGCCATGAGTTGGCGTGGATTGGCAAAGCGGGTGATGTCGCCGAGTTCGGCGACCAACGTCACCGCTGCCACCAGCGCCATGCCGCGCAGAGCTTGCAGCGCCCGCACCACCGGCGCGAGAGACCAGTCCGGCAGCACCGCTTCTAGGCGCGCTTCCAGGCGGTCGCGTCGGGCCATCGCCGCTTCGACCGTCGCGATGCAATCCTCCAGGACAATGTGATGCGCTGCCTGCTCGAACCTCAATCCGGCCAACCAGCGCCGGTGCATCAGCGTCCAGGCCGGTCGGTTGTGATGATGGCCGTGCCGCAGCAGGAACCCGGATAGCTGCTGCCGGGCCTGACGCAGCGTGCGTGCCGCCGCTAGACGCGCACGGACGAGGTCACGGATCGCTTCACACACAGGTGTCAGTTCACCGGCCCGATGCAGCCTGGCGAGGCTAACCGCAGCACCGCTCCTGGCTTCGCCAGCCTGTTCGTCAACGCCTTCAGGGCCGTCGGCGTGTTAGCGATCGCGCCGTAGTCCCGGACTTCGCTCCGCTTTCCCGCGTCAGCAAGCGCAACTGCAATCGTCTCCTTGTGCACATCCAGGCCGACGTAAGTGATAGGCTGCTCCATGACCCGTCTCCTATGCATGAGGATCGGCGCCGGTCATCCGGCGTAACCCTCGAAAACCTGCATACTGTGTGAGACGGGTCGCCGCTATCTCAGGCGAACATCTGGTCTAGGATCAGTCGCCCCAGGTCGCGACCATTCTGAATCCAACGACCGCCATGACGATTGTCGCCAGCCAGCCAAGGAACTTCAGCGACCAGCCCAGCCGGAAGGCGACCATCACGTCGCGCCGAACCGCGAGCAGCATCATCATGACCATGATGGGAACGGCAACGACGCCGTTGATCACGGCGCTCCAGAACAGCGCCTTGACGGGATCGATGGCAGTGAAGTTGATGCAAGCGCCGACCACCGTCGCCATCGCAATCGTTCCGTAGAACGCCTTGGCGCGCAGCGGCTTGCGCGCGAACCCCACCGGCCAACGCAGCGCCTCGCCAAGCGCGTAGGCCGCCGAACCCGCCAGTACCGGCAGAGTCAGCAAACCCGTGCCGATGATACCGATCGCGAACACGGCGAACGCGAACGAACCGGCGATCGGTCGCAGCGCCTGCGCGGCCTGCGACGAGGTTTGGATGTCCGTCACACCATGCGCGTTCAAGGTCGCGGCCGTGGTGATCACGATGAAAAGTGCGACGAGATTCGACAACGCCATGCCGAGATAGGTGTCGATTCGAATGCGCCCCAGTTCCGCACGCGCCTGTGCGGGATTGGCGATCAGCGGTATCGCCTTCGGATCCTCTCGCTCCTTCTCCACTTCCTCGCCCGCCTGCCAGAAGAACAGATAGGAGCCGAGGCGCTGCGGTATCCGGGCAGCGCGATTCGTGCGCTCTAGCTGTCGCTGCTATGAAGGTTGTCCCGCGGGGGCTGGGCTGAGAGGCTGCGGTTGCGCGGCCAACAGGCGGACAGCCATTCGTCATCAGCCGAATAGGGAATGGGAGGTAACGCGGCATGATTCCGTGTTGGGGCACATAATCGCTTTGCCGCGCAACCATTGTCCTTTCAGAGCGTTCGGCCATCACCGCCGAGGACCGCGCATGACCGGAACAGTGTTTGAGACGAACATCCCTGCGCGGCTGGACCGCCTGCCCTGGGCGCGGTTTCACTGGCTGGTGGTGATCGCCCTTGGCATCACCTGGATCCTCGACGGCCTTGAGGTCACGTTGGTCGGCTCGCTGTCGGGAGCCATCGCACAAAGCCCGTCCATGCATCTCTCAGGCGGAGAGATCGGCTTCGCCGCCAGCGCCTATCTTACGGGTGCTGTCAGCGGGTCGATCTTCTTCGGCTGGCTGACCGACCGGCTGTGGCGCAAGAAGCTGTTCACCGTCACATTGCTGATCTACGTGTTCGCCACCATCGCCTCCGGCCTGTCCTGGAGCTTCTGGTCGTTCGCGCTGTTTCGCTTTGTCACCGGTGCGGGGATCGGCGGCGAATATGCCGCGGTGAACGCGACTATCCAGGAGCTGATTCCCGCACGGCGCCGGGGCTTCACGGATCTGGCGATCAACGGCAGCTTCTGGGTGGGCGCGGCACTTGGTGCGCTGGGCAGCCTGGTGGTGCTGAACCCCGCCGTGATGGATAACGAGACCGGCTGGCGCACCGCCTTCATGATCGGTGGCGCGCTGGGCTTCATCATCCTGTTCCTGCGCCGCTTCATCCCGGAAAGCCCGCGCTGGCTCATGACGCATGGGCAGCCCGACAAGGCCGAGGCCACCATGCGGCAGATCGAGGCGCTGGTCAGCGAGGAGACCGGGGCGGCACTGCCGGCGGTGCCTGCTGGCAAGCTGCGACTGCGCACGGATGTGCATAGCTGGTTCGACGCCGGCCTGCGCGCTTTGTTCACCACCTATCTGCGGCGAACCGTGCTGGGCGTGGCGCTGATGGCCGCCCAGGCCTTCTGCTACAACGCCGTGTTGTTCACCTACGCGCTGCTGCTGACGAAATTCTACGGCATCGCGCCCGGCTCGGTCGGTCTGTTCATGCTGCCATTCGCGCTGGGCAATTTCCTCGGCCCACTACTGCTCGGTCGGTTGTTCGACACGCTGGGGCGCAAGCCGATGATCGTCGGCTCCTATGCCATCGCGGGCCTGCTGATGATCGTCACCGGCTGGCTGTTCGAACAGAACCTGCTGACCGCAACGCAGCAAAGCTGGGCCTGGACCTTGGTGTTCTTCTTCGCCAGCGCGGCGGCCAGCTCGGCCTATCTTACCGTGGGCGAAAGCTTCCCGCTGGAAATGCGGGCTGTCGCCATCGCCCTGTTCTACGCCTTTGGCACCGGTCTTGGCGGCATCGCCGGTCCCGCCATCTTCGGCGCGCTGATCGATACCGGCTCGCGCGCCGATCTTTTCGGTGGCTATGTGCTGGGCGGCGGGATGATGCTGGCGGCAGCAGGCGTGGCGGCCTGGCTTGGTGTGTCCGCCGAGCGGCGATCGCTCGAGGACGTGGCCCCACCTTTGTCCACGGCGGACGAATCCGTGATGAAGCCGGAACCATCCAGACAGGCCGCCAGTTAAGGGGTGAACGACCGCATACAGAAGGAGTGCCGCAATGCCCAAGACCTTCGACCCGCGCGACGACCTGTCCGATACCGCCGCCCAGATCAGCCGGCTGCGTGAAAAGGTGGAAATGCTGATGTCCGAGCGCGTCACCCCGGCGCTGGCACAGGCGAGCGAACAGGCCGAGACCGCATTGCACAATGCCCAAGGCGCGGTGCGCGACGGTGCCAGCGCGGTATCCAGCCGGGTGCGTGACCAGCCGCTGATATCACTGCTCGTCGCCTCAGGCGTGGGCTTCCTTATCGGCCGCATTCTGCGCTGACCGGTGCGAACCTTCCGGCTTGCTCAGGCCACCCTAGAGGCCGAGCGGGTACGCCTGCGCCTGCGCGTCCGGCGGGTCGCGCTCCGCCTCGCGCTCGGCGCGATCGGCGCGATCTGCCTAGCCGCGGGGCTGGCCTGTCTGCATGTCGCCGCGTGGCTGTGGCTTGCCCCGCAATGGGACGGCCTGAGGTCGGCCCTTGCCCTCGCCGGGTTCGACATTGTCGTCGCCATCATCATGCTGCTGCTGGCGTCGCGAGGGGGGCCGAGTGCCGCCGAGCGCGAGGCAAAGTCGATCCGTGACAATGCCTGGCGCGAGACCGTGCGGGCCCTGACGCTCGCCGGAATGCTGCAACCGCTCATGCAGATTGTCATCGGACAGCTTCGCCGGCGTCCGCGGCGGTGAAGCGGCTCAATGCGCCGTACGGTGAAACTCGTCGACGTTCCATACGGGCTGGGGAACCAGATGCAACCCGTGGCGTTAGGCAATGTGGCTTGAGGTGGAATGACCGAGCCGTGAAATTGGCGGCCAAAACAAATGGCTAGAAGATGTGGTGCGTTGAGCGGCACCTATCCTGCTCTAGCGCGCAGTAGCCATGTCACATAATTTCATGTTGGAGCCTCGAATGACCCAGTCTCACCATTTCCGTCGCGGCATCGCCGGCATTCTGGCGACCATCCTGCTCCTCGCCGGCGCCGCTGCCTCGCTGAGCGCATGCAACACTACCGCCGGCGTCGGGAAGGATGTCAGCGCGACCGGTAACGCCGTAACCAACACCGCGGAGAAGGCCAAGAGCGGCCTCTAAGCCTGCTTACAGGGCGCGATTCACGGCATTGGCGTTTTGAGTAGCTTCATCCCGGATGGAGCCGCGTGAGCGGTGGCGTGATCTGGGCCTTTGCTTATTCCAAGCCTTTTCTAGCATCTTGGGTGGCACAAAACTGACATGGGCCCGGAACGCCAGCTGTTCCGGGCTCCTTTTTAGCCGCTGGCGTCAAGCCGCCCAGCGTCCCGCCGCCGCACGATCGACGAACCAGAGTACCTCGCCCTGCGGTTGCAATCGCCCGGCCGGCACGTCCTCACCGCCGGACAGCACATGATCCAGCATGGCTCGTTTGCCATCCCCGCTGACCAGGAATACCACGGCCCCACTGCTCTCTAGCGCCGGATAGGTCAGCGTAACCCGCGGCTCCGACCGTCCGTGCCCGACCGCCGCCACCCAGCGCGATCGCTCGGCAAGCACGGGTTCGCCCGGGATCAACGAGGCAGTATGCCCATCGTCGCCCAGGCCCAGCAAACACACATCAAGCAACATCCGATCCGGTCGCAGTTGGTCGGCGCCGTACAACCCACGCAACATTGCGTCATAGCCCGCAGCTGCCTCTTCCGGCGTAAAGCTGCCGGTCGATACCGCGTGCATGTGATCCGCCGGAAGCGGCACATGGTCCAGCATGGCCTGCCGGATCATGCGCAGATTGCTGGCCGGGTCGGTCTCCGGCACGAAACGCTCATCGCCCAGAACCAACTCCGTCCGCGCCCAGGGAAACCGTTCCCGCAGCGGCGGCTGCGCCAGATATTCATACAGAGGCTTGGGCGTCGATCCCCCTGAAAGTGCCACAACAAAGCGCCCCACGCTCGCCGCCGCCCGCGCCGTCAGCCACTCCGCCCCATGCCGCGCCAATGCCGTCACATCGTCGAAGACATGAAGCTCGCCCTTCGCCGGTTTCATCTTGCCTCCAGAATAAACCGCCGGACCGCATGCGCGAACCCGTCCTGCTCATTGGAATCGGTCACCGCGTGGGCCTGCGCCTTCACCTGGTCGCTGGCATTGCCCATGGCAATGCTCATGCCGCTGGCGCGGAACATCAGCACGTCATTCGGCGAATCGCCGATCGTGGCGATTTCTTCAGTCGGGATCTGCAACCGCCTGGACAGCTCACGAACCACCGCGCCCTTATTCGCCTCGGGGTGGGTGATATCGAGATAATAGGGCTGTGAACGCGCAACCGAGGCACCTTCGCCAAGCTGCTTCTGCAATTCCGTCTCGCAGTTCTCGACAGAAGCGAAATCATCGGATACGCCCACGATCTTCACCGCCTGGTCCAGATGCTCGTCGGTAAAGCGCTCCACCACAGTCGCCTCGAACTTCACCGTCCACGCCTCACGGGCCACATGCGGGCCATCGGCGCGGGTGACAAACCAATCCTTGCCGGTATACAGCCACGCATTCAGCCCATGCGCAGGAAACGCCGCCAGCGCCTTGCGGCACACCTCGCCGTCCAGGCTGCGTTCCTCGATGATCGTCAGATCCGGATTGACGAAGGCGCCACCGTTGAAACCGGCGATCGGCGTTTCGATGGCCAGCGGTTCGATCAGCATGCTCATGCCGCGCGGCGGCCGCCCGCTGGTCACGGCGAACCGAATTCCGGCCCGGTGCAGATCGTGCACCGCCTCGCAGGCGGCGCTCGTCAATTCCTTATTTTGAGTCACCAGCGTGCCATCGACATCGGCGAGCAGCAGGGTGATGCGCTTGTTCATCAGCTCTGATCCACGATAATGGGGCGCCAGGCGCGATCGCCGTCGTGCTTCAGCAAATCGGCGGCCGCCGCCGGCCCTTCGCTGCCGGCCGCATAGTTCGGGAAACTGGCGGGCTTGGCCGCGGCCCAGGCGTCCAGAACCGGCTGCACGACGCGCCACGTCTCTTCCACCATATCGGCCCGTTGAAACAACGTCGCATCGCCGATCATCACGTCGTACAACAAGGTCTCGTAGCCCACGTTCGGCTCGGGCGGAAACCAGTCCTTGTACTGAAACTCCATGCGCACGGCAGCGAGATCGACCACCGGCCCCGGCCGCTTCACCTCGAATTGCAGCGAAATCCCCTCGCCCGGCTGTAGCCGAATCACCAGGAAATTCGGCCGCAGACTCCGGACCGGCGTATCCTCGAACGGCGCGAACGGCGCCTGCTTGAACTGGATGGCAATCTCCGTCATGCGCTGGGACAAATACTTTCCCGTGCGCAGATAGAACGGGACGCCTGCCCAGCGCCAATTATCGATGGTCAGCCGCAAGGCGACATAAGTCTCGACCGGGGAATCCGCCGCCACGTCCGGCTCGTTGCGATAGGCGCTGCACGGCTTGCCCAGCACCGTCCCTGCGGCATATTGGCCGCGCACGGCATCCTCCGGCTCAGGGCTCGGCATTTGCTTGAACACATCGGCCTTGCGCGCGCGAATATCGTCGGCGTCGAAGCTGGCCGGCGGCTCCATCGCCACCATGGCGAGCAGCTGGAAAAGATGGTTCGGCACCATGTCGCGCAGCGCGCCGGTCTGCTCGTAGAATTTGCCGCGCTTCTCCACGCCCACCGTCTCGGCTGCCGTGATCTGCACATGGTCGATGCGATCGCGGTTCCAGATCGGCTCGAACATCCCATTGGCGAAGCGCAGCGCCATGATGTTTTGCACCGTCTCCTTGCCCAGGAAATGGTCGATGCGGAAAACCTGGTTCTCGTTCAACACGCGCAGCACGCGCGCGTTCAGCGCCTTCGCCGATTCCAGGCTGTGGCCGAACGGCTTCTCGATCACCACCCGCCGCCAGCGCGTCGGCTTGCCATCCTGCGGCTTCTCGTCGGTCAGCTTCGCCTGCCCCAGAGCATCCACAGCCGGCCCAAAGAACCGGTCGGCGACCGCCAGATAAAACAGGCAATTCTCACCAACGCCGTGCTGCCTGGCCACCTGATCGATTGTCGTGCCAAGCTTCCCGTACAGCTCCGGCTTGGTCAGATCGCCCTGCACATAGGACATGCGATCGGCCAGCCGCTTCCAGGCAGCCTGGTCGATCTCGTCGATGCGGAATTCGCTTGAGGTATTCCCGACGAATGTCTTCATCATGGCAAACAGATCGTCGCGCCACTGATCCACCGTCTTGGCCGCGATATCCACGCCGATCAGCGCGAATTTGTCCGGCAGCAGCCTGGTCCGCGACAGGTTGTACAGCGCGGGAATCACCAGCCGCTTGGTCAGGTCCCCACCCGCGCCGAACAGCACCATGGTGCACGGGTCCGGCGGCTTCGGCTGATGCCGCGGCGGGGATTCGACGACCCGCGTGCCCGGCGACGCCTCGCCGTCCCCCTCAGGCATGTTCGGGCTTCTTGCTGGCGTCGGCCGGCACCTGCTCGACATGCCCGCCGAAACCGAAGCGCATCGCGGAAAGCAGCTTCTCCGCGAAAGTGTGCTCCCGCCGCGACCGGAACCGCGTGAACAGCGCGGACGACAGCACCTCCGCCGGCACCGCCTCCTCGATCGCCGCCTCGATGGTCCAGCGGCCCTCGCCGGAATCGGCCACATCGCCCGTGAAGTCGTCCAGCTTCTCGTCCTTGGCCAGCGCGCTGGCGCTCAGATCCAGCAGCCAGGAGGAAACCACGCTGCCCCGGCGCCAGACTTCGGCAATATCGGCCATGTTCAGATCGAAGCGCTGATCCTCCGGCAACTCCGTCGAGTTCTTGTTGCGCAGAATATCGAAGCCTTCGGCATAGGCCTGCATCATCCCGTATTCGATGCCGTTATGGACCATCTTGACGAAATGCCCGGCACCCACCGGCCCCGAATGGATGTAGCCCTGCTCCGCGCGGGGATCGAGCTTCTCCCGCCCCGGCGTCCTCGGAATATCGCCAATCCCGGGCGCCAGTGTCTTCAGGACGGGATCGATATGATCGACCGCCGCCTTCTCCCCGCCCACCATCAGGCAATAGCCGCGCTGCAACCCCCATACGCCGCCGGAAGTGCCGACATCGACGTAGTTGATCCGCTTCTCCTTCAGCCCCTTCGCCCGGCGGATATCGTCCTTGTAGTAGGTGTTGCCGCCATCGACGATGATGTCGCCCGCACCCATCAGCCCGCCCAGTTCTGCGATGGTATCCTCGGTGATCTTGCCCGAGGGCAGCATCACCCAGATCGCCCTGGGGCTGGCGCCCAACGCCGCAACCATCTCCTTCAGCGAGGTGACGGGCTTGGCGCCATCCGCCGCCAGCCCGTCCCGCGCCTTGGCGTTCTGATCGAACACTACGCAGCCATGCCCGGCCTTCATCAGCCGCTTTACGATATTGCCACCCATCCGGCCCAGGCCGATGACACCGATTTGCATGTTCCGCTCCTGTTCGCTTACGCCAAAGCTTGCACAACGGCACGTTTGATATCATCCAGACCAGCAGACGGATCTTTCAGATGGATCCGCATGGCCCGGCGCTTGCGCTCATACAACACGGCCAGATCGCCCTGCGCCTGCGCCGCCTTCACCGTGCCGAAGCTGTAGGACCGGCCGGGCACCGGCAGATCCTCCGCATCGTCCGACGTGATCTGCACGAACACGCCGGAATTCGGTCCACCCTTGTACGCCTGCCCTGTGGAATGCAGGAAGCGCGGCCCAAACCCCACGCAGGTCGCCGCATGGGTATGGTCCCGCACCGCCACACGCGTCTGCGTGAGCGTCTCGGTGTGGCCCTTGTCCCGCTGGATATAGGCCAGCAAAGCCACATAGTCCCCGGCACCCACACGCGCGAGATGGCTGCGCAGATAGGCCTCCACCGAGTTCTGCTTGCCCAATGCCGCGGCATTCGCCTCATCGGCGAAAATCGAAATGCCGTTCGCCTGGAACACGGGCTTCTCCTGCGGCAGCTTTCCGGTTTTCTCGTATTCATCCGTCAGATGCCGCGTGGCGATCTTGCTGGCCTCCACATCGGGTTGGTCGAACGGATTGATGCCGATCACCGCGCCCGCCACCGCCACCGCAATCTCCCAACGGAAGAACTCGGCCCCGATATGCGTCGCATCCGGCACGGCGATGCGCACCACCGGATGACCCGCTGCCTCCAGCGCGGCCACCGCCTTCGTTTGGGTGGCGTCCTCATGCCCATCGCGTACCAGATAGGCAAAGAACCGGTCGGTGCCGTAATTCTCCGGCTTGCCCACCGACTCGGCATCCACCGGGATCAGCCCATGGCCCTGCTTGCCGGTCGATTCCGCCAGCAACTGCTCCAGCCACGCGCCCAGTCCGGCAATGCCGGGCGAAGTCAGGATCGTCACCTTGTCGCGCCCCTGCTTCGCCGCCACGCCCATGGCAACGCCCAGCTGCAATCCGGGATTTTCCGGCGGCGGAATATCCTCGCCGCAGCTGCGCACCATGCGCAGTGTCGTCTCCAGCAGCGCCTTCACATCGATGCCGATCGCCGCCGCCGGGACCAGGCCGAATTTCGACAGCACGGAATACCGCCCGCCGATCGATTTCTTGCCCAGGAAAACATGCGCGAATTTCTTCTCCGCCGCTTCCTTCTCCAACGCCGATCCCGGATCGGTCACGGCCACGAACTGCGCGCCCGCCTTGTCCGCCCCGATCTCCTTCGACAGCGCCTCATAAAAATGCGCCATGAAGATGCTCGGCTCCAGCGTGCTGCCGGATTTGGAGGAGACGATGAACAGGCTGCTCCTCAGCGGTACCACCTTATCCAGCGCACGGATCTGTGCCGGGTCGGTGGAATCCAGCATGTGGAATTTCGGCGCACCGGCAATCTGCCCGAACGTCTCGGCCAGCACCTCCGGCCCAAGGCTCGATCCGCCCATACCAAGCAGCACCACATCGGTGATCTTGTATTTGCGAATATCGGCGACCAGGGCTTCCAACTTGGCGATATCGGCAAGTTCTTCCCCGGCGATGGTCAGCCAGCCCAGCCATTTATCCTCATCCGCCCCGGTCCACAGGGTCTTGTCGCCATGCCACAGCTTGCGGATGCGGCCATCATGCCGCCAGCCCTCGATCTCCGCGTCATAGGCCTTCTGCAACGCGGCGCCGAGGCCGAGATGCTGGCTGCCCAGTTTCTTGCCCAACAGCTCCCGCCGCCGCCCGGCCACCGCGCCCAGCAGCTTGTCGAACGCATCGGCAAATTGCTGCACGCCATCCACCACAAGCTCGGCGGCCACTTTTTCCATATCGACACCCAACGCCTTCAGCGCGGGCGCGATCTTCTGGGCCTGATCCAGGCCTTCCTCGACCGTGTTGGCCTTGGCCACGCCATGGTCACGGAACGCATCCATCGTCACCGGCGGCATGGTATTCACCGTGTCGCGGCCGATCAGCGCTTCAACATACAGCGTGTCGCAATAGGTCGGGTTCTTCGTGCTGGTGGAAGCCCATAGCAACCGCTGCGGACGCGCGCCCTTCGCCGCCAATTTATCCCAGCGCGGGCCTGAGAACTTCTTCTTGTACAGCGCATAGGCCAGCTTCGCATTGGCAATGGCGGCCGCGCCCCGCAGCGCATCGGCCTTCGCCTTGTCCGCGCCGCCGGCCACTGCCGCATCCAGCTTCTTGTCCACCAACGCATCGATGCGACTGACGAAGAACGAGGCCACGCTGGCCGTGCGCGACACGTTGCCGCCATTCTCGGCCAGCTTCTCCAGCCCCGCGATATACGCCTCGGCCACCGCGTCATAGGCGGACACGGCGAATAGCAGCGTCACGTTGATGTTCAGCCCATCGCCGATCAGCGTCTGAATGGCCGGAATACCCGCCGGGGTCGCCGGCACCTTCACCATCAGATTGGGCCGGTCCACCGTCTTCCAAAGTCGCCGCGCCTCGCCGATCGTGGCCTGCGTATCGTTGGCCAAATACGGCGAGACCTCCAGGCTGATAAATCCGTCAGCCCCATGCGCCGCCTCGAACACCGGCTTCAGCACCGCGGCCGCGCCACGAATGTCGTGAATGGCCAGATGCTCATATATAGTGGAGACGCCGTGATCCCCGTCCCCCATGAAGGCAGCGAAGGGCGCGGCATATTCCGCCCCCGCCCCGATCGCCTTCTCGAAGATTGCGGGGTTGGAGGTGACGCCCTTCACCCCGTCCCGCTCAACCAGCGTCTTCAGTTCACCTTTGTCGATCAGGTCGCGCCGGACAAAGTCCAGCCAGGGCGATTGACCGCATGCCTCGAGTTGCTTCAGCGGATTCATGGTCACTCCCCGTTTTCCCGCAAATGTGCCATAACTCAGTGCGCCATCTCGGCGGCATGAAGTGCTATTTGCTGCTTCGCCGCGTCGACCACGCTTGCCTTGGTGAAGCCGAATTTGGTCAGCAATGCCGCAAGTGGCGCCGAGGCGCCAAATCCATGCATGCCGATGATCGCGCCGTTCGTGCCCACATAGCGCTCCCACCCCAGCTTGGCCGCCTGCTCCACGGAGACGCGGGCCAGGATGCCTGGCGGCAACACCTCGTCACGATAGACCTTGTCCTGCTCCTCGAACAGCTCCCAGCACGGCATGCTCACCACCCGGGCGCGCACGCCCTCGGCCGCCAGCGCCGCCTGCGCCTCCATGCACAACGACACCTCGCTGCCGGTGCCGATCAGGATAACCTCGGGCTTGCCGTCGGCCGGGTCGGACAGCACATAGGCGCCCTTCGCCAGGCCCGACGCCGCCCCCAGCTTCGCACGATCGAAAGTCGGCAGCGCCTGCCGGCTGAGGATCAGGCAGGCCGGATGATGCGTCAACTTCAGCACCACCCGCCACGCCTCGGTCACCTCGTTGGCGTCGGCCGGCCGGATGGCGAACATGCCCGGCATCGCCCGCAGTGACGCCAGATGCTCGATGGGCTGATGCGTCGGCCCGTCCTCGCCCACACCGATGGAGTCATGCGTGTACACCCACACCACCGGCAGCTCCATGATGGCCGACAGGCGGATCGAGGCACGCATATAGTCAGAGAAGATCAGAAAGCCCGAGCCAAAGGCGCGCAGATTGGACAATGTCATGCCATTGCACACCGCGCCCATAGCGTGCTCGCGAATGCCGAAATGGAAATTGCGCCCGGCATAGTTCGCCGCCTCGAAATCCCCGGCCTGGTCGAAGGTCAGGCGCGTCTTGGTCGAAGGCGCCAGATCCGCCGCCCCGCCTAGCAGCCAGGGCAGTTTCTGCGCCACGGCGTTCAGCACCTTCGCCGAGGAATCCCGGGTGGCGACACCTTTCGGATCGGCCGGGAAACTCGGCAGCACCGCCTCCCACCCTTCCGGCAATTCGTGCTTCTGCATCAGCTCGAACTGATGCGCCAGATCGGGATATTCGCCGCGATACCGCGCGAACATCGCCTGCCATTCGGCATGGGCCGCCGCACCACGCTTGCCGAAATGCTCGGCGAACACGTCGTACACCCCGTCCGGCACCAGGAACTGGGTATCCTCCGGCCAGCCATAGAATTTCTTGGCTGCCTTTACCGCCTCGTCGCCCAGCGGCTCGCCATGCGCTTCCCTGGTATCCTGTTTCGGCGACCCGTAGCCGATATGGCTCTCGACAATGATCAGTGTCGGCCGCCCGGTCTCGCGCTGAAACTCGCCCAGCGCCACCTCCACGGCGGCGCAATCATTGGCATCGCGCAGGCGCACCACGTTCCAGCCATAGGCCAGGAACCGCGTGCCGACATCCTCGCTGAACGCCAGCGCGGTCGAGCCCTCGATGGTGATGCCGTTGGAATCATAGATCCAGCACAAATTAGAGAGCCGCAAATGCCCCGCCAGCGAAGCGGCCTCGCTGGCAATGCCCTCATTCATGCAGCCGTCGCCGCCAATGGCATAGACGTTGTAATCCGCCACCGGATAACCCGGACGATTGAAATGCGACGCCATCCAGCGCTCGGCGATCGCCATGCCCACGCTGTTCGCGAAGCCTTGGCCTAGCGGCCCGGTGGTCGCCTCCACGCCCGCGGTCAAGCGGTATTCCGGGTGGCCCGGCGTCACGCTGTCCAGTTGGCGGAAATGCTTGATGTCGTCCAGGGTCACGGCGGCGTGATCGCCCCCCGCCGCCTTGCGCCCGGGCGCCTGCACGCGCGTCAGATGCAGCAGCGCATAGAGCAGCATGGCGGCATGGCCCACCGACAGCACGAAGCGGTCCCGGTTAGGCCAATGCGGATCCGCGGGGTCGAAGCGCAGCCGATTCTGCCAAACCGTATAGGCCACCGGCGCCAGGCCCATGGGCGTGCCGGGATGCCCCGATTTCGCTTTCTGCACCGCGTCCATCGCCAATGTGCGGATGGTATTGATGGCAAGCTGGTCAATCGTCTGAAGCTGGTCAATCGTCTGTTGCATAATGGGCGAGCCCCCCTTGATCGTGGCAAGAATATCCGGTCCGGCGGGCGTCGTCACCCGCGCGCCGGTCGCATCGCTCCGATGCCGGCATCCCCAATGCCCCCCGGCACGTGGCGACGGCGCCGCAGGATTACAATCAAACATCTGTTACAATCGCGATGCGGTGTCCCTCCGCAGTCAGGTCACGCCGTACGACAGCGCGCCAACGCTCCGTCGGAACCAATTGGAATGGCACGTCGTTTCGTCTCCGGCATGCGCCGCTCATCGAATGGAGACTGGCCATCATGTTGAAATGGGCATTATTCTTCTTCGTGATTTCTCTGATAGCCGCCCTGTTCGGTTTTACCGGCATTGCCGTCGCCGCCGCCGGTATCGCCCGAATCCTGTTCGTCATCGCCATCGTCGTGTTCCTGGTCTTCCTCATTCTCGCTTTGGCGGCCGGACGCGCGATCTTTTAGATATCACCATCTCGCAGCCGCCGCCGGGCGGCCGCGCCGTTCACGCCTGTCTTGGACTGATCAGCGGGAAGCGAAGTCCGATCTCCGAAGGATGATCGGCCGGCATCGTTTCGGCGTCCAGTTGCCGCACATAGGCCTTGGCCAGACGGTTGCGCAAAAAATCGAACACGACGGGCTCGGCCCAGTCGGCGCGCAGCACAATTTCCACCTGCTGGTTTGCCAAAACCAGACGAAGATCGAAGGGGCGCCCGACCAATGCCGCATAATCCAGATGCGGCGGAACGACAACCGCCAGATAAAGGCTCAGCGCGATGGCCTGATTCAGCCCGATCGTCTGGTCCGCGCCGATCAGTTCCAGCACCACCGAATTCCGCGCCGGACCGGCGATCTGCTGCAGGCTCTCCAACACTTCCCGGACCAGTTCGCGGATCGACACCTCGATCAGTTCGTGGGTGGCATAGACCACCCGATAAGCGACCGCCATTGCCTGGACATGTTCCTCGATGAAACGCAGATCGTCGCGGCGATCTGGGGGCAACAGGCGCTTCTGCAGGCTCATCAGACTCGCGATGATCTGGAAGTTGTTCTTCACCCGATGATGCAGCTCCCGCAGGAAGGCATCGGCATCCGCCATCGGTGAATTCACCCTATCCAGAAGAACCACATCAATATGCGGCCACCGGCCAAGTGGCCGCACGCCGCTGGGATCATACCTCCGTTCGCTCGGGCTGCGACACTTCGCCGGCCCTGGCCGGCCCCGTCGCCTGGGGCGACAGCAACTCCGCCAGCTTGCTGCGTGCCCGATGAACCCTGCTCTTCATCGTGCCGACCGCACATCCGCATACCTGGGCGGCCTCGTCATAGGAAAGGCCGGATGCCCCGATCAGGATCAGCGCCTCGCGCTGGTCGTCCGCCAGACGCGACAATGCGGTCCGGAAATCCTGGAACTCGATATGGCTTTCCTGGGTGGCATGGCTGGTCAGGCGCGCCGCGTACATCCCGTCCGTATCCGGCACATCATGCCGGCGCTTGCGGAATTCAGTATAGAATTCATTGCGAAGAATAGTGTACAGCCAAGCCATCATATTCGTCCCTACCTGGA
>DASXIW010000201.1:0-5215 GCA_036497785.1 Acetobacteraceae bacterium | reverse complement strand
GTCGGCGTCTGCATCGACTCTTTCGAGGCCTGCTCGAACTTCACTCGCGTTACGGCCCGTTGGATCGCTCGGCCGCCCAAGGCGGCCTTTGTCACGAGGCTTCGACGAGGCCAGTTGCCCAGCCGCGCCGCTCGTCAGCTCCGGATCAATCGACAACTCTCCGGATGGAACCTTCCTCCATAGATGATGCGCGCCTTCGAGGCGCACTAATGCCTCACGTCTTAGCCGCCGGCAGTTTCAGCGTTTCGGCGGTGGTTGGCAGTTGGGACGTATCCCAGCCGCCGCCGAGGGCGCGGATCAGGCCGACATCGGCGGTCAGGCGGCGTGCTTGCAGGTCGATGGAGCTTTGCTGGGCTTGCAGCAGTGCGGTTTGGGCGGTCACCACTTCCAGGTAGCTGGTGATGCCTTGCTTGTAGAGGTTCAGGGCGATGTCGAGCGTGTGTTGGGCTGCTTTGACGCCGGCTTCCTCGTCCACGGATTCTTGTCCGAGCCAGTGCAGCAAAGCGAGATTGTCCTCGACCTGCTGCAAGGCAGTGAGCACGGTGGAGCGGTAGGAGGCCGTCGTTTCGCGGTAGCGGCCATAGGCTGCGGCTTCCTGCGCGTGCAGCCGGCCGCCTTCGAAGAGGGGCAATTGCAGGTTGGGGCCGATGGACCAGACGCTGTTGGGCAGGCTCAAAAGATTGAGGTCGGTGCTTTGGAATCCGCCGAGGGCGGTGAGGGTGAGGGCGGGGTAATAGGCGGCGCGGGCGATGCCCACCTGGGCGTTGGCCGCGTTCATCATGCGCTCGGCGGAGGCGATGTCTGGCCGGCGTTGCAGCAATGTGGCGGGCATGCCGGTGGGGATGGCGGGCAGGTCGAACGGGATGATCTGGGGGGGCAGGCTGAAGCTGGTGGCGGGTTCGCCCACCAGCGAGGCGATGGCGTGTTCCATCAGCGCGCGGCGGGAGACGATGTCGGACACCATGGCGCGCGCCATGTCGATCTGGGTTTGGGCGCGCGAGACGTCGGCGCCTGAGGCGAGTTTGCCGGCCAGCAGATTCTCGGTGAGGTCCAGCGCGCGCTGAAAGGCGTCCACCGTGTCGGTGAGGAGCTTGTCGTCCGCATCGAGGCCGCGCAGGACGAAGTAATCGCTGGCGAGTTCCGCCTCCAGGCTGAGATTCATGGTGGCGAGGTCGGCGGCGCTGGCCTGGGCCAGGGATTTGCCGGCGGAGGCTTCGTTGCGAAGCTGACCCCAGAGGTCGATTTCGTACTGGGCCGCGCCGGCGATCTGGTTCGCGCCAAAAGTGCTGGGCTGGGTGGTGCCGCGCAGCGGGCGGTTGGCCGAGGGGCTGTTTTCGGAGAAGGTGGCGGCGGCGAAGACTTGCGGGTAGAGGCCGGCCTCCGCCTCGGCGGCGAAGGCCCGGGCCTGGTCGTAGCGCGCGACCGCCGCCGCGAGATCGGGGTTGGAATTTTCCAGCTCCGGTACCAGCCGGTTCAGCGTGGGGTCGTTGAAGCGTTGCCACCAGGGGCCGCGCGACAGGCTGTCCTGCGGCTGCACGGTTTGCCACTGGCCGGCTTCCTTGTAGGAGCCGGGCAGGCTGGCCAGCGGGATATGATAGGCGGGCGCCATGTTACAGCCGGCGATGGAACAGACCATGCCGAGGACCAGCAGGCGGTGACGGCGCATTCCTAGTCGACCTTGGGCGCTGGCGGCGTCGCGGCGGCGACTTTGGTGGTGGTGGGGCCAGCATCGGCGAGGCGCACCAGGTCGCCGGCCGCCAGCGTTTCCGGCGGGCTGTCGATCACGTGGTCGGCGGGCGAGAGTCCGGCGATGACCTCCACGCTGTCGCCCAGGTCGCGGCCGACCTTGATCGGCTGCATGCGCACGCTGTGATCCGCACCCAGCACCGCCAGCTGCATGCCGTGCAGGCCCACCACCAAGGCGGTGGCCGGCACGCGCAGCACGGTGGGGTCGCCGGGTACTTTGAAATGCACTTCCGCATAAGTGCCGGCGGCGAGTTTTTCGCCCGGGTTGTCCGCCTGCAACTGCACCAGCATGGTGCGCGAGGCCATGTTCATCGCCTGCGATGTCGTCACCAGCGTGGCGGCGAATTGCTGGCCGGGATATTGCGGCACTTCGAAGGTGGCTTTCAGCCCGGGCGTGATCCGGGCGGAGACGGATTGCGGCACCTGGACATAGATGCGCAGTTTGGACAGGTCCGAGACTTCGAACAGGTCCTGCCCCGCGCTGCTGCCGGCATTGATCAGCGTGCCGATATCGACGTTGCGGGCGGTGACGACGCCGGTGAACGGGGCGACCACGGTCTTGAAGTTTTCCATCGCCGCGAGACGGCGCAGATTGGCCTGCGCGGCATCAACGATGGTTTGCTTGGCCACCGCGTCGCTGAGTTTCTCGTCCACCGCCTGTTGGGCGACGGATTGCGATGACAGCAGCGCCTTCCAGCGTGTGGCGGTGAGGGCTGCGAGTTTTTCGTTGGCGATGGCGGTGGCCAGATCCGCCTTGGCCTGGTCGAATTGCTGATCGAGATCGGGCGTTTCGATCGTGGCCAGCGCCTGGCCGGCCTGCACATGCGCGCCGATATCCTGCTGCCAGCCTGCCAGATAGCCGCTGACCCGCGCGTTGATCAGCGCGTGGTTGTAGGGCTGGATGGTGCCAGGCAGGTCGAGGTTTTCCTCGGCCGCGCCATGTTCGATTTTTGCCAGTGCCACGCTGGGCACTGCCTGCGCGTCGGTCCATTGGGCCAGTTTCTGCTGGCCTTGGGCGCGGCTGCTGATGCCGTTGACGACGATGGCGCCGCCGGCGGCCACGAAGACGGCGCCGGCCAGCAACAGCCGGCCGCGCTTGGGCGATTTTATGGAATCGCCGGATTTTTGATCGGCAGACATGATGTTGACTCCGATATCAGGCGTGAGTTGGGAGAGCGTCCACCGTCGGAGCCGTTTCGGCCTTCTTGTGATCACGGGCGTGGACAAGACTGAACAGGCTGGGCACCAGGAACAGCGTGGCGCAGGTGGCGAAAATCAGGCCGCCGATCACGGCGCGGCCCAGCGGCGCGTTCTGTCCCGGCTCGATGGCCATCGGGATCATACCGATCACCATGGCCAATGCTGTCATCAGTACCGGGCGGAAGCGCGTGCTGCCGGCTTCCATCGCCGCTTCCAACGCGGTGGCGCCGGCCGCCATGCGTTCGCGTGCGAAGCTGATCACCAGGATGCTGTTCGCGGTGGCGACGCCCATGCACATGATGGCGCCGGTGAGTGCGGGCACCGAAAGCGTGGTGCCGGTGGTGAACAGCATCCAGACAATGCCGGCCAGCGCCGTGGGCAGCGCCATGACGATAACGAAAGGATCAAGCCAGGACTGGAAGTTCACCACGATGAGCAGATAGATCAGCACGATCGCGAAGGCGAGGCCGACATAAAGCTGCTGATAGGCGGAGGTCATCGTCGCCACCTGGCCGCGCAAGGCGAGGCTGGAGCCGCGCGGCAGATCATGCGCGGTTTGCTGCATCACCTGGCGGATGCCCGCGGCGACCGCGCCCAGATCCTGCCCCTGGGTAGTGGCGTAGATATCGACGATGCGGCGAACATTGTAGTGGGAGACAACGGCATCGCTGGGTACGCGGGAGATGGTGGCCAGCCCGCCTAGCAATTGCGAGGCCGGGCCGCTGGCGCCGGCCGCGCCGCCGGTGAGCGGCAGATTGCGTAGCAGGCCGAGCGTATCGATGCTGGGCTGCGGCGCCTGCACCGAGACGGGATAGGAAACGCCGGTGGCCGGATTCAGCCAATAGGTGGGCGATGTCTGCGTGCTGCCGCCCAACGTGGTGAGAATGCCGGTTGCGGCATCCTTCTCGCTCAGCCCGACCAGCCCGGCGAGCGAGCGATCCACGTTCACATTCAGCGTCGGCTGCTGATAATCCTGCTGGATGCGGGCATCGGCGATGCCGGGAATATGCCTGATCTTCTGCAGCAACTCATCGGCATAGGCGCGGTTGGCCTGGACGTTGTCGCCGACCAGTTGCAGGTCGATCGGGGCGGGCACGCCGAAATTCAGCACCTGGCTGACGATGTCGGCGGGCAGGAAGGCGAAGCTGGTGCCGGGGAATTCGCGCGGCAACAGCTCGCGCATCCGGCGCACGTAATCATCGGTCGGCCCGTGGCCGGGCTTGAGGCTGATGAGGATGTCCGCATCCTCCATGCCGATCGTGCCGGAGTTGTTGTATCCCGTGTTGATCGGGCTGGCGCTCATGCCGATGTTATCGACCACGTCGCCGAGATCCTTCGGCGGCACGATTTTCTGGATCGCGGTGCCGATCTCGTCGGCCAGCTTCGTGGTCTGCTCGATGCGGGTTCCGGTCTGGGCGCGGAAATGCAACTTGATCTGGCCGCCATCGACATTGGGGAAGAAATCCTGCCCGAGATATGGTTCCAGCCCCATGGACAGGATGGAGAAGGTTAGGAAGCCCAGGATCAGCCGGCCGCGATGATGCAGGCCTAGCTGCAACAGGCCGAGATAAGATGCGCGCACCGCCTCGAACGCACGCTCGAACCCGCGTTGGAATTTCACCAGCGGATTTCTTGTGGGTTTGGCGGCCGCGTGGATCGGGTCGCCATCGGCGCCGTGCTGCATGTCGCTGGCCGCATGCGGGCGCAGCAAATAGTTGGCCAGCGTCGGCACCAGCGTGCGCGAGAGAATATAGGACGACACCAGCGCGAAGATGACGGCTTCGGCCAGCGGGCGGAACAGAAAGCCCGCGACGCCGCCAAGGCCGAACATCGGCACGAAGGCGATGCAGATGCACAGGAGCGACACGGTGGCCGGGACGACGATCTGCCGCGCGCCGTCGAGGATCGCGGTCTCGATCTCCTTGCCGTGCTCGAGATGCCAGTTGATGTTCTCGATCGTCACCGTCGCGTCGTCGACCATGATGCCGACGGCGAGCGCCAGCCCACCGAGCGTCATGACATTGATGGTCTCGCCGAGCAGCGAAAGGCCGGTAAGCGCGGCCAGGATCGCCAGCGGGATCGAGAGCGTGATGATGAGGGTCGAGCGCCAGCTGCCAAGGAACAACAGGATCATCATCGCTGTCAGCGTCGCCGCGATCACGCCCTCCCTGACGACGCTGGATACCGCATCGGTCACGAAAACCGATTGGTCGCCGACCGCGGTCAGCTTCAGGCTGCTGGGAAGTGTCTGAGAAACCGACGGCAGCAG
>DASXIW010000200.1:0-21326 GCA_036497785.1 Acetobacteraceae bacterium | reverse complement strand
CGCAGCGCGGGTAGAGAACATCCATGGCTCCCTCCATCGTTCTCGTCGCCGACGCAGGGCATCCCTGGATCCAAGTCTAAACAGCGCGCTCCCGAACCTTGCGGTCCTTGGCGCAATCGGGGGTGCTTCGGATGCCCCGGGTCCGCGGGCTCGCTCGCACCATAGAAAAAGCCGACCTCTCCGGCGACGACCGGCAGACAATGCCACAAGTTTCATCCACGGCGGGTCGTCGTTTCGGTAGAGAACTAATGCGGATGGCTGACCTACTGGGGCGCAACCCTGTGCACGCCGTGTCGTTAGGCCGGTATGACGGGATCGCGCCCCAGCCGGCCGCCGGCGCCTGGTGCCCGGCGTGGTGCTTTGCCGGTGGCGCAGGTGCCGGAACTATGCCGGCTGGCCGAGGCGCCTCCCTCGGGCGGTGATTGGCTGAGCGAAATCAAGTTCGATGGCTATCGGCTGATTGTCTCGGTTGATGGCGGCGCGGTGCGGTTGCTGACGCGCAACGGGTTGGATTGGGCGGCGCGGCTGCCGCATGTCGTCGCGGCGTTTGTCGGGTTGGGTATCCGGCAGGCCATGCTCGATGGGGAGCTGGTGGCGTTGCGGGAAGATGGGGTGTCCAGCTTCAACGCCTTGCAGGCGGCGCTGTCGGCGGGGGCGGATCGGACGCTGCATTTCTATGTGTTCGACCTGCTGTATCTGGATGGATGGGATTTGCAGCGCTGCGCGCTGCGGGAGCGAAAGCGGATTCTGGAGGGGTTGGCGGATTGGGGCGGGATGCTGCGCTACAGCGCCCATGCCGAGGCGATACCGGCCCGGCTTTTCGCGCAGGTTTGCGGGATGGGGCTGGAAGGTATCGTCTGCAAGCAGGCCGGCTCCGCCTATCGCGGCGGGCGGGGCGGGCAGTGGATCAAGGTGAAATGCGGGCAGCACGAGGAGTTCGTCGTCCTGGGATGGACGCCGCCCAGGGGCAGCCGCAAGGGGTTCGGTGCGCTGCATGTGGGATATTTCGATCCGCGGGGAGAATTGCATTACGCGGGTGGTGTGGGCAGCGGGTATGATGTGGCGGATCTGCGGCGGTTGAGTGCCCTGCTCGCGCCGTTGGCGGCAGGCGAGCCGAGCGGGTTTCTGGTTGCGGGCGATCCGCTGGACCCGGCCATTCATTGGGTGCGGCCGGAATTGGTGATCGAAGTGGCGTTTGCCGGCTGGTCCGGTGCCGGGCGCCTGCGACATGCGGTGTTTTTGGGGCTTCGGGAGGACAAGGCGGCGGCGCAGGTGGTGCGCGCGATCGCCAATCCGCAAATGGAGAGGCACATGGGCAAGCCGAAAGCGGGCGGAACGCATGTGGTGGCGGCGCGGGCGCCGCGTGCGGGCAAGGCGCTGGTGGGCGGGGTGGAGATCAGCCATCCCGACCGGGCGCTTTGGCCGGGCATCACCAAAGTCGATCTGGCGCAGTATTGGCGCAAGGTGGCCGGGCAGGCGCTGCCCGGGCTGCGGCAGCGGCCGCTGGCTATCGTGCGATGCCCCGAGGGGATCGGGGGCGAGCGGTTTTTCCAGAAGAACGGCCATGGCTACCTGCCGGAGCAGATCCGCGAGGGCCATGCGGGCGGGCAGCCTTATCTGGCGATCGACGACGAGGGCGGGCTGATCGCCATGGCGCAGATGTCCGCGATCGAACTGCATCCGTGGGGTGCGACGGAGGCCGATCCGTTGCATCCGGACCGGCTGGTGTTCGACATGGACCCGGGCGAGGGCGTGGCGTTCGACGAGGTGGTGCGCGCCGCGCTGGAGGTGCGGGATCGGCTGGCGGCGTTGCGGTTGACCGGCTTCTGCCGGACGACCGGCGGCAAGGGGCTGCATGTGGTCGCGCCGTTGCGGCCTGGGGCGGATTGGGAGCAGGCCAAGGCGTTCTGCCGGGCCTTCGCCGAGACGATGGCAGAGGATTCGCCGGAGCGCTTCGTCGCGCATGTGAAGATCGCAGATCGTAAAGGCAAGGTGCTGATCGACTGGCTGCGCAACGGGCTGGGCGCGACGGCGGTGGCCTCGTTCTGCCCGCGGGCGCGGGAGGGGGCCGGGGTGGCGACGCCGCTGGCCTGGGCGGAGGTGACGCCGGGGCTGAAGCCGGAGGATTTCACGGTGCTGACCGTGCCGGATCGGGTGGGCGCGTTGAAGCTTGATCCCTGGGCCGGATTTGCCGAACTGGATCAGGGCTTGCCAGATTTCGCCCTGGGCCGGGTGGCGGCGAGGAAAGAGGGGGCGGCCAAAAAATCCGGCTCCAGCATCGTCTATGCGCCGAAACGCAGGGCTGCCCGCAAATGAGCGGAACCGGCGGCGGGTTACGGCGTTCGGCGCCCTTCTGTCTTTCGTGAAAGAACACGGGCATGGCGGAACAGCGTCCGATCTGGCGGGGCCATCTGAGGCTCGCTTTGGTTTCCTGTCCGGTGGCGCTGTACAGCGCCACCCATGATCGGGGGTCGCTGCATTTCCATCTGATCAATCCCGAGACGGGCAACCGGGTTCGCATGGTGACGCAGGATGCGGAAACCGGGGATGAGCTGTCTCGCCAGGATCTGGTGAAGGGCTATGAATTCAAGAAGGACACCTACCTGATCCTGGAGGATGAGGATTTCGAGTGCGCCCGGGTGGATAGCTCTCCCGGCGCGATCGATCCGATCTATTTCGAGGCGAGCTATTACATGGCGCCGGATGGCGATGCCGGACGCGATGTCTATGCGGTGCTGCGCGAGGCGCTGGTGAAGGCGGGAAAGATCGCGTTGTCGCGCGTGGTGATCGCGCGGCGGGAGCGGGCCGTGGCGCTGATGCCGTTCGGGCGCGGGCTGATTGCGCACAGCCTGCACAAGGACCGGGAGCTGAACGACGCCGCGCCGCTATTCGCGGAGATTCCTGCGGGCAAGCCCGATGCCGGCATGGTGAAGCAGGCCACCGAACTGATCGCACGGCAGGCCGGGCGCTACGATCCGGCGGATGTCGAGGACCGGTATGAGACGCGGCTGCGGGCCGTGATCGATGCCAAGCTGAAGGGCGAGGGGGTCGATCCGATCGCCGAGGAAGCAGACGAGAGCGGCAATGTGATCGACCTGATGGCGGCGGCGTTGAAACGCAGCCTGGGGCGGAGTGGGGTGGTGAAGCCGAAGGCCAAGGCGTCGGCGCCCGCCAGGAGGAAGACGGCGGCTGCGCCGAAGCGGGCGGTTCGCAGGAAAGCTTAGAGCAATATGGCATTAGGTGGAATCACCGCGCCATATTGTTCTATCCGCGCGTTCCGCAAGCTGGCCGCGGGATCATGTCTGCAAGCCGTGCTGAGGATAGGGAAGCCTTCCAAGGACTTGCTCGATAGCCGGACCCGCGCCCAGCAGGATAGCGGTGGCATCCCAGGACCCTTCGAGGAATTGCAGCCGGCGGCCTTCGGCAAGGGCGATGGAATATACGTGACCGGCCGCCGAAATTGTCCGCGACCCGAGATCGAGGGTAAATTGCGTTGCCGGCTCGGTTTCGTTGAGATCTTGCAGCCGGGCCATGGCTGCGGCGGTCGCCTGGATGCACGGCATTCCAATCGAGACGCAATTTCCCGCGAAGATCTCGCCGAACGACTCGCCCGCGATGGCCCGAATTCCGAACCGGCGCAGCCCCTGCGGTGCATGCTCGCGCGAGGAACCGCAGCCGAAAAATGCGATTTACCAGCAGCACGGTGCCACCTGAAAACCGACACCCGTCGAATGGGTGAAGACGCCCCTGGGCACGAGCGGCCGCGCGCATATCCGCGAACACATGCACTTCCATTCCTTCGAACGTGATCGCCTTCAAGTAGCGCGCCGGCAGAATCTGATCTGTATCGAGTGTGATGCCGCGGCCAGTGACGCTGGCAATCCGCATGGCGTCGGCAGAATTGGTCATCGACCATGACCGGCGACATCAGGATCGTTCGGCCGGCGGGCGACCCCTAGCGGCCCCGGAAGTTGCGGTTGGACGACGAGGCGCAGGTCTGCTGGCCCTTGAGGCGGTCGGCGTTCATGCCGCAGCAAAGCGAACAGCCCGCATCGCGGAACTCGAACCCAGCCCCGATGAGCAGACGATCGATCCCTTTGGCGATCAGTGCCTCGCGCACACGCCGAGATCCCGGAACGGCGAGCGCCCTGACATGGGGCGCCACGCGAAGGCCGCGCCCCCTCAACTGCCCGGCTACCGCTTCGAAATCCGAGACGCGGCCGTTGGTGCAGGAGCCCAGAAAGGCAACGTCGATGCGCGTGCCCTGCATCGACCCGCCGGACTCCAGCGCCATGAAATCCAGGACTTCCCTTGTCCAATCCCGATCGTGATCGGACAAGGACGCGAGGTTGGGAGTCAGGCCGCCGATCGGCACGGACTGGTCGGGCGAGACGCCCCATGTCACCATCGGCTCGATAGTCTCGCCGCGCAGCATGACGATATCGTCATAGGCGGCATCCGGATCCGAGCGAACACGATTCCATTCGACGATCGCCTGGTCCCACGCCTTGCCGTTCGGCGCATATTCGCGGCCGCGCAGGTAGTCGTAGGTGGTCTGGTCGGGATTGACGTAGCCGCAGCGCGCGCCTGCCTCGATGGCGAGATTGCAGAGCGTCATTCGCTCTTCCATGGAGATGCGATCCACCACCTCGCCGCCGAACTCGTAGGCGTAGCCGACACCTCCCTTGGCGCCGAGGACATGGATCACGTGGAGCGCGACGTCCTTGGCATAGACCCCGCTCGCCAGTTGTCCGGTGATCTCGATGCGGCGGACCTTGAGCTTCTGCATGAGAAGGGTCTGGCTTGCCAGCACATCGCGTACCTGCGACGTGCCGATACCGAAGGCAATGGCGCCGAACGCGCCATGGGTAGAGGCGTGGCTGTCGCCGCAGACGATCACCATGCCGGGCTGCGTGAGCCCCCGCTCGGGCGCCACGACGTGAACGATGCCGTGTTCGCCCTTCGACGGATCGAAATAATTCAAGCCGAAGGCAGCCATGTTGCGCCCCATGGCCGTGACCTGCTCGGCGGCCATCGCGTCGGCGAAATCGTCTGGCCGGCCGCCGGTGGCGATCGAATGGTCGGAACTCCCTAAGGTCAAGGCCGGGTGGCGCACTTGGAGGTTGCGATCTCGCAACGCCTCGAAGGCCTGGGGACTTGAGACTTCGTTGAGCAGGTGAAGCCCGGCAAGAAGCTGGTGCTGCCCGGGCGTCACCTCCCGGAGGACATGCCGATTGAAGACCTTCTCATACAGGGTCTGGCCCATGCGCGCCATCCGGTATCCCAAAAAATGCTTGATTGGGATACCAAATTGGAATACTGACTGCAGGAGCAAATCGGAATTCCAGATTCCAGCTTCCATCCTTGAGCGGGCCGCCATGTCGCAGATGCTGCAAATTCATGATCAGTTGCGGGAGATGATCCTCTCGCTCGATATCGGCCCCGGCGAGCGATTGACGGAACGGTGGTTGGAGAGCCGCTTCCAGGGTTCTCGGACGCCGGTGCGCGCGGCTTTGGCGCGGCTGGAGGGGGAAGGGCTTGTTCAGCGCGAGGGACGCAACTGGGTCGTCGCGCCGATCGATCTCGGCGAACTGGCGGCTCTGGCCGAATTCCGCGAGCCGCTGGAGGTGACCGCCGTGCGCCTTGCCTGCGAACGGGCGACCGAGGCGGATCTGGCGACGATCGAAGCGATGCTCGACGCTTGCCAGCCGGGCGTGAAGCGGGAGGAGTGGCACAGGGTCGGCACTGATTTTCATGTCGAGATCGCCCGCCTGTCGGGCAATCCGTTTCTGGTCAGGGCGATCGAGGGGGTGATGACGCGGCTGTCCCGGGCGCGGTGGCTGGAGGTTTGGACGGAGCCGTCGCGTGAACAGGCCTGGGCGGAGCATCGGCGCATCCTGGAATTCATCCGGCAAAAGCGTCCGGACGAGGCGGCAAGCGCGACCGCCGAGCATGTGCGCGATACGCGCGATCGGCTGCTGCGGTCTCTCAATGACGACAGGCGCGGCTTGCGCGCCCGCGGTTTCGCCGTCGTTGGAGCCCGGTAAGCACATGGACGTTGCTCAGACCGATCAGGCTATCGAGACCGTTACGACGTGGAAGCGGAATCTCGCCGTCTGCTTCTTCGGCTCGATCAGCACCATCGTGGCGATGACGCTACTGCTGCCGTTTCTGCCGCTTTATGTGGAGCAGCTTGGCGTGACGGATCACGCGGCCATCGTGCAATGGTCCGGAATCGCCTATGGCGCGACCTTTTTCACGGCCGCGCTCACGGCCCCGCTATGGGGGCGGTTGGCCGACCGTTACGGCCGCAAGCTGATGCTGATCCGGGCCAGCCTGGGCATGGCGATTGCGATGTCGTTGATCGGCGTGGCCCACAATATCTGGCAGCTGGTGGCGCTGCGGCTTCTGGCCGGGCTGCTCGGCGGCTATACCTCGGGCTCGATGTTATTGATTGCCGCACAGACGCCAAAGGCGCGGTCTGGTTGGGCGTTGGGCATTCTGTCTTCCGGAATCATGGCGGGCAATCTGGTGGGCCCGCTGATCGGCGGCACACTGCCGCCGTTGATTGGCATACGGGCGACGTTTCTGATTGCCGGGGCGGTCATTTTTGTCACTTTCATCGCCACGACCTTGCTCATTCGCGAAGCGCCGAGGCCGGCGAGAGTCCGTGGCGAGAAGGCGCGGGGTGGTTGGGGGTTGGTTGCGGACAAGCGCCCGATCGTCGCGATGTTGGTGACCGGGCTGCTGCTGATGGTGGCCAATATGTCGATTGAGCCGATCATCACCGTTTATGTCGCGCAGTTTGTGCAATCATCGCAGGTGACGTTCGTGGCGGGTCTCGTCATGTCGGCGGCCGCCTTGGGGAGCATATTGTCGGCGTCGCTGCTGGGGAGGCTGGCCGATCGCGTCGGCCACTGGAACATCATCGTCGTGTGCCTGGCTGCCTCCGGCCTTTTGTTGATCCCTCAGGCTTTCGTGACCAATGGGTGGCAGCTGATCATTCTGCGGTTTCTTATGGGGCTGGCGCTTGGGGGGCTGCTGCCGTGTATCGCCAGCGTTATCCGGCACAACGTGCCTGAGGGCGTCGCGGGAAATATTCTCGGCTATTCGGTGTCCGCGCAATACACGGGACAGGTGGTCGGGCCGCTGGCCGGCGGCTTTGTTGGCGGCCATATCGGCATGCGGGCCGTTTTCCTGGGCACGAGCGTGCTGCTGCTAGCGGGGACTGTTGGGAATTACATGGCCCAGCGGAAGGGAAGGCATCGCGAGCAGGCGATGTTGCCGTAACAGGGTATTACATTTTGCGCCGTTTCGCCGGTGTGTTGGCCGCGGCGCGCAAATCATGCGCCGAGCCTTGGTCGGACTGCCAGGTGGCGTTGGCGGCAACGGGTTTGCGGGTTTTGACCATGAAAGGTGTGGGGGCGCGGCCGGTGCCGGCGGCGATGGCGGCCATTGGGCGGCCGGAGGCGACAGAGCGGTCTTCGGCCATCAGGGCGGCGGTGTCAGCGGCGGTGCCGGCAGCTTCGTCGTGGTGTTTGATGAGCAGCCAGTTGGTGCGTTTGCCGGCGAAGCGGTCGCCTTTCATGCGCACAAGGACCCAGCTGCCGTGCAGGCGCCTGCCGTGCAGGGTGAATTTCAGGTCGCCGGCGGCGAGGGCCGATCTGGCGTTGCCATTGCCTTCGGGAGTCCATGTGCCACGATCCCAAAGCTGGACTGTGCCGCCGCCATATTGGTCTTCGGGGATGGTGCCCTCGAAGTCACCGTAATCGAGGGGGTGGTCTTCGACCTCGACGGCGAGGCGCTTGTCGGCGGGGTCCAGAGACGGGCCGCGGGTGACGGCCCAGGATTTGAAGGTGCCGTCCAGTTCCAGGCGGAGATCGTAATGCAGGCGGGTGGCGTCGTGCTTCTGGATGACGAAGCGTAGCTGTTTCGCGGGCGGGACGTGGTAGCGGCCGGCTGGTTCGGTGGTTTGGGAGAAGTCGCGCTTGTCGCGGTATCTGGCGAGCTGGTCTTCGGCCGTGGCCCGGGGGGCATTGGGGGGCGCCTTGGGCGTGCGAGGGCGCGGTGGTTTTGCCTCGACGATGCGGGATGTTCTGGAGGGTGTTTTGGCTGCCACGACCGGGTAACGCCCCGGCACTGAGGCTGGTTGCCGATCATTGCCAAACGGATAAAGGTTTTTTGGTTCATTTTTTAAGAAAGAACAGGCTTTCGAAGGCCTTCTTTTTTGCAAGAAAGAAGCAAAAAACTCTTATCCGATTAATCCAGGGCGGGGGTGCCTATGCGGGCGGCGGCGATGGTGACGCGGACGAGGTCGGGGTCGGTGGTGGTGGTGAGGTATTCGCGGTCGAGCGTGGTGCCGCCCATGCCGATTTCGGGGTTGCGATAGACCATGCCGCTCGGCCGTTGCGCGCCGGCGGAGAAATGCATTTCCTTCACGCCGGTGTGGCGGGCGATGCCGGCGATGGTCGCGGGGTTGAGCTTGCCGCAGCCCATGACGACGATGCGGTCGCCGGCGCGGGCCACGAGGTCGCGCAGGAGTGTGGCACCTTCCCCGGCGGTGTTGCGCTGACCGCTGGTGAGCACGCGGTCCGTGCCGCAACGGATGAGGGCTTCCAGCGCGGCATGGGGATCGCGCGTCATGTCGAAGGCGCGGTGGCAGGTGACGCGCATGGGGCCGGCGCGTTGGATGAGGGCCGTCATGCGGGGTTCGTCGATATCGCCCTCGGGTGTCAGGCAGCCCACCACCACGCCGGCCACGCCGATGTCGCGCAGTGCGTCGATGTCGGCCAGCATGATGGCGAATTCGGTGTCCGAATAGAGGAAGTCGCCGCCGCGCGGGCGGACGATGACGAAGAAGGGGATGGCGGCGCGGCGCAGGGCTTCTTTCACCGTGCCGATGCTGGGGGTGATTCCGCCTTCGATCAGGCTGGCGCAGAGCTCGGCGCGGTCGGCGCCGCCTTGCTGGGCGGCGAGGAGGCCGTCGAGGCCCTCGACGCAGATTTCGACCACGGGGCGGGGGTGTGCGGCATCGTTGGGCATGGGCAGCGACTCCGGATGGCGGGCGGCGTTGTGTCGGCCGCCGTTTTATACCTGGGGCGCGGAACGGCAACGATGCGGCGGAGAAATTCCGTGGTGGCGCGATGACACATGTTTGTTGCGGTGGGCGTCCGACCTTTCAAAAATCGCTGGTCCCGGCCTATAGTCGCGCCGCACGTTCCTGGCACTGGTTCGGAAGAGGTTGCAGATTGTGAGGAAGTGGCTGGGCGTTGCGGGTATTGTTGCGGGCTTGTTGTTCGTCGCGGCGCAGGGCATGGCGCAGCCGGTGCAGCCATCTCAGCCTGGGGCCGCCCCGGCCGGGCAGAAGCTGGCGCTGGTGATCGGCAATAGCCAGTACGCCAATCTGCCGCCTGTTCCGCGCTGCGATGCCTCAGCCAAGGTGATGGCCGCCGCGCTGGGGCGAGCAGGGTTCAGCGTGACCGCGAAGGCCAATGTCACAAACGGGGAGATGGGCGCAGCGCTGGGGGCGTTCGTGGATGCGGCGGCGCAGGCGTCGGGGGCCGATATCGTGGTTTACCTGTGCGGCTACGCGGTGGATTTCGATGGGCGGGCGTTTTTGTTGCCGGCCTCGGTCACGCTGGCGCGCGATTCCGATGTTCTGGCCGAAGGTCTGGCGGGCAAGCCGGTCGTTGCCGGGATTGCGCGGATCAACCCCCATGCCGGCCTGCTGCTGCTGGACGAGATCACGAGGCCGGGCAGCCCGGCTTCCGTGGGGCTGGACCCTGTCATTGGCGGCATGAAGCTGGCTGGGCTGGGGGCGATGAGTGCGCGGGCGACGGGCATTCAGCCGGATGGTTCGACGCCGCTGGCGGCCGGTGTGGCCGCGGCGTTGGCGCAGCCGGCGGTCGAGGCGGGGGCGTTGATGGCGACGGTTGGGCACGACGTGGCCGGGCTGGGTGGTGTGACGGTGGCGATGGGCAAGCCGCTGGCGGCGGCGTGGCTGGTGGGCGGGCCGGCGCCTGCGCCGCCGTCAGCCCCCGTTGCGCCGCCGCCTGATGCGGCGCCGGCCGCCGTGGCGGTGCCTGCCGCACCGCCGGCGCCGGTGGTCATCGACCCGGCGACGCAGCAGCGCCGGGTGCAGATTGCCCTGCAGCGGCTGGGATATTACGACGGCCGGATCGATGGTATCGAGGGGCCCGAGGAGCGGGCGGCGATACGGCGATACCAGCACGAACTCGGCGCGGAAATGACCGGCACGCTGACGCCGGCGCAGGTGACGCGTTTGCTTTCTGCCGGCCAGTAGCGACACGCGCATCAACGTGCCCGACGGGCGGAAGAGGGCTTACGCATGAACCTCAAGACCAAGTTCAACCTGGTGATGGCGATTGCCTTCATCGTCGGCGTCGGCCTTGCCGGGACGCTGTCCTATCGGCTGGTGCAGGATAATGCGCGGCGGGAGGTGCTGGAGCAGGCCGGATTGATGGTGGGTGAGGCCGGGGCGATCAGCGAATACACCGACCATGAGATCGCGCCGCTGCTGGGGCCGGATCTGCACCGGGGGTTTCTGCCGCAGTCGATTCCATTCTGGGCGGCGAAGACCAATTTTCGCACGGTGCAGAAGCAGTTTCCGGATTACAGCTTCGACCAGCTGGCGTTGAACCCGACCAACCCGGCGGACCGGCCGGTGGATTGGCAGGCCGACATCATCAATGCGTTCCGGCGCGATCCGTCGCGGACGGAGTTGGTCACGCAGCGCGACACGCCGACCGGACCGTTGCTGTCGCTGTCGCGGCCGATCGCGGTGGCGAAGGATTGTCTGCAATGCCATTCAACGCCGGCCGCGGCGCCGGCGGGGATGGTGGATCTGTATGGGCCGAATAACGGTTTCGGGTGGAATCTTGGCGAGATCGTCGGGGCGCAGATCGTGTCCGTGCCGATGCGCGTGGCGCTGGATCGTGCGCACAACACTTTCGTGACCGTCATGATCGGGATTGTTGTCGTGTTGCTGGTGGTGATCCTGCTGCTGAACGTCCTGCTGCATTTCATGATCATCCGGCCGGTGCGTGGGATCGCGGCCAGCGCCAATGAGGTGAGCATGGGCAATATGGAGGCGCCGGAATACACGGTGCGCGGAAAGGACGAGATCGCCTCGCTCGCCGCATCGTTCAATCGGATGCGGCGAAGCCTGGCCAATGCCATGGCGATGATCAACGAATGACCGGTTGTCAGGCGCGGTCGCGTTGAGCGGCAGCCCGGAGAGCATCGGGCGCTACAGGATCGAGGGCGTTCTCGGGCGGGGCGCGATGGGGGTGATCTATCGCGCGCATGATCCGGAGATCGACCGGAGGGTGGCGATCAAGCTGATCCGCGCCGATCTGCTGGATGGGAAGGAGCGGGCCGAGTATCTGGAGCGGTTCCGGCGGGAGGCGCAGGCGGCTGGGCGGTGCAGCCATCCCAACATCGTCGCCGTGTATGATTTCGCGATGCATGGGGGCAATCCGTTCCTGGCGATGGAGTTCGTGGACGGCATCAGCCTGGGCCAGGCCTATGAGCGGGGCACGAATTTCACGGTAACCGACGCGATCGCCCTGATGCAGCAAATCCTTGGCGCGCTGGGGGCGGCGCATGCGACGGGGGTGGTGCATCGCGACATCAAGCCCGCGAATATCCTGCTGGCGAGCGGCAATTTCGTGAAGGTGACGGATTTTGGCATATCGCGGGTGGGCGGCGCGGGGTTGACGCAGGCGGGCGCGCTGATCGGCACGCCGAGCTATATGTCGCCGGAGCAGTGCCGCGGCGAGGTTGTGGACGGGCGCAGCGACCTGTTTTCGGCCGGGGTGGTGTTTTACGAAATGCTGGCGGGGCAGAGGCCGTTTCCGGGGCGCTCGTTCGAGGAGGTGTGGCACCGGCTGATGCACGAGGCGCCGGCCGATATCACCACGCTGAATGCCGGTGTGAGCGCGGCGCTGAAGCGGGTGGTGGGACGGGCGCTGGCCAAGACGGCCGATGCCCGGTTTGCCAGCGCGGCGGAAATGGCGGCGGCGCTGACGGCGGCGGCAGGCGAGGGGGTGGTGGATGAGGCGACGGTGATACGGCCCATGCCGGCACCGGTGAGCGGCTCGGCCTTCGACGCGGCGGTGGTGAGCACGATCGAGCGGACGCTGACGCAATATGTCGGGCCGATCGCGCATGTGCTGGTGCAGAGCGCCATTCGCCGGGTCGACAGCATCGAGGCGCTGTCTGCCTCCTTGGCCGGGAGCATCACGCGGGCGGGCGAGCGCGAGCTGTTCATCGCCGAGGTCAACCGGCAGTTTGGCGGCGGCGTGACGCAACAGCGGCCGGCCGTGGCGGCGGTGCGGCAATTGGAGATTTCAGCCGCCGAACGGGCGCGGGTGCAGACCGAGCTGACGCGGTATATCGGGCCGGTGGCGAATGTGCTGGTGCAGCGGGAGATGGCGAAGGCAGAATCTGTGGCCGATCTTTGGGACAGGCTGGCCCGCAGGATCGAGCGGGAGGATGAGCGGCGGGCGTTTCTGGGCAAGCGAGGCTTATGTGGACGGCCGTAAGGGGAGCAAGTTGCATCTACGGGTCTTGAAAATTCTCCTGTCTTCTCGATTAATTGCCGACCAACATTGCGAAAGGTCCGATCAACTGCGCCCTTATGTCCGGCCTGTAGCGCGGCGCTTGCCGCTGGCCATCATGGGTGTGCGCTTACGTGTAGAAGTCTTGACATGATCTGACGGGCGGCTTGTATCGGTGGGACAGGAGGCCGGGGCGCGGAGCCATGCGGAGCGCAGCGTCCCGGCCGGAGTGGCGCATTTTGCCGTCGGGGGCCGTCCACCCCATCTGAGGCATCCGGGGCAGTTGGGGCCGCCCCGGATCGGTTGCTTCAGACGGCTGCGCGGATGGTGGCGGATTTGCGGGGAAATTTGTCGAAGGTCGATTCCGGCACGCCGAAATTATTGGCGAGCAGGTAGCCGGGGCTGGCGGCCATCCAATCCGACAGGGAGATTTCCTGGAAATGGCCGTTATCGAAGGTGAGGACGAATTCGAGATCGTCCTTGCCGACGTTCTTGATGACGTGGCCGTAGCCGGCGGGGATGTAGGCGACGTCTCCGGGTTTGAATTCGGCGACCTTGCCGCGACCACCGGAGCCGAACAGGCCGACCTGGGCAGTGCCCTTCACGTAATAATGCCATTCATTGGCGTTGGGGTGCCAATGCAGCTCTCGGATGGCGCCGGGCTTCAGTGTCATGAGGCCGCCGGCCATGCCCGTGGAGATGGGGAATTCATTGACAGTGGCGAGGCGGAGCGTGCCGCCCTCGTATTCGCGCAAGGCGGCCTTTTCGGTCATCAGGCTGTATTTATGCGTTTGCGCGGCAGGCCATGGGAAATCCCTGGCTTTTTGCGGCAGCAGGATTTCGCCGGCCATGATGTAGGTCTCGCCTTTGGGGAAGGCAGCGAAGACGTCCTTCGGCACGCCGAAATTGGCGGCAAGCATCTCCGGCGGGGTGAGGGTGACCCAGTCCGTGATGGAGAAGGTGCCGTGTTCGGAGAAGGCGCCGTTGTCGAAGGACAGGATGAAGTGGCAGGGCTTGTTGCCGATGGTCTGGATGGAGTGGCCGTGGCCCTTGGGGAAATACCACAGGTCGCCGGGGCCGAAATTATTTACCTCCCGCTCGCCGGCTGGGTCGATGACCATTGTCTGGCACTGGCCTTCCAGCACGAAGGCCCATTCGGCGGCGATGGCGTGCCAGTGCAGTTCTCGGGCGGCACCGGGATCGAGGAACATGTGGACGCCGGCGATGCCGGTGCTGATCTTGAATTTCTCGACCGTGGCTTCCTTGGCCCAGCCGCCGGAGGCGACCTTCGGCTTGGCGCCGTCGAGCGAGAAGTGGAAGTCCGGCATGGCGTCGAGTTCGCCGGCGTTGTGGGGAACGACGAGATCGCCGGGGGCGAGCTGCACCGCGTCGTAGGCGGCGCCGCCATCGCCTGGCTTGAAGCTTGGCGCCTCGGCGAAGGCGGCCCTGGATAGACCCATCAGGCCGCCGGAACCGAGTGCCGCACCCCCCATCAGCATGCGCCGACTTGCATTCATTCTGGCTTTCTCCCGTGATGCATTGAGGGTTTCCAATGCGTTTTGCCGTGTTTGCGGGCCGTTATTCGGTTCGCAGAACATAAAGGTCGGGCAGGCGCCTGAGCAAGACAAGCGGCCCCGTTGCATGTTGCAATAGCGAAGTTCTATCGGATGCTTGACCGAATTTCTATTATGGGAGAAAATCCCATATATGGGAATCGCATCGAATGAGGCGCAGCCAGGTGATCGGGCGATCGACACGCGGCTGGCGGCGCGGCTGGCGGGGTTGCGGCAGGAAGCCGGCTGGTCACTGGAGGAGCTGGCGGAGCGGAGCGGGATCAGCCGGGCGAGCCTTTCGCGCATGGAGCGGGGGGAGACGAGCCCGACCGCTGCCGTGCTGGGGCGGCTGTGCACGGCCTATGGGCGGACGATGTCGCGGCTGCTGAGCGAGGTCGAGGCCGATCCGGCGGAGCTGGTGCGGCATGACGACCAATTGCTGTGGGTGGACCCGGAGACGGGGTTTCGGCGGCGCAGCGTCTCCCCACCGGCGCATGGGTATCGGGCCGAGATGGTGGCGGGCGAGCTGCCCGTGGGGGCGGTGATTGCGTATGACGCGCCCTCGATCGGCGGGCTGGAGCAGCATGTTTGGATGCTGGGTGGGGTGCTGGCGCTGACGGTGGAGGGGGTTACGCATCGGCTGGCGCAGGGGGATTGCCTGCGGTTCATGCTGTTCGGGCCGACGCGTTTTGCTTGCCCGGGGCCGGAGGCGGCGCGGTATGTGATCGCGCTGTGCCGGCCGTGAGCGGATTGCCGCCGGGGATTGGGCATAATGGCGGGCCGCCGCTGGAAAGCGACGATCCGGGCGGGGGGCGGCTGTATCTGTGGAAGCGGGCGAAGAAGAAGGCGTTTT
Source organism: Acetobacteraceae bacterium (assembly GCA_036497785.1). Lineage (GTDB taxonomy): Bacteria > Pseudomonadota > Alphaproteobacteria > Acetobacterales > Acetobacteraceae > DASXIW01. The sequence continues at coordinate 6,339 of DASXIW010000200.1, read as the reverse complement.
CCGCGCCGCGCGAGATTGCGTTGCGGCGGCTCGCGCGGGCCGAAGAGTTGGGGATGACGTATGAGGCTTATACGTTGGAGATATTGGAGCGGGGGCGGTATTTGTGATGACCGGCGATGTCACCGTTGCCGCTCGATGGTTCGTGCCGGTTTTTAAATATTGCAGCGCTGCGTCGCGCGAGACTTGAAAAAGGCGAGGCTGTCGGCTGGACAGCCCGGTGCGACCGACGCATAGTTGTTGCGTCCAAGAATGAACAACGCGCCAAAGAAGGCAGCGGAGAATCAAAGATGAATGATTCTGAACGAATCGAAGCATCAGCTCAGGTAAGTGACAAAGGTACGCGCGTTCGTCGCGTTGACATTGACGTTATTGCCTATCCGATGCGGCATGTCGGGAAATCCGGCTACGAAAGTACGGATGTGCCGGGCGCGATCACCAACCGCACGCGTATGGCAATTCGCATCGAAACCGCCGATGGATCGGTTGGCGAATTCGTCGGCAGCAATGAGTCCATGATCGCGCAGACAAAGACCTGCGCCCGGATGCTGCTGGGTTACGATGCATTTGCGCGTGAGCTGTTCTACGAGGATGCCAAGCGCAAGTTGCGCAAGAATGATCGGATGGGTGTCGAGCCGATCGATATCGCGCTGTGGGACCTTGCGGGAAAGCGGAGCAATGTTTCCGTCAGCCAGATGCTTGGTGGCTTTCGCACGCGGCTGAAGGCCTACGCATCGACATGGTTCGGTGGGAAGACCGGTGGCCTTGCCTCGCCGGAGGCGTTCGATGCGTTCTAGGAACAATGTGCCGCGATGGGACATCGCGGCTTCAAGATGCATGGCTGGACGGATGGGAATGCCGCACGCGAGGCCGAGACGATTCGTCTGCTGGGACGGCGCGTCGGCGACCGGATGGATGTGATGCATGATGCGGCTTGCTATTTACGGACCTTCGCCGACGCCCTGGCGGTTGGGCGCGCATGCGACGACGCGGATTTCTATTGGTACGAGGATCCGTTCAGCGACGGTGGCCTGAGCGCCTTTGCGCATAAAAAGCTGCGGCAGATGATCCGTACGCCCGTTCTGTTGGGCGAGCATGTGCGCGGTCTTGAGTCCATGGCAAACCTGGTGCTTGCCGAAGGGACGGACATGCTGCGGGCCGATCCGGACTTCGACATGGGCATCACCGGTACAATGAAGATCGCGCATTTTGCCGAAGCCCTGGGGATCGATGTTGAAATCCATGCACCAGGACCGGCGGCGCGGGCCTGCATGTCCGCAATCCGGAACACGAATTACTACGAGCTTTCCCTGGTGGGTCCGTCTGGCGGCTTGTTCACGCCGGATTGCTATGGCTGCGGGTACAGCGACCGGCTGGAGGATGTCGTTGAGGACGGTTGTTTCCCCGTGCCCGAAGGGCCCGGATTGGGCGTGACCGTCGACTGGGAATGGATTGCCGCACATCGCGTCGAGCGGCACGTACTCGATTCCAATAGCTGAGCAGGGGAAATCGGAAGATGCTGCGTCTGATCGGCACGACGGTCTTGGTAATTCTCCTGCTTTCTACGGCAGGCAGGGCGCAGGATCTGCGTCTCGGCTATCGGACCGAACCGACCTCGCTTGATCCGCATTACCACAATGCCACGCCGAGCATTCAGGTCGCGATGCATGTCTTCGATTCTCTTGTGACCCAGACCGGTACCGACCGGCTGGATCCAGGTTTGGCCGTAAGTTGGGAGCCGATCGATCCGACGACCTGGGAATTCAAGCTTCGGCCAAATGTTCATTTCACAGACGGCACGCCGTTCACTGCAGCCGATGTGGTGTTTACATTTCAACGTGTCCGCACGGTGCCGACCCCGATGGGTGGCTTTGTGAACTATCTGGGTCCCGTTGCCGGCGTGGAGGCGGTGGATGACACAACGCTACGCGTGCACACGGTCGCGCCGACGCCGTTGCTGCCGAACTACATGTCCCGGATATTCATTCTTAGCCGGCAGATTCACGCCCATGCGGCGACGGAGGATTTCAATTCCGGGAAGGCGATGATCGGTACTGGTCCCTACAGGCTGACGAGCATGAGCGGGATCGACAATCTTACGTTCGAGCGAAAGAACGACTATTGGGGCAAGGCGCCGATTTGGGAGCACGTGACAAGCCGGGTGATCAGCAATGATGAGGCGCGGTTGGCCGCGCTGCTGGCGGGGGACGTCGACGTGATCGAGACTGTTCCAACGCAAGACGCGGCGCGTCTGCTCAAGGACCCACGCGTTACCGTGAGTTCGACCGTATCACAGCGGGTGATGTATTTCTGGTTCGATTGGCTCAATCCCGGCCCGTCAGCGAATTACAGCGACAATGACGGCCATCCGCTCGCGCGAAACCCGTTTCTGGACATCAGGGTTCGCCAGGCCTTCAGCAAGGCGATTGACCGGCATGCTTTGATTGAAAGGTTGATGGATGGCTTCGCGGTTCCTGCGGGCCAGTTCGTGCGCGAAGGTCAATTCGGGTATACGCCTACGATCAAGCCGGATGCCTACGATCCGGAAGCTGCGCGCCGATTACTTGCCGCAGCCGGCTTTCCGCATGGGTTTCGGCTCACGATTCACGGTCCCGCGGATCGTTGGAACAATGATGGGCGGGTCGTTGCGACGGTCGCGCAGATGCTGACACGTGTTGGTGTGACGGTGCAGGCGGATGTTCTGCCGTTCAGCGTCTATGTGCCCCGGGAATCGAAGGGTGATTTCAGTTTTCATTTGTCCGGCGCCGGCTCCTGGACCGGTGAAGTCGGTGCGGCTCTGGTCGATACCGTGTTGACCCAGGATCGTGCGCGTGGCTGGGGGGCGGTGAATCGTGGGCGATACAGTAATCCGAGCCTCGACGCATTGGTCGCTCAGGCGGTTCACACGCTGGATGCGCCAACGCGAGAAGCGATGTTGATACGCGCGAGCGAAACCGTTGACCATGAACTGCCCCTGGTCATGTTGTACCAGGAAATGAATATTTGGGCCGCGCGAAAAGGCTTGAAATACATCGCCCGCAATGACGAGCGCACACTCGCCATCAATACGGTCATCGATACGAAGTGACACCATCTCCGACGCAGAGCCTCTCTTGAATCAAAGGTCCAGGGGCTTGGCCACTGGCGGGTGCAGGGCAGCGCCCTGCCCTTCCTTTTTGCGCGCCCCATTCCGCCGCAGCAGGAACTCGCGCCCCACCTTCACCATCGGCGTGCCGGCGTAATCCACGATATCGGCCGTCGCGTAGGTTTCGGTCCAGATGTCGGGGATGAAGCTGCCGGTGCCGACCACGTCGATGGGGGCTTTTGCGTCCGCCATGACGCGGCATTTGTCTACGCCGAAGCCCGAGGAGGCGACGATTTTGACTTTGGGGAAGCCGGCTTCGTCCAGCGTGTCGCGCATGCGCCAGATGGCGGCGGCGGAGACGCCGGTGCCGACGATGTAACGGAGTTCCGTGTCGCTGCGGTAGCGGCGGATGGCGCCGGGGGCGTGGCGCTCCATCACGGCGTAGCTCTCGGCGGGGTCCATTCCTTCGAGGAAGCGGCCGCCATGGGTGTCGAGCCGGACGGAGAGGTTGCTGGCGGCGGCGAGGTCTGGGAAGCGGCGGCAGACGGCCAGGGCGTCGGTGATCTCGCGGCCGAAATAGTCCACGAGCACGGTGAGGCCTTCATGGGGGAAGGTGTTGTGGAACATTTCGGCGGCGCGGACGGTGCTGCCGGCGTAGCCGATCAAGGCGTGGGGCATGGTGCCGCGGCCGCACGGTTCGCCGAACCAGTGGGCGGTGCCGTCATTGGCGTTGCCGATGAAGCCGCGCGCGCCTTCTCGCCGGGCGGCGGCGCTGCCGACGGAGGCGGCATAGGCCATCATGTCCTGCATTTCGTCCCCGGCGCAGTGGCGGGCCTCCATGGCGAGGAAGGCGACGTGCGGGAGGGCGAGGCACATCTGGTAGGCGTTGTGGGCGGCGACACAGGCCGGGCCGATCTTCTGAAGGAAGATGGTTTCCAGGTCCGAAAGCTGGACGAAGCTGCCGGTGATGTAGGCCAGCGGTTCGCCGGCGCCGGTCCAGCTGCCTTCGGGGTGGGTCACGTCGATGTCGAAGCTGGTGTTGCGTTCGGCGGCGACGGTGGCGAGCCAGTCCAGCATCAGGCGGGGGGCGGAGATGACGGGGCGGCGGAGGAAGATGGCGTAGGTGACCTGGCGATCGCCGTAGCGTTCGACCACCTGGCGGGTGCGGTTGAAATAGACATCCGTCCGCGCGGCGATGTCGCGCGACAGGGCAGTGGCCTGCGCGTCGGGCGACAGGGCGGAGGCGGACGGAGTCTCGTCCATGATAGACTGGGCCTTCTGTGTGCGGCGATTATTGTGCGGCGATGACCGGGTGACGGCTGGGCTACTGGTCCGCGACGGCCGGGGCGCGGGCACCATGACCGCGGCGGGCTTTCAGTTCCTCGGCGACCAGGAAGGCGAGTTCGAGGGATTGCTCGGCATTGAGGCGCGGGTCGCAGAAGGTTTCGTAGCGCGACCACAGATCGGCCTCGGTGAGCGCGTGGGCGCCGCCGACGCATTCGGTGACTTCGCGGCCGGTCATTTCCACATGCACGCCGCCGGCCCAGGTGCCTTCGGCGGCATGGGCGTCGAAGAAATGGCGAACCTCGGCCAGGATCGACTCGAACATGCGGGTCTTGCGGCCGGAATTGGTGGTGATGGTGTTGCCGTGCATGGGGTCGCACAGCCACACCACGCGGCGGCCGGCGCGTTTGATGGCACGCAGCAAGGGCGGCAGGAGGCGTTCGGCTTTGTCCGCGCCCATGCGGGTGATGAGGGTGAGGCGGCCGGGCTCGTCCTCGGGGTTGAGGATGTCGATCAGGCGCAGCAGCTCGTCCGGATCGGAGGTGGGGCCGACCTTCATGCCGATGGGGTTTTTCACGCCGCGCAGGAATTCCACGTGCGCGCCTTCGGGCTGGCGCGTGCGGTCGCCGATCCACAGGAAATGGGCGGAGCAGGCGTACCAATTGCCGGAGGTGCTGTCGATGCGGGTGAGCGCCTGTTCGTAGGGCAGCAGCAGCGCCTCATGGCTGGTGTAGAAATCCGTCTCGCGGATTTGCGGCGTGGTCTGGCTGTTGATGCCGCAGGCGGACATGAAGGCCAGGGTTTCGTCGATGCGGTGCGACAGGTCCTGGTAGCGGTCGGCGAGCGGGGAGCGGGCGACGAAGCCGAGATTCCAGCGATGGACCTCGTGCAGGTCGGCATAGCCGCCGCTGGCGAAGGCACGCAGCAGGTTCATGGTGCCGGCGGACTGGAAGTAGCCGGTCTCCATGCGGGCGGGGTCGGGGATGCGGGCTTCGGGGGTGAAGTCCGGGCCGTTGACGATGTCGCCGCGATAGCTGGGCAGGGTGACGCCGTCCACCGTTTCGGTGTCGCTGCTGCGGGGCTTGGCGTATTGGCCGGCCATGCGGCCGAGCTTTACCACCGGCACGCTGGCACCATAGGTGAGGACGACGGCCATCTGTAGCAGCACTCGGAAGGTGTCGCGGATGATGTTGGCGGTGAAGTCGGTGAAGCCCTCCGCACAATCGCCGCCCTGCAGGGTGAAGGCGCGGCCTTCGGCGACCTGGCCCAGTGCGGCCTTCAGGCGCCGCGCCTCGCCTGCAAAGACGAGCGGCGGGTAGCCGCGGATGCGGTCTTCCATCGCCAGCAGCCTGGCGGGGTCGGGATAGGCCGGAACCTGCCGGATGGGGCAGTTGCGCCAGCTGTCAGGAGTCCAGTTCGCCGTCATTCGTATCGCTCCCGCGCCGCCCCGGATTGGCCCGGGGCAGGCAAACACCAGACGAATAAATCACGAAATCTTGCCGGATGGCTACTCGTGCGGCGGGATTGTCCTATGCGGTGGGTTTTAGGCATAAAAGGCCAGGGCGCTGCCCTCGACCCGCCAACAGCCGGGGGCCTTTGGAAACCCGTTACTCGCTTGGGTGGGGCAGCTTTCTTTTAGATGGGATGCCGGTCTTGGGGCGGGAGTGGGGGAGGCCGGAATTCCTTGCGATCGCACCATGGTTCATGCGGTCGCAATCGTTGATTGCCTGCGGCGCAAGAAAGATGGCTTCCCCGAAGGGGGCCGCCCCAGCCGCAACCGTAATGGATTGTCAAGGCTTCTGCCTTGACCGGGTCCAGGGCAGAGCCCCGGCCTTGTCTTCCCTTTTCGTTCCTAGGCCGCCACCGTCGTCGGCGCCGCCACGCCGGCGATGCGGGTGCGGGTGCGCATGGTGACGAATTCCTCGGCGGCGGTGGGGTGGATGCCGACGGTTCGGTCGAAATCAGCTTTGGTG
>DASXIW010000199.1:0-17003 GCA_036497785.1 Acetobacteraceae bacterium | reverse complement strand
GCCGCGATCACGCGAGAGCGCAGATCCTGCGACATGGCTCGTGTCATGCAGGCTGGCCTCCTCTCCAGCATGCATGGTGAATCACACCGCGCCGTGTCGGGGGAAGAGGCTTCGAATCCGAGCGGTCAGATCGTGCTCTAGGTATTTGTTTTAGCGAGCAATTTTATGGCCCGGTGATTCCACCTCAAGCCATATTGCTCTAACCCCCGTTATAATCGAGCCCGATATCCAGAATCGACACGCTATGCGTGAGCCACCCGATGGAAATCAGGTCGATGCCCGTCGCCGCGACGGCAGGCGCCGTTTGCGGGTTGATTCGCCCCGATGCCTCGGTAATCGCGCGACCGCCCACCATGGCCACGGCCTGCCGCAGCATATCGGGTTCCATATTGTCCAGCAGCACCGCGTCCACCCCCACGCTCAGCGCTTCCTCAAGCTGCGCGAGCGTATCCACCTCCAGCTCGATCTTGACCATATGGCCGGTACCGGCGCGCGCCCGCCGCAATGCCGGCAGCACACCTCCGGCCAGGGCCACGTGATTATCCTTGATCAACACCGCGTCATCCAACCCGAAGCGATGATTGCTGCCGCCGCCGGCGCGCACCGCGTATTTCTGTACATCGCGCATGCCCGGCATTGTCTTACGCGTGCACACGATCCGCGCCTTGTGGTCGCGTATCGCCTCCACGATGGACGCCGTGGCGCTGGCGATGCCGCTGAGATGGCATAGCAGGTTCAGCGCGGTTCGCTCGGCCGTGAGCATGCCGCGTGCTGGCCCGCTCAGCGTGGCGATCACATCGCCCGGAAGGATCCTGCTGCCATCCGGCTTTTCCACCCGGACGGCAATGGATGGGTCGATCAGCCGAAACGCCAGGACGGCGAGGTCCAGTCCGGCCACCACCCCGGCCTGGCGTGAGACCAGTGCTGTGGTCGCCCGCGCCTCCGCCGACACGATGGCATTGGTGGTGATATCGCCCGCCCGCCCCAGATCCTCCAGCAGCGCCGCGCGCACCAAAGGCTCGATCATGATCTCCGGCAGCGCCGCAACGTCCATGGCGCTCATACCGCCAGCATCCGTTCCACCGCGCGCCGCGCCGGCGCCGCGACCGCCGGGTCGATCGTCACCTCGTGGCGCATGGTCTCCAGCGCCGTGCGGATATTGCCCAGCGTGATCCGCTTCATATGCGGGCACAGATTGCAGGGGCGGATGAAATCCACATCCGGGTAATGCACCGCCACGTTGTCGCTCATCGAGCATTCCGTCAGCAGCACGACGCGGGCCGGCCGATGCGCCGCGACATATGACGAAAGCCCCGCGGTGGACCCGGAGAAATCCGCCTCCGCCACCACCTCCGGCGGGCATTCCGGATGCGCCAGCACGACGATGCCCGGATGTTCGGCGCGCAGCTGCCGCACTTCCTGTGCCGTGAACCGCTCATGCACCTCGCAGTGCCCGCGCCAGCTGATGATCTTCACCTTGGTCTCGGCGGCCACGTTCTGCGCCAGATATTCATCCGGCAACATGATCACCCGGTCCACACCCAGCGATTCCACCACCTGCCTGGCATTGCCCGACGTGCAGCAAATGTCGGATTCCGCCTTCACTGCAGCCGAGGTGTTCACATATGTCACCACCGGCACACCTGGGTATTTTACCCGCATCAGCCGGATATCGGCGGCCGTGATCGATTCCGCGAGCGAGCATCCCGCCGCCAGATCGGGGATCAGCACGGTCTTGGCCGGGTTCAGCAGCTTCGCCGTCTCGGCCATGAAATGCACGCCGGCCAGCACGATCACCTCGGCCTCGGCCTTCATCGCTTCCCGCGCCAGCGCCAGGCTGTCGCCGACGATGTCCGCCACACAATGAAAGATCTCCGGCGTCTGGTAGTTATGCGCTAGTATCACCGCGTTTCGCTGTCGCTTCAGCGCCAGGATGGCGTCGATATCCTCGGCGAAACCGGGCCACTCGATCGGCGGGATGACGCGGCGCACGCGCTCGTATAGCGGGGCAGTGCGTTCGATCAGCTCTTGGGGTACGGGCATGGCTATATGCTCATTTTGAGTATTATCTGGCGATATGCTGGGACTGAGCATAAGCCATGTCAACTCCGTGATAGCGGCAGCTTGCTGCCCATCACCGCACGCTCGGCCACCACATCGCGACGGAACCGAAACAGCTTGGCCGGTCTCCCGCCTGTCTCAAGGCTGGTTTCCCCGGTTTCTTCAATGAGTTCCTGCGCCTCGATCAGCCGCCGGAAATTCTGCTTGTGCAGCAGCCGCCCTGCAATCGCCTCAACCGTGCGTTGCAATTGTAACAGAGTGAAGCTCGGCGGCATCAGCTCGAACACCACGGGCCGGTATTTGATCTTGGCCCGCAGCCGCGCGATGGCCGTCGCCAGAATCCGGCGATGGTCCGAGACCATGGACTGTCCGAGCGCAGCCTCGCCGCCGCCGCCCTCAGCCACCAGGCCTGCCTCGTACAGCAACTCGTAGCGTTGCAGCACCAGTTCCTCGTTCCAACCGCCCGCCGCGGGAAAAGTGATGACCACACGCTGTTGCCGGCCGCGCCGATCCGGACCGGCGGACGCCCATTCCTCCAGGCGCGGCAGGATCACCTTACCGATCACCTCGGGCACGCCGGCGCGGTGATCTTCCCACGGGAAGAAGTCGTACCAGTTGCGCCATCCCGCATCGCCGGCGGCAGGATCGGCCTCCCGCGTCAGCCCGAGATAGCTGATCGAAATCACATGGAACCCAGCGCCGCGAACACGGTCCCGGTCGGCGAAGGTATAAAGCTGCTCCACATATCCCAACGGGTGATGCGTCTGCCGTTCCACCCAGGCCCGCAGGCCGGATTGCAGGGAGCGGTGCACCATCTGGAACGCACCCGACGGCAGCGCGCTGGCGTTCTGAATGGTCAGCACCCGCGGCTCCGCTCCCGTGACGGCGACGAGTACCGCGATGAGATCGGCCGCGACATCGTTGTCGCCCTGTGCTGCCTCCCTCTCCACCATCCCGGCACCTTTCGCCCATCGCCCACATCATCATCGCCGGGATGCCACCGTTACGCCATCGGCTTGGCGGCGGCGTCGCCTCGCGCCTATTCTCCGGCGGCGTTTTTCACAAGGCAGCAGCATGGAAATCAAGCTCGACGGGCGTGTGGCCCTCATCACCGGCGGCAGCAAGGGCCTCGGTCTGGCCACGGCGACCCGCTTCGCGGCCAGCGGCGCGGATGTCGCCATCCTCGCACGCAATGCCACGACGCTGGATGCGGCGAAGCGTCACATCGGCGAGACCGCGAAGGGCCGCGTCGTCGCCGTGTCCTGCGACGTCTCGCGGGCCGACGACATCGCGCGCGCCTATGCCAGCGTCATGGACAGTTTCGAACATATCGACATACTCGTGAACAATGCCGGCCAGTCGCGCGCGCAGGCCTTCGCCACCATCACCGATGCGCTGTGGCAGGAGGATCTGGATCTCAAGCTGTTCGCAGCCATTCGCCTGACCCGCCTGGTCTGGCCGCAACTGGTCGAACGCCGCTGGGGCCGCATCATCAACGTGCTGAACATCGGCGCCAAAGCGCCGCCCGCCACCGGCGCCCCAACCGCCGTCAGCCGCGCCGCCGGCATGGCCCTGACCAAGGTGCTGGCCGGGGAGGGGGCGCCGCATAATGTGCTTGTCAACGCATTGCTCGTCGGCATCATCTCCAGCGACCAATGGGTGCGCCGTCATCAGGCCAGCAATAGCAACGAGACGCTGGATGACTACCTCGCCCAAATGGGCCAGGACATTCCCCTCGGCCGCATCGGCAAGGTGGAGGAGTTCGCTGCCACCGCCTGCTTCCTGGCCTCGGAGGGGGCCGGGTACATGACCGGCACGGCGATCAATGTGGATGGCGGGAAATCGCCGGTGGTCTGATGGTACTTGCCGGTCTATCGAGCCAGACTGCGCAATATCTTGATCGCGGCCGCCGCCGCACCGAATCCGTTATCGATGTTCACGGCCAATATGCCGGGCGCGCAGGATGCCAACGCCACATCCAGCGCGAGCCGCCCCCCGGCCGCCACGCCATAACCGACGGAGCTTGCAACCGCGATCACCGGGGCTTCCACCAGCCCTGCCAGTACGCTGAACAACGCGCCCTCCATGCCGGCCACCGCGATGATGATCCGGTGCCGGCGCAGCGCTTCCAGTTGGGTGGTAAGGCGCCACAAGCCGGCCACGCCGATATCCGCCGTCAGTGGCGCGGCATAGCCGTAAAACGCCAATGTTCTGGCCGCTTCCCGCGCCACGGGCAGGTCGGAGGTTCCGGCGGCGACAATCCCGATGCCATCGATCGGCACATCCCCCGAACAGACGCCACCCAGAAACGCCGTGCCGGATACCGCGTCGTAATCGAGGTTTCCGCGCAGATCGGCAGGCAATTTCGCGAACACGTCCGGCTTCAGACGGGTGAACAACATGCGCTGTTCCGCCCCGATGATCGCGGCAGCGATCGCCACGATCTGGGCCGCGCTTTTATGTTCGCACAGCACGGCCTCCGCAATGCCGGTCCGCACCGCCCGCTCCCCATCCAGCCGGAAATCCGTCACCGCAACGCCCGCACGAAAGCCGACCCACGCACATAATCCTTCACGCCCGCGAAGCGCATGCCAGACTCGGCGCACATGGCGGAAGCGCGGCGCGCCAGTCGATCCTTCGCCACATCGTCCACCGCGCCCACTTCCAGCACCGCGCCATCGCGCGTGATGCGGCACCGTATCGTCGTCCCCGGCGGCACGAGCGCCGCGGCCGCCAGTTCCACCGCGTCCACGAATTGCAGATCCGCCTCGCGCACTTCAAGCGCCGTCTGGATCCGGCTAGAAAGACATGGTTGCGCCGGCAACTCCGCCAGATCCTCCAGCCCCATGCGCCGTGCGAGCGCCCGCACGGCCGCCTTTGGAAACTCCGCCTCGATGAAGGGATGCACCACATCCCGTTCCCGCGCGGCCATAAGCCCGGGCCGGTAATCGTCGAGATCGTCCAGATTGGCGCCGGAAGCGATCGGCGCGGGCGTCAGGTTCCGGATACGGTCATAAAGGTTGGATTTGCAAAAATAGCAGCGATCCACCGGATTAGCGCGATAGCGGGGATCGGCAAACTCCCCGGCATCCGTCACGGTCAGATCCCAGCCATGGCGCGCCGCATGCGCGCGCACCCGTGCGGTCGCCCGCGCCGGCACGGCCGGGGAGGCGGCGTGAATCATCAAAACCCGTGTGCTTGTCTCGCTATGGGCGAAATGCGCCAGCGTCATGCTGTCCACCCCGCCGCTCACCGCCACGGCCAGTGTCGCGTGCCGGCCGATCGCCCTACGCAACGCGGCAGCATCGCTCATGTCACGCCCTCCTCGGCCTGGCGCTGCCGCCTGCGCCGATCGGCCAGATCGCTCGCATCGCGCAAATCGTCGCTTTCGGCCTTCACCGTCACGCTCCCATCCGGCCGCGTCGCCGCCTTCACGCGCCGGCCGTCCTGGTTGTGCCGCTCCTCGCGCAGCAGGACCACACGATCCTCGATGTGCCAGCGAAGCCCGAGAGTCGATGTCTGCCGCAGGCAGGATTGCGTGACATCCGCTAAGGCCGCCTCGCGCGCCATCACGCGAAACCAGGTCAGCGGGCGTCCCTTCTTGCCGATGGCCTGACTCATCGAAACGTCTAGCACGCCCGCGCAATTGCGCAGCCGCTCGGCGGCATCAGCAAGCTCCTCGCCGGTCATGTCATCAATGTCGAACGAGATGACGGCTACGCGATCATCGCGTGTCGTGCCGGCCGCATCATCGAAGACCAGCGCACGCAGGATGTTCGGCAGGCCCGGCAAATCGCGCGTGCCCGCACCCGTCCCGGTCGCGACCAGCCGGCGCGCGCCCACTTGGCGAGAGACGGCACCGATATGCCGGATAATGGCGGCTCCGGTCGGCGTCACCCGCTCACCGCCCACGCCGTCATCGCGCAAATCATACCCGGTCAGTATGGCGGCGGTGGCGGGCGCCGGCACCGGCAGCAGCCCGTGCTGCGTGCGCACCAGGCCACTGCCACGGGGCAGGTCGGAAATCGTCCAGCCGACATCGCCCAGCGCGGCCACGATGCTGCCGGCGGCGACGACATCGGCCAGCGAATCCCAATCCGCGATTTCATGAAAATGCACGTCGCTGAGTGGAACATCGTGAATCCGCGCCTCGGTCTCCCCCAATATCGTCAGGATCGCGCTTGCATGCCGCGCCGTGCCCTCGGCCAGATCGGCGGCACCGATCCGCGCCATGATGTCCGGATAGAAGGAGGCGCCGTGCGCGTGCGCGCCGTGGTCATCGCCGTGATCATGATGCCCGGCCAGCGCGCCCAGATGGACCTCAAACCGCAGCACACGCACGGCACCGCTCATGCCCTCCGCCAGACCGGCCGCGCCGATCTCCGCCGGCAGCACCGCCCGCACATCCGCCAAAACACGCGCCCGCAACGCCGGCACGGCATCCAGCAGGGCGGCCACGAACATGTCGCCGGCGACGCCGCCCACCGCATCCAGATGGATCGTCCGCATCGTCAGACCGCGGCGTAAACCGGAACCACGTAGGGGCCCTCCGGAATCACCGCGACCGTATTATCGCCGTGCCTGGCGATGCTTTTGGCGATCGCCGCATCCAGCGACGGCACGATCTCCACCGCCGTCACGCGCCGCTCCTCGGCATCCAGCCCATCGGTGTAAAGCTGCACCTGGCCCACACGCATCGGTTTCAGCTGCATTTCCGTCTGCCACTCATCGATATCGGCAAGCGACTTCGCCGTCAGCGTCGCGAGGAACCGCTCCGGCCCCATCTCCACCAACCGCGTCTGAGCTGCGCGGAATTCAGCCGATCCCAACCCCTCCGAACAGGCGGAGGCGATGATCAGCGTGCCGCCCTCCTCCAGAATGTCGATCGGCGTCACCATGCCCTTCACCGTCTGGTAATACGTCTTGTCCAACGGATACCCGGCCGAGGATGTCACGACCGTCTTGAACCGGCGCCCCACCTTCACCTGCGACGTCGTGGCGATGAAATCCACCGCCGCCAGATGGCTCGCGATGATCTCGCCGAACGTCACATGTACCAGCTCCCGGTCGTCATTCAGCACCGTGTTCAGCGCATAGATGTCGCCGATCCGGCGTACGATCTCCAATTGCTCCTCATGCAACGGGTTGCCGACCAGATTGCACTGCACCGCCAGTGGATCTTCCATGAATCGCGCCGAGTGGAATGTCCGGATCGTCCGGTGGCCCGCGACGCCGGGCGCCACCACCTTGCGGCCCCCGGACCAGCCGGCCATGAAATGCGGCTCGATCAGCCCGGTCGCGATCTTCAAATCCGCCTCGATGAAGCGCCGGTCGATGCTGATCGGCGTCCCCCGCGTCGCCGTCACGCCCAGATCGACATGGTCCTCGTCGTTCTGCGCGAAATGATTGGCGATCTCCACATTCTCCATCACCCAGGGATCGCCCATCAACTCGGCCAGCTCAGCCCCCTCATTGGGCCGGTGCAGCCCGGTCGCGACCAGGATGGTAATTCGCGACAGCGGTATCCTCGCCGCCACCAGCGTCTCGATCATCGGCCGAAGAAACAACCCGTTCGGCACCGGCCGCGTGATGTCGCAAATCAGAATGCACGCGCTCTGTCGCCCCTCCGCCAGCTCCGCCAATGGCAGGCTCCCTATGGGTGTCGCAAACGCCGCCGCGATCGCTGCCCGCGGATCGGCCAGCCTGGCCATAGGCTGCTTGCGAATGACATGGGCAAACGCACCTTCGGGCAGGGAAATCTCCATATGGCCTTGACCATAGGCGATGGTGAGGGGCATTGGCGGGCGTTCCTTCTTGTTAAGGCCAGGCCAGGGCTCTGCCCTGGACCCGGTCAAGGCGGAGCCTTGACAAACCTAGACACGCTTGGCTGCTCGGCGGCCTTCGATTGATATCCGCATCCTTCCTTGCGCCGCAGGCAATAAACATTGCGGCCCATTTGGCCTATGGCAAAAACTTGGGGCTCGCCAAAAGTAATGGGATCAAAGGGGCTTCTGCCCCTTTGCGGGTTCGGCCAGAGCCCGACCTTGCCTTGCGCCCCTCACGCCTTCGCCAATTTTCGAACCGCCGCCGAGGCGTTACGTTTTCCCTCGCCGGCATAATCCTCGTGATATTGCTCGATCTTCGCCGGGTCGTACAGATAGTTCACCATCAGCCCCGCGCTGGCCTTCACGCCTTTGTCGGACACGTCGCCCAGCGGATTGAGGCGTTCCACCCGCGCGCCGTTGGAGAGATGGAAATGTGCCACTGGATCAGCGGCGCGCTTGTTGCGGGTTTCATTCAGCAAATAGCGCGCGCATAGCCGCACCAGGATGGGTTCGGCCACCTTCGCCAAAGCGTGGTCGCGCAGCCAGCCGCGTTTCGCCAGCACTGCGGCCAGCGCTTTCGGGCCGGTTTCGCCCTCCGCCACGCTGCGCAGCGCCGCGCTCTCCTCTTCCGTCAGCAGCCCGGGCTCGCCCGCTTCCAACTGACGATCCAGCCAGCGGCGGAAGCCGGGGATGGGGGAGAGGGTGGCGAAAGTCTTCAGGTTGCGGAATTCGGCGGCCAGCAGTTCCACCACGCGCTTGATCAGGAAGTTGCCGAAGCTGATCCCGGCCAGGCCCCGCTGGCAGTTGCTGATGGAATAGAAGATGGCGCTGTCCGCGTGCACCGTGTCCTGCACCGGCGCCTTCTGGTCCAGCAGCTTCTGCACGCTGCCGGCCAGTCCCTGCACCAGCGCCACCTCCACGAAGATCAGCGGCTCGGCGGGCATGCGGGGATGGAAGAAGGCGTAGCAGCGCCGATCGGAATCCAGGCGGTTCTTCAGATCGCGCCAGCCGCGGATTTCGTGCACCGCCTCGTAGCCGACCAGCTTTTCCAACAGGGCGGCGGAACTGTCCCAGTCGATCCGGCGCAGTTCCAGGAAACCCACGTCGAACCAGTTGGCCAACAGCGTCTTCAGGTCGCTTTCCAGCGCCACCAGCTTGGGATCGCCCTTCATGCGTTCCATCAGGAAGGCGCGCAAATCCACCAGAAACTTCATGCCGTCCGGGATGGTGGTGAACTGCGTCAGCAGCCGCATGCGCGGCGGCTCCAGCGCGCGGCGAAGCTGCATCTGGGCGTGCGCCCGCTCGGCCTCATCCTTGGCGGTCTGCAGGCCCTCATAGGCGGCGGCGACGGCGGCGTGGTCGGAATCGAAACCTGCCAGGCTCCGCAGGAAGCCCACGCGTCCCTCATCGTTCAGCTGCAGATAGGATTGCGCCAGTTTCGCCGCCCGGTTGCGGGCGCTCACCTCGCCGCCGCGCGACGACAGGCAGGCGCTCATCTGTGCCGTGACGCTGTCATCCTCTTCGCGAGACACGCCGGCGGCCATATCGCGCCATACGTTGGTAATGCGGCGAATGGCCCGATCGAACAGGCCAGTGGGGGCAGCAATGTCACTCACGAATAATGTCCCAATGTTGCTGGCAGGTCTTGGGCGCGCAGTCTAACCACGTGCGGCGGCGAACGCACGCGCGAAGGCGGGTGGCAGGTCTTCCGCGATCAGGCCGGCGCCAGCGATTAGGGCCGCCTGCCCATGCACCCATACCGCGGCGCAGGCAGCTTCCCAGGCGGCCATCCCCTGGCCCAGCAACGCCGCCACCAGGCCGGAGAGCACGTCTCCCGCCCCGGCGGTCGCCAGGGTCGGGGGCGCGGAATCATTGATCGCCACCCGCCCATCCGGCGACGCAATGATGCTGTCGGAGCCTTTCAGAACCACCACGGCCCCGGTCTGCCGCGCCGCTTCCCGCACGGCACTCAGCCGGTCCGGGCCGGGCGCGCCGAACACCCGGGCGAATTCCCCGGCATGCGGCGTCAACACGGCCGCACCGCGCAGCTTGCCCGGCTGTCCGGCGCACAGCGTCAGTGCATCGGCATCCACCACCACAAGGCGACCGGACGCCAGCAGCACGGGCAGGGCGGTCCGCGCCGCTTCCGTTCCCAGACCGGGGCCGCACACCCAAATCGTCCGCCTCGGATCGCGCAACTGATCGTCCAGTGGGGCGGCATCGATGATGAGGCAGGGATCGCCGCCGCGGTATATGTCCGCCGCTTCCTGTGCGGCGATGGTCACCATCCCCGCCCCGCCGCGCAGAGCGGCGCCGGCGGCCAGTCGCGCCGCCCCCGTCATGGCCCTACCGCCGAGCACGGTCACATGGCCGCGCGTGTATTTGTAGCTTTCGGCCTCCAGAGACGGCAGATCCCACAAATCGGGCGTGTTGAGATAATTACCCGGCATGATCTTCTCGAGGACCGCCTTCGGCAGGCCGATATCGGCCAGCACGATCCTGCCGCACAGATCGCGCCCCGGAAGCAGCTTATGGCCGGGCTTCAATCGGAAAAACGTCACGGTAAGTTCGGATTGCGGGGCGAATCCCCGCATTGCGCCGGTCGCGCCATCCACCCCGCTGGGCGTATCCACCGCCACCACGCGCCTCGCCGCCCGCAGCACGTCGATCACAGCCTCGTCCAGATCCCGCCCAAGCCCGGCTCCGAACACCGCATCGATCACCAGATCGGCCCGCGCCACCTCGCCGGCCGCGAACGGTACCACCGGTCCGCGCCATTCGCGCGCCATGCAAGCCGCATCCCCCCGCGCGGGGGCCAAAGCCGCGACGGCGACCGGCCAGCCCCATTGCGCCAGAATCTGCGCCGCCGCATAGCCATCCCCGCCATTATTGCCCGGTCCGCACAACACCACCGTGCGGCATGGCCGGATATTGGCGCGAACGGCGCGGGCAATGGCGCGCCCGGCATTCTCCATCAGCGTGGCGACGGAAATCCCCATCGCCACCGCGCCGCGATCCGCCACCGCCATTTCCGCCGGTGTCAGCAATTCTATCGGCATGGCAGGCTGCCTCAATGCATCTGAATAGGTTAGAGTCATGTGGCACGCCGCTGGTGTGCGCAAAAGATGGAGCGGCATGGCATGGCGGTGGTGATCGCGGTAGCGCAGCAGAAGGGCGGGGCGGGCAAATCCACGCTGGTGGCCAATCTTGCCGCCGCCTTCGCCGAAACCCGGCGGGTCGCGGTGCTGGATATCGATCCGCAGCGCAGCGTGGCGCGCTGGCATGCGCTGCGTGCCGCCCGCGAAACAGCGAAACCCGTCACCCTGTCCGATGTGTCGGGCTGGCGCCTCGCCGCCGAGCTGGATCGCCTACGCCGTAGCCATGACGTGCTGCTGGTCGACAGCCCGCCGCAAATCGACACGGACGCCAAGCTGGCCATCCGCAGCGCCGATCTGGTGCTGGTGCCGCTGCAGCCCAGCCCGCCCGACCTATGGGCGGCCGAGGGCACGCTCAAATTGGCGGCAGCCGAAAAGCGCCGGGCCTGCATCGTGCTGAACCGGGCGCCTGCTTCCGGCAAGTTACGCGCCGCGGTAGAAGCCGATATCGCCCGTGGCGCCCATTCCGCCCTGGCCGCCGTGCTGGGCAACCGCATCGGCTTTGCCGGGGCCTTCGCCCAGGGGCTCGGGGTCACCGAAACCGCCCCGAAATCCGTCGCGTCGCGCGAGTTGCGCGCCCTGCTGACCGAACTTGAGGAAATGCTGGCATGACCCTGAACCTGCTTCTGGCTGTCCACCTGCTCGGCGCCGCCATCTGGGTGGGCGGCATGGCATTTGCGCTGCTGGTGCTGCGGCCGAGCCTGACCGTGTTGGAGGGACCGCAACGCCTCGCATTGCTCGCGCAGGTGTTCAGGCGATTCTTCCTGGTCGTCTGGCACGCCATGCCGCTGATATTGCTGACCGGCTATGCGATGCTGTTTGGCTATTTCGGCGGCTTCGCCGGCGTGGCATGGCCGGTCCACGTCATGCATTTGTTCGGCCTGATCATGCTCGCGGTGTTCGTCGCCCTGTTCTTCGGCCCATGGTCGTCCATGCGCGCCGCCATGCGGACCGGCGATCACGCCCGGGCCGGCGCGGCCCTCGGGCGGATCCGCCGCCTGATCACGGTCAATCTGGTCCTGGGTCTGCTTACGGTCGTGGTGGCCAGCTTCAGTCAATTCTGAGCCGGCACGGCCCCCACTCAGCAGTGTGAGGGAAGAATCTTGAGCTGCGTCAGCTTCCCGGCCATGACGAAATTGCCGAAATCCATCGAAAGATCGTCGGCCACACCGTTTTCCCAATAGCGCATCCCCACCTCATAGCTGGGTTCCTGCGCGTCCGGGGCGCGGTCGAAAAAAGCGACATGCACGGTGCCGCTGGGCAACTTGGCGAGCGACGGCCATTTGTTCGCGGCGGGCTTGGCCCAGCTGGTGATGGCGATCGAGCTGTCCTGCGCGCCGTCCTCGCCGGTGCCGTCGAACAGGGGCAGGGCGATGAACTTCTTGCCGGCCTCGGCGGCGGCGATGATCGTGGCGGTATGCGCGGTGGGGAACAATGTGCCCTTGGGCAGTTCCTTGATCTGGTTCGCCGGCGTGGTGTATTTCACCTCGCCCGGTCCGCCATCGGGCTGCAGCGTGGCGGTGCCCGCCAACTCGCTCGTCACCGCCGTGTCCGTGGTCTGGCGCATCCGGAAGCGCATCTTCAGCCCGTCCTTGCTCTCCCAGGTCGCGTAGTCCGAAACCATGTCGATGTCCTGGCCGTCACGATTGGTGATGGTAATGTCCAGGCGTTGGCGCGTGGCCCAGCCATCGCACACGTCCTGCACCTCATAGGACATGGTCCCGCTGGCAGCGGTCACGTCGCCCCGCGCCGAACTCAGCGTCAGCGCGTATTGCGCTTCCTGAGCGGCGAGATCATCGGCCCGCGCGGGTACCACAGCCAGCCAAAGGCCGGTCAGCAGAAGCAGCGGCACGGAGAGCAGGCGAACCATTGCAACGGGCTCGCGCCGATTGCGGGAAACTCGGCGCAGGCGCATGCGGCGAACACTCCAGAGTAGGACTCAACTTACATAGTAAGGTAAGCCCCGCTGCGCCAGACCGGTTTGGACCGTGATTAGGTTCAGGCGGCCGGATCGCGATGGACCGGATCGATCCAGGCGACCTGTTCGGGCTTTTCCACCGGCTCGATGGCCAGATTGACCACCACGGCCTCGTTGTCGCTGCGCACCAGCACGCATTCCAGCGTCTCGTCGGTGGAGGCGTTGATTTCCTGGTGCGGCACGTAAGGCGGCACGAAGATGAAATCGCCCGGCCCGGCCTCGGCCACATATTCCAGCCTGTCGCCCCAGCGCATCCGCGCCCGGCCCTTCACCACGTAGATCACGCTTTCGAGAGCGCCGTGGTGATGCGCGCCGGTCTTTGCGTTGGGATGGATATGCACCGTACCGGCCCAGATCTTCTGGGCACCGACGCGGGCGAAATTGATTGCCGCCGCGCGGTTCATGCCGGGGGTCTGGGCGGTATTGGGATCGAGCTGATCGCCCTGTATCACCTTGACGCCATGCAGCTTCCAGTCGATCGGCCCCGCCTGGTCGGCATGGTCGTGGGAGTGGTCGTGATCATGGGTCACGTCATGGGGCTCCATCGTCTCGGATCGGACCGCCCGATCATGCCACCACCGGCGTCCCGCGTCACGGCATTGGCGGGATGGCGATGTTCTGCGGACTAAACAGGCCGGTCGCGGCGTCGGCATGGCAGGCTTCGCAGTTGCTGCGCCGATACACCGGTTTGGCTGTGAAGGTGGCGGCTGGGATGTCGCGATGCAGCCGGCGCCAGCCGGGCGTGTCCGTGATCCGATCCGAGCCATCCGCTGCCGGCACGCGCAGCATATGCGCTGGCAGCGTGTCCCAATGCTCAGCGGAATTGGCGTCCAGCCAGCCCTTGATCTGGCCGACCTGATCGGCCGAGAGCGTGGCATCCGCGCCGAAATGATGCTGCAGATCCGCCAGAATGCCGTTCCATGTGGCGGCAGGCGCGAGACTCGCCGGGAAAGCGAGATGGCAAGCCCCGCATTGCGCGGCGAAAACCGGATCGGCGTCCGCCGGTGGCACGCCGCGCCCCGGCAGGGACGCCATCCCGGCCACCCCGGCCGCCCCCACCGCCAGCAGGCCGAGGGTCACGCCCATGGCGAGCCCCGTGCGCACCCGAACCGGCGGCGCGGCCTCGCCCGCCGGCACGGTGTTCTTGGCTCCGGTCACCATGGCGCGCACCAGATTTTCCCGCCCGCGCCAGCTCTCGAAGCCAACACCCGCCAGATGCAGGCCGATCATCACCAGCAGCAGAATGGCCAGGATATTATGCACATCCAGCGCGCCGGTCCCGGTCGCATAAGACAGAAACGCCCGCAACGGCCCCTGCTTCAGCATGCCGCCCAGCGCCACCACACCCGTCACCACGATCGCCGCAAGCACGGCGATCAGCCCGAACACCATCATCGCGCCCAGCGGATTATGGCCGAGATGCCGATGCGCCCGGCCGCGCCCGAGTTCGCCCAGATGCGCAAGCACGTCGCGGGGCGCGTAGGCGAAACTCGAGAACCGGGCATATGCCGTTCCCAACACGCCCCACACGACGCGCCAGCCCAGCAGCACAATGATCGCCTCCCCGGCCAGAAGATGCCAGGCCAGCGTCTCGAGGCCGAGGATGAAACCCGTCACCGCCGACGCCGCCACCAGGGCCACGAGTGTCCAGTGGAACAGGCGGATGCCGATATCCCAGACGCGAACGATGAGGGCGCGTGTCGTTGTCATGAGCGTCCGCCCGACAGGTCAAGTTGCACCTATCGTTTGGTAGCGGCCTGGCGCCAAAGCAATATGGCCCTCATGCGCTCAACGCGTCGCGAGACAGAATCCCACCATCGCGAGATTGAGGCCAATTCCCACCGCCGCATCCTGGCCCGACGACACATAAGTGGGTGTGTCATAAGTGGGTGTGTCATAGCGCGCCGGGCCCGGGGTCATTCCCGTGATTTTGTTGCAGTATTCGCGGAAGGACGAAACTCGATTGGTATTGGCAACGTCCCGCGGGGCTGTGCAGGCGAAGAGTGCGAGTAATCCAGCCAGCAAACCCAGGCGTGACAAGCCGAGCGTATTGTGCCTCCCACCGCCAAATGGCGAATGGTCGTTAAACTAGCGAATTGGATAGTCCTTGTCAGCCCTTTTAACCGCCTCATCCACCAGCCGCAGCGCCTGCACCACGGTCGCGTAGCGCACCGCGCTCCGGTCGCCGGGAAACACCTTGTGCAATGTCACCGTCTCCCGCCCGCGCCGCGCGCAGCCGAACCAGACCAGCCCCACAGGCTTTTCCGCGCTGCCCCCGCCCGGCCCGGCAATGCCGGTGACCGAGATCGCGATATCCGCCGGCGAGCGCGCCAGGGCGCCCTCGGCCATGGCGCGGGCAACCTCCTCGCTGACCGCGCCGACACGCAGGATCAGCTCCGCCGGCACGCCCACCAGCTCGGTCTTGGCGGCGTTGGAGTAGGTGACGAAACCACGATCCACCACGTCCGAACTGCCGGCGATGGCGGTCAGCGTGGCGGCGATCAGCCCGCCGGTGCAGCTTTCCGCCGTCGCCAGCGTCACGCCGGCGGCACGGCAATCGGCAAGTAGCGCCTCGGCCCGGGCGAGCACACTCGCGTCGATCATCCCAACCCTCCTCCAAGCAGGCCCGGAAACCGGCTGCGCAGCGCCCAGAGTATGCCGGCGCCGATCGCCCCGGCGATGATGTCGTCGGCCATGATCCCGGCCGCGCCTTTCTGCCGATCGGCCCAGCCCACCGGGCCGGGCTTGACGATATCGAGCAGGCGGAACAGCAGGAAGGCCACGATCAGGCCGATGGGCGTGACACGCGCGAGCCCAAGCATCGTGATCCACATGCCGGCGAACTCGTCTATCACCACCCATCCGGGGTCGCCTTCCACCCGTGCCGCGCCGATCGCCCAAAGCCCGCCCAGGCTGGCGAGCAAAGTGGCGAAGGGAAGGGCCAGGGGCGGCAGCAGCAGCATCAGCAGCGCGCCGATCAGCAGCGCGGCGAGCGATCCGGCGGTGCCCGGCGCCTTGGGCGCGAGGCCGCTGCCGAAGCCGCTGGCGACCAGACGGGCAAAGTTCACTGTGTCACCGGGTCGGCCATCGCCTCGCCGAGCCGGGCGCGGTACACCACCTCGTTCTCGATGACGCGCTGGACGTAGTTGCGCGTCTCGCCGAACGGGATCAACTCGATCCAGTCGATCATATCCGCGCCGGGCGCGCGCGGATCGCCATTCGTGCCGAGCCATTCCTGCACCCGGTTCGGCCCGGCATTATAGGCTGCGGCGGCGAGCGGCACGCTGCCGCCGAATTGATCCAGCAACTCGCGCAGATAGGCGGTGCCCAGCCGGATATTCAGGCTGGAATCCTGGGTCAGGGCGGAAATCGGCGTGGCGATGCTCAGCTGCCGCCCCAGCTGCGTGGCCGTGACCGGCATCAGCTGCATCAGCCCCCGGGCCCCGACGGGGCTGACCGTGGTGCTGTCGAAGCTGCTCTCCTGGCGGATGATGCCCAAGGCCAGCGCCGGATCCAGCGCGTCCGAGGCGGGGATGTCGGCAGCCAGCGGCCAGCCGCTCTGCAGCAAGATCACCCCCTCGGTGCCGGCGCGGCGCGCAATGGCGATGGCGGTCTCCGGCATGCCGAAGCCGGCGGAAAGCCTTGCGGCCAAAGCGCGGTCCGGCGGGTCGGGCGCCACGTCGTTAAGCCGCAGCAGGAAGGCCTGGGCGCGGCGCGGTTCGCCCCAGGCCACCAGATAGGCAGCGGCGCGCGCCAGTTCGCGCCCGGCCAGATCCAGCGCCCGGCGCGCATCGGTGGGCGGGTCGCCCACGGCCATGATGCGGGCGGCCAGTGCTGCACCCGTATCGCCCAGGCGCAGGGCGGCAAGCTGGCCGTAGAAAGTGTCCGGCCAGGCGGCGGCCTGCACATATTGCGCCTTGGCGGTGGCGGTATCCCCCTGCACCTCGGCGGCGCGGCCCAGCCAGTAATGCGCGCGGCCCTGGG
>DASXIW010000198.1:0-7340 GCA_036497785.1 Acetobacteraceae bacterium | reverse complement strand
AGCATCACCTTCGGCCGCGCCTTCTATCCGGCGACGCACGACGCGCCGCCGCACGACTGGATGAACGTGGGCGGCGGTGCGATCGGGGGCGGGATGCCGCTGGCGACGGGGGCGGCGGTGGCGGCGAACGGGCGGCGCGTGATCAACCTCGAGGCGGATGGCTCGGCGATGTACACGATCCAGTCGCTGTGGACGCAGGCGCGTGAGAAGCTGGATGTGACCACGGTTATTTTTTCCAACCGGAAATATGCGATCCTGCTGCACGAACTCGCCAATGTCGGCGCCAATCCGGGCCGCACCGCGCTCGAGATGCTCGACCTTGGCAACCCCAATCTCGATTTCGTGGCGCTCGCCGGTGGCATGGGCGTGGAAGGCGCCCGCGCCCACAACATGGAAGAATTCAACGACCTGTTCGCCCACGGCACCACCCGCTCCGGCCCGTTCGTGATCGAGCTGGTGATTTGAAGGCAACGCTTTCGTTGAAAATTGCTTTACCGGACGTCAATGCGCCGGCGCGGCCGCGTCCGATTTCACCTTGGTCGATTTGAACAGCAGCGCCACCGGTACCACGCAGAACGCGGCGATGGCGACATAGGCGAACACGTCGGTATAGGCCAGGATCGCTGCCTGCGTGGTCAGGGTTTGATTGATCAATCCCTGCGCGGCTGCATGCGCCGACGCGGCGCTGTGCCCCATATCGACCAGCGTCTGGGTGTTCTTCGCCAGCAGGTTGTTATATGGCTGGTCGAACGGCGTCAGATGCTCGGCCAGGTAGGCCTGGTGGGCCTGGGTTCGCTGCACCACAAGGGCGGTGGCCACCGAGATGCCGATCGATCCCGCCACATTGCGCAGCATCACGTACAGCGCGCTGGCGTCGCCGTTCAGCTCCTTCGGCAGGGTCGCGTAGGTGATCGTGCTGTTCGGCACGAACAGGAAGCCAAGCCCCACGATCTGGAATATCCGCAGGAAGGCCAGCCGTTCGAAGCTGATATCGGGCGTCAGCGAGTGCGAATAGGCGAAGGCGCTGCCGATCACCAGGAAGCCGACGGCGATGACGTAGCGCGCCTGCACCCGCGGCAGAATAAACCGCCCGACGATCGGCACAAGCACCACCAGCACCACCGCCCCCGGCGACAGCAGCAATCCAGCCAGCAACGCGGTGTAGCCAAGCCGCTCCTGCGCCAATTGCGGCAGCAGGACGGTGCCTGAGTAGAGCACCGTGCCCAGCGCGAAGATGACGATCGATCCCACCGTGAAATTGCGGTCGAGGAACACGGACAGCCGCACGATCGGCTTCTTGGTCGTGGTCAGCCAGACCACCGCCCCGGTAATGCCGATGGCCGCCATGATGGCCATCTGCTGGATGAACGGGTTGGAAAACCAGTCATCGTCCTCGCCACGATCCAGCATCACCTGCAGGCAGCCAAGCCCCAGCGCGATCAATCCGAGCCCGACCCAGTCCGTATCGCCGATGCGGGCCTTCTGGCGCTTGAGCCAGGGCGGGTCTTCCACAAGTGCGGTCACGGCAAAGAACGCCAGCAGCCCCACGGGAATATTGATCAGGAACACCCAGCGCCACGAGTAATTATCGGTCAGCCAGCCACCGAGCGTCGGGCCGATCGCCGGCGCGAAAATCACCGCCACCGCCACCACGCTGAATGCCTGGCTGCGCCTGGCCGGCGGAAACGTATCCAGGATGATCGATTGCTGGTTCGGCTGCAGCCCACCGCCGAACAGCCCCTGGAACAGCCGGTAGACCACCAATTGCGAAAGGCTCGTCGCGGTGCCGCACAGGAACGAGCACACCGTGAACATGGCGATGCATATCAGGAAATAGCGCTTACGCCCGATCAATCGCCCAATGAACCCCGACACCGTCAGCACCACGCCGTTCGCCAGCAGGTACGAGGTCAGGGTCCAGGTCGCGTCGTCATAGCTCGCCGAGACCGAGCCCGCGATATGCGGCAGGCTGACATTGACGATGGTGGTGTCCAGAATCTCCATGAACGCCGCCATCGTCACCACCACGGCGATCAGCCATGGATTGCCCTTCGGCTTCCACGCCGCATCCGATGCGGCGGTGTCGCTCAACGCGCCGCCTCCTTCCCGCTGCCGACATCCACGGTCGGCTCCACGGAAATGCCCAGCGGCAACGGAATCTTCGGGTCCAACCCGCTATCGATCACGATCTTCACGGGCACGCGCTGCACGATCTTCACAAAATTGCCGGTCGCGTTCTCCGGCGGAAACGCCGTGAATTTCGAGCCCGATCCCGCCTGCACGCTGTCCACATGCCCACGCAGCTTCTGCTGAGGGTACGCATCGACGGTGACCGCCACCTTCTGGCCCGGCCGCATACGGTCCAGCTGGTCCTCCTTGAAATTGGCGGTCACCCAGACCTCGGGGGTCACCAGCGACAGCAGGGCCGCCCCGGGCTGCGCGTAGTCGCCCACATTCACGTTGCGCTTGGTGATATACCCGTCCTGCGGCGCCACCACCTTCGTGTAGGACAGGTTCAGCTCCGCCTGCGCCAGCTGCGCCTGGGCCTGCTTCACCTGGCCATCCAGCTGCTTCGTCTGTGCCTCGGCCTGCGTGATATTTTGCGGCACCGGCTCGGCTTCCCGCACCTGCGCCTCGGCCTGCGCCACCAGCCCCTGCACTTGCTGCAGGCTCGCGGTGGAGGCGTCCACCTGCTCCTGGGTGGTGGCGGCCTTGGCAAGAGTGTGCTGCCGCCGATAATCCGTCTCCGCCTTGAACAGCTGTCCCCTGATGGCCGCCAGATTCCCCTGTGCGGCGGCCAGCTGGGCGGGAAAGGTCACGCGGGCTTTCTCCAGCGCCGCCTGCGCGAACGCCAGCTGCGCCTGCGCCACTTCCAACTGCCCGGCCGCCTGGTCGCGGGCCGTCTCATAGTCTCGCGGATCAATCTGGAACAGCAGATCTCCCTTGTGCACGACCTGGTTGTCGTTCACGGCAAGCGCCACCACATTGCCGGACACACGGGGCGCCACCGTGACCGCGTTGCCATCCGTGAAGGCGTCGTCGGTGGAGACAAGATCCGCGGTCAGCTCATAGTAAGTCGCACCTGCGATCAGCCCCGCGATGACGACGGCCAGGAAGACGATGCGGATAATCCACGACCGGCGGCGGCTCCGCCGCTCATCGCGCAGCTCCGGGGGCGGGCTGCGCTGATCTTGATTTTGGGTGGGGGATTTGCGAGCAGGAGGTTGATCTTGCAGGCTTTTATCCGTCGCGGGTGTCTTCGCCTCCTCGACATCCTGGTTATCCGCCATTCAGGAAGTCCTTCTCGATGCCGCCCCGCCATGGAACCCGTTTTTTTCGTTCAACCCCACTAGCTGGCGATGGGAAGTCCATTGCGCAATGATGTCATGCCCGTATCACCATTATCCCAATCGCTTATGGAACCGTCGTACCGGCGACGCGCCGCGGCGAAAAAGGTTCCCGCACCGGGATGCGTGGGGCCTTGACGCGGAGGGGCGGATGGTCCATTTGCCGAATCAGGACTGGTAAGGTCCGATTACTCGATCCTCGCAGGATGCCACAGCCATGCTCCGGCTTTCAAAGCTGGCGGATTATGCCGTCGTGGTGCTGATACGTCTCGCAGAAGGGGAGCGTTGCTGTCCCGAGGCGGGCCGCCTCGGCACGGACCCCGTGCAAACGTCACCCGGCATCGCGCTAGCGACGGGCGTGCCCGAACCGACGGTGGCCAAGGTGCTAAAGGCCCTGGCCGGCGCCGGGCTGGTGGCCTCCCAGCGTGGCGCCCGGGGCGGCTACCGCCTGTGCAAGCCGCTCCACGCCATCGCGGTCGCCGACGTGATCGCCGCTATCGACGGTCCGATCGCGCTCACCGCCTGCGTCGACGGCCACCAAGGCGATTGCGACGTCCAAAGCATGTGCGCCGTGCGGGGCAGGTGGGATCTGGTGAACGCCGTCATCCGCCGGGCATTGTCCCACATAACCCTTGCCGATATGCGCGCCGCCTCCGTGCCGCTCGCCTTTCGGATCGATACGCCGCTCGGCGCCCGCCGGATCGATGACACCGGGAGTAACGACGTCGAGATCAATGTCCTGACCATGCCCGCCGCCGAATAGGGAATGCACAATGCCCGCCGTCGCCGAAACCCTCGACACTGTCCAGTCCTTCACGGAATCCGCCTATAAATGGGGTTTCACGACCGACATCGAAATGGATGTCGCGCCGAAGGGACTGAGCGAGGACACTATCCGCCTCATCTCGGCCCGCAAGAACGAGCCGGAATGGCTGCTCGCCTGGCGCCTGAAGGCCTATGCCGCCTGGGTGCAGATGGAGGAGCCGAACTGGGCGAAAGTGCATCATCCGCCGATCGACTACCAGGAACTGCACTACTACGCCGCGCCAAAGAAGAAGACCGGCCCCAAATCGCTCGACGAGGTCGATCCCGAACTGCTGCGCACCTATGAGAAGCTCGGCATCCCGCTGAAGGAGCGCGCCATCCTGGCCGGCGTCGAACCGGACCCGAACGCCCCACCCCAGGTCGCCGTCGATGCGGTGTTCGACAGCGTCTCCGTCGCCACCACGTTCCGCGAATCCCTTGCCAAGGTCGGCGTGATCTTCTGCCCGATCAGCGAGGCGGTGCAGGAATACCCCGATCTGGTGCGCCAGTACCTCGGCAGCGTCGTCCCCGCCGGCGACAACTACTTCGCCGCGCTCAACTCCGCCGTGTTCACCGATGGCAGCTTCGTATTCATCCCTAAGGGCGTGCGCTGCCCGATGGAGCTGTCCACCTATTTCCGCATCAACGCCCGCAACACCGGCCAGTTCGAGCGCACGCTGATCATCGCCGAGGACCGGGCCTACGTCTCCTACCTCGAAGGCTGCACCGCGCCGCAGCGCGACGAAAACCAGCTGCACGCGGCGGTGGTGGAACTGGTGGCGCTGGAAGATGCGCAGATCAAATACAGCACCGTGCAGAACTGGTACCCCGGCGACGCTGAGGGCCGTGGCGGCATCTACAACTTCGTCACCAAGCGCGGCGCCTGCCGTGGCGCGCGCAGCAAGATCAGCTGGACGCAGGTGGAAACCGGCTCGGCCATCACCTGGAAATACCCCAGCTGCATCCTCCAGGGCGATGACAGCGTGGGCGAGTTCTACTCGGTGGCCGTCACCACCAACCACCAGCAGGCCGATACCGGCACGAAGATGATCCATATCGGCCGCAACACAAGCAGCACCATCGTCTCCAAGGGCATCAGCGCCGGCCGCTCCAACAACACCTATCGCGGCCAGGTGCGGGTGATGCCGAAGGCGCAGAACGCCCGCAACCACACGCAATGCGACAGCCTGCTGATCGGCGACCGCTGCGGCGCGCACACCGTGCCCTACATCGAAATCCGCAACCCCACCGCCAGGCTGGAGCACGAGGCGACCACGTCCAAGATCGCCGACGACCAGCTATTCTATTGCCGCCAGCGCGGCCTGTCCCAAGAAGACGCGGTCGGGCTGATCGTCAACGGCTTCTGCAAGGACGTGCTGAAGGAGCTTCCGATGGAATTCGCCGTGGAAGCCCAGAAGCTGCTCGCCGTGAGCCTCGAAGGCTCGGTCGGCTAAGGGATAGAATCAATGCTCGAGATCAAGGGACTGACCGCGACCGTCGATGGCAAGGAGATCCTGCGCGGGATCGACCTTGTCGTGCCCGATGGCGAAGTACATGCCATCATGGGGCCGAACGGATCGGGCAAATCCACCCTGTCCTACGTCCTATCCGGCCGCGAGGGCTATGAGGTCACCGGCGGCACCGCCACCTTCGACGGTCACGACCTGCTGGCCATGGAGCCGGAGGAACGCGCCGCCATCGGCCTGTTCCTGGCGTTCCAGTATCCGGTCGAACTCCCCGGTGTGAACAACGCCAATTTCCTGCGCACCGCGCTGAACGCCCTCCGCCGCGCCCGCGGCGAAGCGGAGCTGGACGCCGTGCAATTTCTCAAACTCAGCCGGGCCGAGATCAAGCGCCTGTCCATGTCCGACGACATGCTGAAGCGCAACGTGAATGTGGGCTTCTCCGGCGGCGAGAAGAAGCGCAACGAGGTGCTGCAGATGGCGATCCTGCGCCCGAAGCTCGCCATTCTGGACGAGACCGATAGCGGCCTCGACATCGACGCGCTCAAGATCGTGGCCGACGGCGTCAACGCCCTGCGCGGGCCGGGCTTCTCCACCCTGGTGATCACCCATTACCAGCGCCTGCTGGACCATATCATCCCGGATCGCGTGCACGTGCTCGCCAATGGCCGCATCGTCCGCTCCGGCGGCCCGGAACTGGCCCATGCGCTGGAAGCCGGCGGCTACGCGTCGGTGATAGCGGAGGCGGCATGAGCGCCGCTCTGAAGCCCGCTTCCGCCTTGCAGGCCGGCGCCGCCAGCTTCCTAGCACGCTACGACGTCGCCAAGCACCGTCTGCGCGGTGACGCCGCCCTGCGCGAAGCGGCCGCCGAGTCCTTCCGCCGCACCGGCCTTCCCGGCGCGCGGGAGGAAGCATGGCACTACACCAGCCTGCGCCCGATCTCCGACCTCGCCTTCCACGAACCGCTGGCGCCGGCCCCCGACTGCGCGGCACTCCTGGCCCGGCTGCCCGCCATCGAAGGCCCGCGCCTCGTCTTCGTCGACGGTCGCTTCCGCAACGACCTGTCCGCCGTGCCGTCCCATGTCTCCGTGCGCACCGGTGCCCCAGCCTTCGGCACGCTCGCCCGCCCGGCCGACGACAAGCTGGTCGCGCTGAACACCATGCTGGCCGAGGATGGCGCCGCCATCTCGGTGCCGGAGGGCATGGATGCCGGCACGCTGCTGCTGGTCAGCCTCGCCACCGATCCGGGTGAGCGTCCGGTCGCCTTCCATCCCCGCCATTCCGTGCAGATCATGCGCGGCGCCTCCCTCACGCTGGTGGAAATCGCCGTCGGCGAAGGCACCTACCTCCACAACCCCGTCTTCTCCATCACCGTCGGCGAGGATGCCCGGCTGATCCATCTGCGCCTGCAGGATGAATCGCCTTCCGCCTTCCATCTCTCTACCCTCTACGCCGATGTCGCGGCGCGCGGCGTCTATGACAGCTTCGCCCTCACTCTGGGCGCCCGGCTCGCCCGCATGGAGGTGCATGCCAGGCTTGCCGGCGAGAAATCAGCCGCCCATCTCAACGCCGCCCAATTGCTCGGCGGCGACCAGCACGCCGATTTCACCACGGTGGTCCGGCACGACGCCCCGGCCACCGCCAGCCGCCAGACCGTGAAGAACGTGCTCACCGGCCATTCCCGCGGCGTGTTCCAGGGCAAGATCGAAGTCGACCGCGTCGCCCA
>DASXIW010000197.1:0-10048 GCA_036497785.1 Acetobacteraceae bacterium | reverse complement strand
GAACGCGAATCCGCCTCGTCCTTGGGCAGCAGCGCGACTCGCACCGCCAGTTGCAAATCGCGAATCCGCTCGTTCAGTTCGGCCAGCTCGGCCTCGGCCAAATCGCGCATTTCGGGGTCTGAAAGCAGGATTTTGGCATCTGAAGCGCCTGCTTCGGCGGCCCGCAACTGGTCGATCAGCGCCACCACGGGCTCGATCTCCGCCAGCTCGCGCGACGCCTTCACATAGGCGTCGCCCGTCGCCCCCTCGGACAAATGGGCGCTGAGTTCGGCCGCGCGATCGACGATCCGATCAAGTTTAAGGGCAAAACTCATGCGAGTGTCGCGGCAAGCTCCGCGATCGCCACCTCGGACTGGTCGCCGCTGACCAGATCCTTCACCTGCGCCACCCCCCGCGCCAATTCTTCCTCGCCCAATATCACCGCGGCCCGCGCACCGATGCGATTGGCGCGCTCCATGCGGCGCTTCAGATTGCCGCGATAGGCCATTTCCGCCGGAATCCCGGCACGACGCAGCGATTGCAACACACCGACTGCGGCCGCTTCCGCCGCATCGCCCACCGGCACCACCGCCACTGGACGCGGCGCTTCCGGTGCCGAGTCGAGCAGCATGGACAGCCGCTCGATCCCCGCCGCCCAACCCACCGCGGGGGTGGGCGGGCCGCCCATTTCGGCCACCAGCCCGTCATAGCGGCCGCCGGCCATCACGGTGCCCTGGGCGCCCAGGGTGGTGGTGATGAATTCGAAGGCGGTATGGCTGTAATAGTCCAGCCCGCGCACGATGCGCGGATTCTCAACGAAATCAATCCTGAAGCGGGTCAGATTGGCCTTCAGCCCGGCATAGAAATCCTGCGCCGCACTGGTCAGATGCGCGCCGATGCTGGGGGCGTCCGCCACGATCTTGCGGTCCCCTTCGTCCTTGCTGTCGAGGATGCGCATCGGGTTGCGTTCCAGCCTGGCACGGCTGTCCTCGCTCAGCGCGTCCCGATGGGCGGAGAAATACGCCACCAGCGCCACGCGATAGGCGTCGCGGCTTTCCTTGTCGCCCAAGGTGTTGATTTCCAACACGACGTCCTTGGCGATGCCCAGCACCTGCAGGATATCCCAGCCGCAGGCGATCACCTCTGCATCGGCCAAAGGCTCGGAAGGTCCGATCAGCTCGGCGCCGATCTGGTGGAACTGGCGGTAACGGCCCTTTTGCGGCCGCTCGTAGCGGAACATGGGGCCCGCATAGAACACTTTCTGCGGCAGGGACTGGGTCAGGCCGTTGCTGACCAAAGCGCGGCACACGCCCGCGGTGCCTTCGGGACGCAAGGTCAGCGACTGGTTGCCCCGATCGGGAAAGGTGTACATTTCCTTCATCACCACATCCGACGTGTCGCCCAGGCCACGCGCGAAAATCTGCGTGTCCTCGAAGATTGGTGTGGTCCACTCCGCGAAACCATAGCCTACGGTCACGCGGCGGGCGGTTTCGATCACATGGGCGAAACGGCGCTGGTCCTCGCCGATCAGATCACGGGTGCCGCGAGCCGGCTGTAGCGCCGCCACCTTATTCGGCTGCCTGCTTCGCGAGGGCTGCCTTGTTGGCGTCGATTTCCGCCTGGATCACGGCGGCCTTCTGCTCGACCAGTTCGACGATGTGCTCGATCATCGCATCGGCGTCGATGGTGTGGTCGGTCTTGCCGGCATTGTAGATCATGTGCCGCCCGGCGCCGCCGCCGGTCAGGCCCAGATCGGTCATCAGCGCCTCGCCCGGGCCGTTCACCACGCAGCCAAGTATGGACAGGCTCAGCGGCGTTTCGATATGCGCCAGGCGCGATTCCAGCACACCGACCGTCTTGATCACGTCGAAGCCCTGCCGCGCGCAGGACGGGCAGGAGATGATCTTCACGCCGCGATTGCGCAGGCCGAGGGATTTCAGCAATTCCCAGGCGACGAACACTTCCTCGTCCGGATCGGCGGAGAGCGAGACGCGGATCGTGTCGCCAATGCCGGCCCAGAGCAGGTTGCCCAGGCCGATGGCGCTTTTCACGGTGCCGGCGCGCAGGCCGCCCGCCTCGGTGATGCCGATATGCAGCGGGTGGTCGCAGACATCGGCGAGCTGCTGATAGGCGGCGACGGCCATGAACACGTCGGACGCCTTCACGCTGATCTTGAATTCATGAAAATCATGGTCTTGCAGGATTTTCGAGTGTTCCAGCGCGCTCTCCACCAGCGCCTCCGGATTCGGCTCGCCATATTTTTCCAGCAAGTGCTTGTCCAGCGAGCCTGCATTGACGCCGATGCGCATGGAGCAGCCATGGTCGCGCGCGGCCTGCACCACTTCGCGCACCCGCTCGGCGCTGCCGATATTGCCGGGGTTGATGCGCAGGCAGGCAGCCCCGCTCTGGGCGGCTTCGATGGCGCGTTTGTAGTGGAAATGGATGTCGGCCACGATAGGCACATCCACCCCGGCGACGATGTCCTTCAGCGCCAGCGCGCTTTGCTGATCGGGGCAGGAGACGCGCACGATGTCCACGCCGGCGCGCTCGGCGCGCTTGATCTGCGCGATCGTACCGGGGATATCGGTGGTGGGCGTGTTGGTCATGGTCTGCACGGTGATCGGCGCATCGCCGCCCACGGGCACGCGGCCAACATGGATCTTGCGCGATTTGCGGCGCTCGATGTGCTGATACGGGCGATAGCTGCTCATGGGTGTGCTCCGGACGGGGGCCGTACTCGGTGTTCAACATGCCGCCTCGGGCCGCTTCGCGCAAATGCGCGACCGGCCCGCCTGTCATGCCCCCCCGGGGCATGCGGGAAGGAGACAGACAGCAGATGGGGTCGCGCGGCGCCGTTCGCTACGGCTGGTGGGCGGGCGGCTTGGCGGGGTTGGCCAAAGCGAGCTTGCCGTCCCGGATCGCGTCCGCATCCAGCGGCAGATCGCGGCGCACCGCGCCGTCTCCGCCCAAGGACGGGGTGACGGCCCCATCGACCAGCAATTCGGTGCCGCCGGCATTGCCGGTGGTCAGCAGCAGCGAGCCCTTGTTGGGCACCGCCCAGGTTTCGCCGCCGCGCAGCACGCGGTTCAGCAACACCGGGCCGCTGCGATCGCGCACCTGAACCCAGGCATCTTCCGTGGCGCGCAGCACGATGCGCCCGCCATTGGCCGCGACCGGAATCACCGGATCGGGCGGGGCCGGCGCCGCCGGGGCGGTAGCCGGCGAGGGGGATGCGACGGCGGCGGCGGGCGCCATGGCCGGCGCGTTGGCGGCGGGCGCGGAGAGCGCGGGCACCGCCGCGGCGGCGGAGCCGGGCGAAATGCCGGGGGCCTGCGCGAGGCTGGGCATGGTGATCGGCATGGCGGCTTGCATCGGCGCCGTTTGGGTCGTGCTGGCCGGAGGGACGGGCTGGGCGGGCTGCGTGGGCATGCCGGTGGTGCCGGCCAGCGGGGTCAGGCGTTCGGGCACCGGCTGCACCGTGTCGGGCGCGGGCCGGCCATCGCCGGACATGCGGTACCACCCGACATAGGCGCCGATCGCCAGCACCGCGCCCAGCAGCACCACCGCCCCGGCCGGCACGCCGCGTTCGGGCACCGGGGCAGGGAAGGTCAGCTCGGTCTTGCGGTTGATAACCGCGGCCTCGGCACGGAAGCGGCGGGCGATTTCGTCCTGCGCCAGGCCCAGCGAGTTGGCATAGGTGCGCACGAAACCCACCGCATAGGCGTTGCCCGGGAGATCGCGGATGCGCCCATCCTCGATCGCTTCAAGGAATGGCAGGCGGATGCGCAGATGGGCGGCGATGGCCGGCAGCGACCAGCCGAGGCGCTCGCGCGCATTGCGCAGATCCGCACCCACCCGGGCGGCGGTCACGGCATCCGCTTCGTCTTGCCGGACCGACGACATCATGGTGTTGGTTTCTGCAAGCTTCGACCTGCGATCCTGCAGCACGGCGGCATGTTCCCGCACAAAAAGAGTTTCGGCATTGGACACAGTCTGAAAGTGACATTCGAAGGTGCGGAGTGTCACGATCAACGCCGTTGTTCTAACTCGCCCGGATGACATTGCCAACGCCCCTGCCGGGAAATGTTCCCATTGTGAACAGGAATTTCACAGTCCGTGACTGCGCTGAGCGTGACCGAAGTCATATGTTGTTACAAAATCCTGCCGGCGCCGGGAATTCAGGCTCGCCGCGCCGGATCAGACCGGCAGTTCGTGTTCCCGTGCCCAGGCGACGATCGGCTTGCGCAGGCTCGCCGCGCCGTCGGCCGTGCGGCGAATGGATGCCAGCAGCTGGCGCATGGTTTCCAGATCGACTTCCGCCAGCAACGCCTTGATCGGCAGGATCGCCGAGGCCGGCATGGAAAGCGTGCCGATCCCCAGACCCGCCAGCACCAGCGCCTCCAGCGGCCTCGACGCCGCCTCGCCGCAGACCGAGACCGGAACGCCGGCGGCGTCGGCCTGCTCCACCAATGTCGCAAGTAATTCGATCACCGGCGGCGAGAGCAGGTCGTAGCGGCCGGCCAAGGCCGGGGTGCCGCGATCGGCCGCGAACAGGAATTGCATCAGGTCGTTGGTGCCGACCGAGATGAAATCGGTCTCTCGCAACAAGGCCGGCAACTGCCACATCAGCGCCGGCACCTCCAGCATCGTGCCCACCAGCAGCCGCGCCGGCGCCGGGCGCACGCGGGCCGCCTCGGTCAGCAGCAGCGCCTTGGCGGCGCGAAATTCCGCGACATCGGCGACCATAGGGAACATCACGGATAGTTCGCGCCCGCCGGCGGCCAGCAGCAAGGCGCGCAACTGGCGCCGCATGATGGCCGGCCGGTCGAGGCCGATGCGCAGCGAGCGCCAGCCCATGGCCGGGTTTTCCTCCTCCGGCGGCGGACTGCCCGGCAGCAGCTTGTCACCGCCCAGATCGAGCGTGCGGAACAGCACCGGGCGTCCGGCGGCGGCATCCAGCACGCGCGCATAGATCGCCGCCTGCTCGGCCGAATCGGCAATGGCGCCGCGCGCCAACATGGCGATTTCGGTGCGGAACAGGCCGATTCCCTCGGCGCCGGTGGCATCGAGCTGGCCCAGCTCCAGCGCCAGCCCCACATTCAGCATCAGCTGGACCCGCGTGCCGTCCTTGGTGACCGTCTTGCGGTTCCGCAGCATGGCCCAGCCGGCCTGGCGGGCGGAGCGCGCCTGCGCGGCGCGGGCGTAGATCTGTTGCAGCTCCTGCTCCGGGCGCAGCATCACCTGGCCCTGGGACTGGCCCACGCCGGTGTCATCGGCGTCGATGATGATGTTGTCGCCGTCCTCGGCCGTCTCCAGTATGCCGCGCGCGCCTGCGACCGCGGGGAGGCCCAAGGCGCGGGCGAGAATGGCGGCGTGGCCGGCGGCGCTGCCTTCCTCCACCACCACCCCGGCCGCGCCCCTGGCGTGCCAGTCCAGCAATTCGGCCGGGCCGAGCCGGCGCGCCAGCACGATCGCGCCGCGCGGCACTTGCACCGCCGCGCCATCGCCATCCAGCGTGGCCAGCAGTCTTCCGGCCAGATCCTCGAGATCGGCGAGCCTTTCACGCAGATAGGGATCCACCACCCGGCGCATGCGGTCGCGCAGGTCGTCCGAGACGCGGTGGACCGCGGCCTCCGCTGACAGGCCGCCGCGAATCGCGTCCGAGACGCGTTTCAGCCAGCCGGCATCGGCCGCCACCAGCCGGTATGCGTCGAGAATCTCGCGTGAGGCCGTGGCGTCCGGGCTGGCGCGGCCGGCGGCGGGCGGAAGCTGGGCGGAGATCAGATCATCCAGTCCGCGCTGCATCTCGGCCACGGCGGCATTCAGCCGGGCCAGCTCGGCCATGGGGTCGTCGGCCAGCAGGCGACGCGGCGCGGTGGTGGTGCCGTGGATCACCGCCGGCCCGATCGCCAGACCCGGTACCAGAACGGTGGCGGTAAAGCGGCGCGGCGCGCCGGCTTCGGCACCCTCCGGCGCGCCGTCGCCGATGCCGGAGGCGGCCAGCAGCTCGGCCAGCAGCATCGCCACCGTCTCCAGCACCTCCAGCTCCTCGGCGTCGTAGCGGCGCGGCGTGCGGTTCTGCACCGCCAGCACGCCCAGCGTGCGCCCGGCGCGCCGCACCGGCACCGCCAACATCGACGCATAGCCTTCCTCGCCGGTTTCCGAGCGATAGACGAAGGCTGGATGATTCTGGGCGTCCGGCAGATTGAGCGGCGTGCCGCTGGCGGCGACGAGGCCGATGATCCCCTCGCCGACGCGCAGCCTGGTGCGGCCGACCGCCTCGGGGCGCAGCCCCTCGGTGGCCGTCAGTTCCAGTAGCTCGCCCGGTTTGCTGACATAGATGGAGCAGACCTCGCTGACCAGCTCGGCGGCCACGAGGCGGACGAGCTCCGGCAGCGGCGTGACGCCGCGGGCCATGAGATCGCGAAGCCGGGCTAACAGGCGGCGTGGCGTGGACATGCAATCGGCCTTACCGGGGGTATCGGGCGGAAACAAGGCCGGACGCCAGGAATGTTAAAAATGTTTGGCTGGGTTACCGCGATATCATCCGGCGGTTGGATTTCGCGGCCTGTTTGGATCAGGCCGTGAGCGCGCGCCCCAGAAACATCGTGCCCGCCAGGGGCGTGTCGTAATATGGCGCGATCGGCTGGAACCCGGCCTTCCGGTAGAGTGCGATCGCTTTGACCATGCTGGGCAAGGTGTCCAGCCGCATTTCGCGGTAGCCGATGCGTACCGCCTCCTTGATGATGGCATCGATCAGCGCCCTGCCGAGACCAAGGCCGCGCCCCCGGGGCGCGACATAGAGCCGCTTCATCTCGCAGCTTCCGTCGGGCTTTATCGGTCGAAGCCCGACACATCCCAACACCTCTCCCTGATTGTCGCGCGCGAGGAGCAGTTCGCCGGCCGGGGGCGCATATTTACCCGGCATACCGGCCAGTTCCGCCGCGAAATCCTGGAAAGCGAGATCAATCCCGAGCGAGGAGGCGTATGCGTTGAACAACCGCACGGTCGCTGCGAGATCGGCGGGGGATCTGACGGGTTCGATAGTGAAGAAGGCGTCCGGCATGGCGCCATGGTATCGTTGCGAGTTTTCCGCGACAACGGCGCGGCGCTTTCCCGGCGTATTACGCCCGCGCCGCCAATGCGGCGCAGGCCTGTGCCACAAGTTCGGCGATGATCTCCGCCGTCGGCTGGATGGCGGTGACCATGCCGACGGATTGGCCGGCCATGACGGAGCCTTCGTCCACGTCGCCGTCGATCACCGCGCGGCGCAGGGCGCCGGCCCAGAAATGTTCGATGGAGAGCTGGGCAGCGTCCTTGGTGAGCTCGCCGGCGGTGAAGCGGGCGATGGTTTCGGCCTGGTGGGCGAGGAAGCGTTTGGTGCTGGCATTGACCAGGCCGCGCACGGGGATGACCGGGAAATTCTCGTCGAGCTGGATGCTGGGCAGGGCGTCGCGGGCATGGGCGCGGATGAAGGCCTGCTTGAAGTTGGCGTGGGCGATGCTTTCGGTGGCCGCAGCGAAGCGTGTGCCGATCTGCACCCCGGCGGCGCCCATTTCGAGATAGGAGAGGACGGCTTCGCCGCGCCCGATCCCGCCGGCGACGAAGATGGGCACATCGCGGATATGCGGCAGGATTTCCTGGGCGAGCACGGTGAGCGAGACCGGGCCGATATGGCCGCCGGCCTCGCTGCCTTCGATGACCAGAGCGTCCGCGCCCGAGCGCACCAGGCGCTTGGCCAGCACCAGAGCGGGGGTGAAGACGATGAGCCTCGCGCCGCCATCCTTGACCGCGCGCACGGCGCCGCCGGGCGGGATGCCGCCGGCCAGCACGATGTGGCTGACGCGGGCCGCGAGGCAAACGCGCACCAGCTCGTCCAGCTGCGGGTGCATGGTGATCAGGTTGACGCCGAAGGGGCGCGTGGTGAGGGCCTGGGTGGCGGCGATTTCGCGTTCGAGCAGCTCGGGCGTCATGGCACCGCAGGCGATGACGCCGAAGCCGCCGGCATTGGAGATGGCGGAGACGAGGTGGCGTTCGCTCACCCAGCTCATCGCGCCACCCATGATGGCGACCTCGCAGCCGAGGAAATCCCGTCCGCGCGCCCATAGCGCGTCCAGCCGGGCGCGGCCGGCGACCGGGCGCGGATCGGGCCCCACCGTGGCGGGGGGGATGAGGTCAGGCAGCATCGAGCCCATAGGCGGTATGGAGGGCACGCACGGCCAGTTCCGTGTAGTCCGCCGCGATCAGGACGGAGACCTTGATCTCGCTGGTGGAAATGACCTGGATGTTGATGCCCTTGCTGGCCAGCGCGGTGAACATGGTGTTGGCGACGCCGGTATGGCTGCGCATGCCGACGCCGACCACGCTGATCTTGGCGACGTCCCGGTCTTCCAGCAGCTCGACATAGCCGATCTCGGCACGGCGCTCGGTGAGGGTGGCCTTGGCGCGCGGCAAGTCGGCTCGGCCGATGGTGAAGGTCATGTCCGTGTTGCCGTCGGCGGAGACGTTCTGCACGATCATGTCGACATTGATGCCGGCATCCGATAGCGGGCCGAAGATGGCCGCGGCGATGCCGGGGCGGTCCGGCACGCGCTTCACGGTGATCTTGGCCTCGTCGCGGGAATAGGCGATCCCGGACACGATTTCCTTTTCCACGATTTCGTCCTCGTCAACGACCAGTGTTCCCGGCAGGTCTCCGCCCAGCGTGTTATTGCCATCGAAGCTGGACAGCACCTGGACGCGGACCCGTTCCTTCATAGCCAGCTCGACGCTGCGGGTTTGCAGCACTTTCGCGCCCACGGAGGCGAGTTCGAGCATTTCCTCGAAGGCGATTTTGGCCAGCTTGCGGGCTTTCGCCACGATGCGCGGGTCCGTCGTATAGACTCCGTCGACATCCGTATAGATGTCGCAGCGATCCGCCTTCAGCGCGGCGGCGAGTGCGACGGCCGATGTGTCCGATCCGCCGCGGCCCAAAGTGGTGGCGCGGTTGTCCGGGCCGATACCCTGGAAGCCGGCGACGACGGGGACCTGGCCGGATTGCATGCGGCGGATCAGCTCGTTGCCTTCGATATTTTCGATGCGGGCGCGGCCGTGCTGCCCATCCGTTTGCATGGGGATCTGCCAGCCTTGCCAGGACCGGGCGTCCACGCCGATTTCCTGCAGGGCGATGGCGAGCAGGCCGGACGTGACCTGTTCGCCGGTGGCTACCACCGTGTCGTATTCGCGGGCATCGTGCAGCGGGGAGAGGGCCTGGCACCAGCCGACCAGCTGGTTGGTGACGCCGGACATGGCGGAGACGACCACGGCAACCTGGTTGCCGGCCTCGACCTCGCGTTTGACGCGGGCGGCGACGTTGCGGATCCGGTCGAGATCGGCGACGGAGGTGCCGCCGAATTTCATGACGAGGCGTTCGGTTCCCGCGTGGTCCCGGTGGCCGGGGGCGGATGGGTCAGGCTGGGTCGGACGAGCCATTTGGGGCGGTCATGTCCAGTTGCGTGTTTCGGGAAGCCGGCACACATACTGGGGGCGGCAGCAGGGGGCAACATGCAAACGGCGCGGCAGGCGGGGGTCTCCCCGGAGGAAATCGCACGGTTCGATGCGCTGGCGGCGCGATGGTGGGACCCGGCCGGGCCGATGCGGCCGCTGCATGCCATGAACCGGCTGCGGGTGGATTGGATCCTGGCGCGGATGCAAAAGCGGTTCGCCGCACCGGTTCGGCTGCTGGATGTGGGCTGCGGCGCTGGGCTGGCGGCGGAGGCGTTGGCGCGGGCCGGGCATGATGTGCTGGGGCTGGATGCGGCCGGTGAGGCGCTGGCGGCGGGGCGGGCGCATGCCGAGGGGCAGGCGTTGGCGCTGTCGTATCGCGATGGGTTGGCGGAGGATCTGTTGGCCGAGGGGGCGCGGTTTCCGGTGATCACGGCGCTGGAGGTGATCGAGCATGTGCCGGATCCGATGGGGTTTCTGGCGGTGTTGGCCGGGTTGCTGGCGCCGGGCGGGCTGCTGTTCGTCTCCACCCTGAACCGGACGCCGCGCGCCTTGCTGACGGCGAAGCTGGCGGCGGAGTATGTGC
>DASXIW010000196.1:0-2441 GCA_036497785.1 Acetobacteraceae bacterium | reverse complement strand
GCGCCGGCCATCTCGATTGCGGCGACGTTGGCGACGGCGGTGTGGGAGACCGTCACGACAGTGCAGCCTGGCCCGACCCAGAGCCCTCGCAATGCCAATGCGATCGCGTCAGTGCCGTTGCCGCATCCGATCACGTTGGGAACGCCGAGCCAGGCGGCGAATTCGGCCTCGAAGGCGCGCAGTTCGCTGCCCAGGATGTACCAGCCGGACGAAAGAGCGCGCGTCACCGCTGCGTCGATTTCGCCCTTCAGCGCGCGGTAGCCGGCGCCGGGATTGGCCTGGGTGATCATAGGTAATCCGCCAAACGAGACTTATACCAATCCAGGGTGTGGCCGATGCCGTCCTCCAACGAGGTCCGCGGGCGCCAGCCGGAGGCTTTTCGGAAGGCGCTGTCGTCGGCGTGGTAGCTGCCGATGTCGATACGGACCCTGTCGGCGGGGAACTCCCGCGTCGTGTAGCGTCCCGTGCCGCCCGACAGGCGGACGACGATGTCCGCCAATTCCTGCAGCGAGGCCGGGGGCGAACCGCCGATGTTGAAGATGTGGCCGTAGCAGTCGGGTTGTTCAGCCGCGGCGATGAAGGCCTCGGTGACGTCGTCGACGTAGGTCAGGTCGCGAAGCTGCGCCCCACCCCATACCTCGAACGGGCGGTTTTCCAGCACGCAGCGAATCCAGATTCCCAGAAATGTCTGGCGGGCGTCGCGGATACGCAGGCGCGGGCCGTAACAGTTGGTCAGGCGCAGGGAGACCACCGGGCGGCTGCGGACACGGTGTTCCAGCATCCAGTACTGCTCGCCGGCGAATTTCGACACGCCGTTGGCATCGGGATGGGCGACGGGTTGGTTCTCATCCACAGGCAGCTTTTCGACCCGGCCGTAGAACTGGCGGGTGGAAGCATGCACGACGACGGCGTCGGGTGAGGCCTCGCGGGCGGCCTGGATCAGGCGGACCTGGGCGACCGCGTTGACCGCGATGTCCGCGAGGGGGTCGGACTGGCCGCCCATGTGACTGGTCTGGGCGGCGAGATTGAAGATGACGGCGGCGCCCTCGCATAACGGCCGCAGGTCTATGTCCCGTATATCGCCGCGGACGAATTCGACGTCCGCGCCGTCGAGGTTGCGCGGATTGGCGCCGCCGCCGAACAGGAAGCCGTCCAGCGCGAGCACCTTCGCACCTTTCGCCGCCAGCGTGTGGCACAGGTTCGACCCGAGGAAACCGGCCCCGCCGGTGACGAAAACCTTTTGGCCTGACCAGTTCATGACTGCATCCCTATCGCACGCCGGCTTGGTGACGCTGCAAAATGGCAACATTAGAGCATGGTTGCGGCGAGTCTAAGCGCGTGGGAGCGCCTGGCGCCACAGGCTGCCGCGCGGCCCGGACAGCAGGCTGGCAACCCACAGACCGCCGGCGGTCAGCACGATGGCCGGTCCGGCAGGGATATCGAGGTTGAACGACAGGATCAGCCCGCCAACCGAGGCCCCACACGCCAGCAGCACGGACGCTCGGACCTGGCCGGCAAGCGAATTGGACCAATGCCTTGCGGCGATTGCCGGCAGCATCATCAGTCCGACCGACATCAGCGTGCCCAGGGCAACGAAGCCGGACACCACGCACAGCACCACGAGCATAAGAAAGACCAGGTGCCAGAGTCCGCCCTTCCCTGAAGTGGCCGCCATGAACCCGGGATCGAGGCTTTCCAGCACCAACGGACGCCAGATCAGCGCCAGCACCGACAACGTCACCGTTGCCACCCCGGCCATGCCGAATAGCGCTGCGTCATCCACCGCCAGGACATTGCCGAACAGGATATGCGGGAGATCGATGCTGTGCTGTGCCGAGATCAGTGCCACCCCCACGGCCAGCGAAAGTAGATACATGCCGGCGAGTTGGCTGTCCTCGCGAGCGCCCGTGCGCCGCGCCAGCCATCCGGCCGCGATTGCGATTGCAAGGCCGGCCGCCACGCCGCCCAGGCCCATCGCCCAAACCGACAGACCAGCGAAGATCGCGCCGATTGCGATGCCGGGCAGGACGCCGTGCTGCAGCACGTCGCTCATCAGGCTCATGCGCCGCAATACCAGGAAGACGCCCAGGGGAGGCGCAGCAACGGACAAGGCCAGGCAACCGGCGAGGGCACGGCGCATGAAACCCAACGCGAACGGCTCCGTCAGCAGTTCGAACATCAGGCCGCTTGCAGCCCTGGGTCGGGCAAGGCGTCCCACTGCGCGCAATCGCCACTCAGCAGCAGCGTGTGGGGAAAATGGCGGCGCACCAGGACCATGTCGTGCAGCACGGCGATGACGGTGCGGCCCTCGGCGTGCCATTGTTCGATTACCGACAGCAGCAGGTTGGTCGTGGCGGGATCGACGGCGGTGAACGGCTCATCCAGCAGGATCAGCCGCGCGTCCTGCACGATGGTGCGGGCAAACAACACGCGCTGGAACT
>DASXIW010000195.1:0-2106 GCA_036497785.1 Acetobacteraceae bacterium | reverse complement strand
GCGATCGCCGTCCCGCCGGCCGCAGCGATATCGCCCACCACCGCCTCCGCCATCGCCTGGTTCGACTGATAGGTCAGCGCCACCCGATAGCCACGCGCCCCCGCCAGCCTGGCGATGGCCGCGCCGATCCCCTGGCTGCCGCCAGTCACGATCATGACCTGTTGCATTCATCCCTCCTCCGGGTATTCGATCATCATCGCATCACGGACCGGCGGAGCGCGCAAATGAACCCAGTCCTGCGATGGGCGCTCGTCCTGATCGCAATGGCGGGCTATCTCGGCCTTGCCGTACTGGGCTGGGGCGGGTTCGCGGCCTTTTTCTCCCACCCCGCGCTCATCGCCCTGGCGGCGGTGCTGGGCGCGCTGTCGCTGCTCGCGCTGTTCGCCGGTGGCAGTGTCAGTCCGGGCGTGAAAGAAGACCGCGCCAACCGCTGGGTGCTATGGGCGTTCTCGGTGATCGGGTTGCTGCTGGGCTATGTGCCGGCCTGGACCGACCGGCACGAGGTCTGGTGCATCGACGGCGACGCCGCCCGCTGGGCCGGGGTTGCCGCGTTCGCCGTGGGCGGGGTGGTGCGCCTGTGGCCGGTGTTCGTGCTGGGCGACCGGTTCAGCGGCCTGGTCGCGATCCAGCCCGGCCACACCCTACTCACCACCGGCATCTACAGCGTCATCCGCCATCCCAGCTACCTCGGGCTGCTGCTCAGCACCGCCGGCTGGAGCGTGGCGTTCCGTTCCGGGATCGGCTTGATCCTGACCGCAGCGCTGCTGCCGCCGCTGCTGGCGCGGATTACGGCCGAGGAGCGGTTGCTGCGGGCCGAGTTCGGCTCCGAATACGACGCCTACCGAGCCCGCACGTCGCGGCTGATTCCAGGGGTCTATTAGCGCGCTGGTTGCGGCATCCAGGCCCGGCGAATCGTGCGCGGACGCACTGGCAATCCGCACGCGTTGCCGTATCATGACAATGCAGAAAAACAACGGGAGGCGACGCCAGTG
This sequence comes from Acetobacteraceae bacterium, assembly GCA_036497785.1. Classification (GTDB taxonomy): domain Bacteria; phylum Pseudomonadota; class Alphaproteobacteria; order Acetobacterales; family Acetobacteraceae; genus DASXIW01. Next base: position 1,114 of record DASXIW010000195.1, on the reverse strand, counting down.
CTCGGTCTGATGCAGTCCCAGGGGCTGATGATTTCCTCGATCCTGACCCATGCCGCGCGCCATCACGGATCGGGCGAGGTGGTATCGCGCACGCATGAGGGCACCACCCACCGCTACACCTGGCGCGATGTCGAGGCGCGTGCGCGCCGCCTGGTGCGGGTACTACAGAAACTCGGGATCGGGGCGCAGGACCGGGTCGGTACCCTGGCCTGGAACGGCTATCGTCATCTGGAGGTTTATTACGCCGCGCCCGGCATGCAGGCGATCTGCCACACCATCAACCCGCGCCTGCATCCCGACGACATCGCCTACATCATCAATCACGCCGGCGATAAGGTCCTGTTCGTCGATGCGAGTTTTACCGCCCTGATCAGCGCGATCGCGCCGAGCATCGCCGAACACGTCAAGACCGTCGTCATGCTGAACGCCCCCGAACACATGCAGGACGTGCCGCTTGCGCCAGGGATGACCTTGGCCTGCTACGACCAGTTGATGGACGCAGCGGACGAGGATTTCGTCTGGCCGTCGTTCGACGAGAACACCGCCAGCGCGCTGTGCTACACCTCCGGCACCACCGGGCGGCCCAAGGGCGTGCTGTACAGCCATCGCTCGACGTGGCTGCACGCCTATGCCACGTCAATGCCGGACGTGCTGTGCATCCGGGCGGGCAGCCGCGTGCTGCCGGTGGTGCCGATGTTCCATGTTAACGCCTGGGGCATGCCGTATGCGGCCGCGCTGAGCGGGGCATCGCTGGTGCTGCCGGGGCGGCACCTCGACGGCGCCAGCATGGCCAACATCCTCAACACCGAACAGGTCAGCTTCACCGCCGGCGTGCCGACAGTGTGGCTCGGCCTGCTGCAATATCTGCGCTCGAGCGGCGAACGGCTGGCGACGGTGGAGCGCATCATGACCGGTGGGTCAGCTGCGCCGCCGCTGCTGATCGAGGCATTCCGCGACGAGTACGGCGTCAAGGTCGAGCACGGCTGGGGGATGACCGAACTCAGTCCGGTCGGCACCTACAATGCGCCGAAGCCGCCGCAGCTGGCGCTGACCAAGGACCAAGCCGCCGCCCACTTGCTGTAGCAGGGGCGCATCTTGCCGGGGTTCGACATGA
>DASXIW010000194.1:0-14661 GCA_036497785.1 Acetobacteraceae bacterium | reverse complement strand
ATCCCCGCGTCTGATACCCCCGCCTGAAATGATGTGAGAGTCATCATTTCAGGCGGGGGTATCAGACGCGCTTCACCCCGTAGAACAGCGGCTCGCCGGTCGAAATGCCGGTCAGATCGGCCCTGTAGGCCGACCGCGTGCGATATTCGCCCAGCGGAATATAGGGCACATCCTGCAACGCCTGCAGTTGCATCTGCTCGCAGATCCTGTGCTGCGCCGCCTCGTCTGATGCCACCAGCCAGTCCTGGCGCAGCGACTCCAGCTTCGGGCTGTCGGGCCAGCCGAACCAGGCCTTGCCACCATTGGCGCGCAGGCCCAGATGGCCGCCGGGATCGACCGCGTTGCTCAGCGCGGTCACGAAGATGCTCCAGCCGCCCTTGTCCAGCGGGCCGCGATTGGCGCGGCGCTGGCTGATCGTGCCCCAATCGCCGGTCTGCACATCCACGTTCATGCCGACCTGCTTGAGCATGTCCCCCGCCACCTCGGCCAGGCCCATCAGGGTTGGATAGTCGTTGGCCTGCAGCAGCACCACGCGCTCGCCCTTGTAGCCCGCCGCAAGCAATTCCTGCTTCACCTTCCCCACGTCGCGCGGACCGGTCAGCACCTCCAGCCCCGCCTTGCTGGACATGGGCGAATCCGAGGTGAAGAACCCGGCATCCACCTTCCACCCCGCCGGATCGGTGCCATAGCCGGCGGCCATGTAATCCGCCTGGTTCACGGCCCCCAGCAAGGCCCTGCGGATCGCCGGATTGTCGAAAGGCGGCTGCAACCAGTTGAAGCGCAATATGTCGCTGTACAGATCCGTCGTCAGATACGGCTTCAGCGCCTTGTTGCGCTTCAGCATGTCGGTAAGATCAGTGCTGGTTATTTCCAGCCAGTCCACCTCGCCCGACATCAGCGCCGCCGCCGCGGTCGCGTCATCGGGAATGACGTTCCATTCCACGCGATCGAAATACGCGATCTTGGGCCCCGCCATGCGGCTCTGCACGCCATCCTGGCGCGGCACGTAGCCCTCGAAACGCGCATAGGCGACATGCGCGCCCGCCAGCCGCTCGCTGGCCAGAAACCGGAACGGCCCGCTGCCCACCATTTCCGTCACCGCCGTGCTCGCCGGAATGGCGGCGATGCGTTCCGGCATGATGGCGCAGATCGACGAGCCATTCTTGCCGAGTGCGGCCGGCAACGTCGGGAACGGCTTCTTCAGCCGGAACACCACCGTGCGGTCGGCGGGCGCGGAAATCTCGTCGGATCGCGCGATCACCTCCTGCCCGTACATGTCGCGCGCGCCCCAGCGCTTGACGCTGGCCACCACGTCGCGCCCCCGCACGGGCGTGCCGTCGTGGAATTTCAGCCCCTCGCGCAGCGTCATCGTCCAGGTTAGGCCGTCCGGCGCGACAACATGGCCCTCCACCATTTGCGGCTGCGGGCGGAACTTCATGTCCAGGCCGTACAGCGTGTCGAACACCATCTGCGCATGGTGGGTGGTCACCGCCGCCGTGGTGAAGATCGGGTCGAGCACGGCGAGATCCGCCTGCGGCACGAAGCGCAGCACGCTGTTCTCCCGCGCCCGCCCGATTCGCGGCGCGGCGAGCAACCCGGCCACGGCCGCACCGCCACGAAGCAGACGGCGCCGGGAGACCGTGGATGCGGAACGAGGCGCCATGTGCGTGTGTCCCATCGGTCAGGCGGCTGCGGAAGTCTCGGCGAAGACCTCCGGGGCGATGGTCGCGACGGCCCCGTCGATGCGGATCTCGGTGCCGAAGGGGTGGGACAGGGCGGCGAAGCGCACCAGGATGCGCTGCGCCTCCGCGCCTTCCGCCAGACGCGGGCGGCCTCGCAAATGGCGCGCCTCGCCCAGGCCCATCGTCACCGGCTGGATTTGCATGCCGCTCAGCACGCCATCCTCATAAGTCAGCATCGGCACCACGGTCTCCCAGAACCGCGCATCGGAGGGGAATCCGTGGCGGTCATTATCGGTGCGCTTCTGATAGACCTGTCCCGGCGTCATGTGCGGATCGGCGCGGAACCGCTCGTAGGAATCCGAGGGCAGGCGGGGCACCAGCTCGTTCTGCCCGATGAAATTGCCCAGGCTGTAGAAGATCGGGCGGCTGCGATAGATTTCCATCCCGCGCAGCAGATGCGGGCCGTGCCCCACCACCAGATCCGCCCCCTCGTTGATCATCCGGCGCGCGAACACCGGCAGGAATTCTGCGGGCTCCTCCTTGTCGGCGCCCTGCTCATGCGCATGGAAGCTCACCAGCACCAGGTCGCTCAGGCCGCGCGCCTCGCGCACCCAGCGGGCAATGTCGGCGACATCCTGATCCTTCGGCGCGGTGCGCAAGGCCGCACGCTCGCCGGCACGGAAATTCATCGCGCCCAGCGGGAAAATCGCGGGATCGGCGGGGGGATAGGCGAAGCCCATCTTGATCATCTGCTGCCGCTGCGCCTCCAGCCCCAGCTGCTCGGCGATCTCGCGCAACGCCGCCAGTTGCGGCGCCGTCACCTCGTGCATCACCTCGAAGCGCAGGGGGTTGAGGCCGGGGCGGCCCGGCATGTCCGGCCGCTGCGCGCTCGCCTCCTGCCCCTTGGCGAAGGTGGCCGAACAGGACAGCATCGCCACCGTGCCGTGCGGATGGGCGTGATAGACCGGCCGCCGCGCATCCTCCAGATTGGCGCCGATCCCCGCATAGGACAGGCGGCGCTGCTCCAGCGCCTGGATGGTGTGGATCAGGCCGGAAACACCGTAATCCAGCGCGTGATTGGTCGCTGTGGCGAACAGGTCGAAACCCGCCTCCACCAGCTCGTCCAGCACCCAGGCCGGCGCGCCGAAATGCGAACCGCCGCTTTCCAGCGCCGGATCGCCGCGATAATCATTCGCCAGCACCTCCAGATTGGTGAAGGCCACGTCCGCCGCGCGGATCACGTCGAATAGCGGCCGCAGCGCGTCATCCTCGCGCGTCAAAAGCCGGCGCTGCACGATGCTGTCGCCGGTCAGGGCGAGCCGAAGCGGCGAACGATAGGTCTGGCGCAACCTCGAAGCTCCTGATGCGGGCAGCGGCGCTGCTATGGCGTGGGGCGGCGGTCGGGCAGTTGTTTCGGCAGCAGCCTATGGGCTGGCAAGCGGATCGTGCAATACCGAACCGGCACGCGCGCTGATTTGCACATGTTCCGGCCGGAACCCCATGCCCACGATCCGCGCGGGAATCCGCCGCAGCACCGGAAAATCCCGCAGCAGCCGGAACAGCAGCGGCAACGCGCCACCACCACCACCACCACCACCGCCAGCCAGCACGCGGCGGAAGATGCGGTCCTGCAGAAACACTTGCACACGCTGCGTCATCATCGTGGGAAAGCTCCGGCGCCGCTGCACCTCGGCCAGCAGCGCATCGTCCGCCCCGCCCCCCGACAACGCCGTGGCCAGGATATTGGCCGCCGCCACCGCGTCCTGTATGGCCAGATTGATGCCGACGCCGCCAATCGGCGACATGGCGTGCGCCGCATCGCCGATGCACAGCAATCCCGGCCGGTGCCAGCGCCGCAGCCGGTCCACGCTCACCGTCAGCAGCTTCACGTCGTCCCATCCCGCCAGTTCGCCCAGCCGGTCGTGCATGTACGGCGCCAGCGCTGCCACCTGCGCCCGAAACGCGTCCAACCCTTGCGCACGGATTACGTCGAACCCGCCCTTGCGGATCACGAATGCGCATTGCCAGTAATCGCCGCGATCGATCGTCACCATCATGCGCCCCCCGGCGATCCGGCCCAGCGACTGCACCGGATCGGCCGGCAGGCGGCTGATGCGCATCCACAGCACGTCGATCGGCGCGCCGATATTCATCACCTCCAGCCCCGCCGCGCGCCGCACCGTGGAATGCCGGCCATCCGCGCCCACCACCAGGCTGGCGCGCACCTCCAGCACGCCCTCCGGCGTGGTGACATGCAGCCCGGCAACGCGCCCGGCCTCCTCGATCAGCCCGGTCACCTCGGCCTGCCGCATCAGCCTGAAGCCGGGCAGGGGCGTGGCTTGTTCTGCCAGGAAATCGAGAAAATCCCATTGCGGCATGAGCGCGATGAACCGGCATCGCGTCGGCAGATGGCTGAAATCGCCCACTGTCACGGCGGCGTCAGCGATTTGCGCGCCGACCTTGTGCAACTCCTGGTGCGGCCGGCGCAGGAACGCGTCCAGCATGCCAAGCTCGTGCAGCACCTCCAGCGTCGAAGGATGGATGGTGTCGCCGCGGAAATCGCGCAGGAAATCCGCGTGCTTCTCCAGCACCAGCACCTCCACCCCGGTACGCGCCAGCAGCAGGCCAAGCATCATCCCGGCCGGGCCGCCGCCGGCCACGCAGCATCGCACCGACATCGCGGCCATGGTTAGCTGCCCCCCGCTTCCCTCAGTTGCATCCGCGTCTTATCCCGCCGATCCTGCGCGCGTATTTGCGATTGCGCGACGTGAATCGGAGAGTGACGACGATGGATGAGGATTTCCGGAAGGCGGCCCTGGACTACCACCGCCTTCCCAGGCCGGGGAAGCTGGCGATCGAGCCGACCAAGCGCATGGCCACGCAGCGCGATCTGGCGCTGGCCTATTCCCCCGGCGTCGCGGCGGCCTGCGAGGAAATCGCGGCCGATCCGGTGACCGCCTACGACTACACCGCCCGCGGCAATCTGGTCGCCGTCATCTCCAACGGCACCGCCGTGCTGGGCCTGGGCAATATCGGCGCCATGGCCAGCAAGCCGGTGATGGAGGGCAAGGCCGTCCTGTTCAAGAAATTCGCCGGCATCGACGTGTTCGATGTCGAGGTGAACGAACAGGACCCGGCCAAATTCTGCGACGTGGTCGCGGCGCTGGAACCCACCTTCGGCGCGATCAACCTTGAGGACATCAAGGCACCGGAATGCTTCGCGATCGAGGCCGAGCTGCGGTCGCGCATGAACATCCCGGTGTTCCACGACGACCAGCACGGCACCGCTATCACCGTCGCCGCCGCCGTGCGCAACGGGCTGCTGGTCCAGGGCAAAAACCTGGCCGATGTGAAGCTGGTCACATCCGGCGCCGGCGCCGCCGCCATGGCCTGCGTGGATCTGCTGGTCGCCATGGGGCTGAAGCCCGAAAACGTCACACTGACCGATATCAAGGGCGTGGTGCATGCCGGCCGACCGGGGCTGGAACCGCGCATGGTCCGCTATGCCCGCGAGACCGATGCGCGCACCCTGGAAGACGTGCTGGACGGGGTAGACATCTTCATGGGCCTGTCCGCTCCGCGCGTGCTGAAAGCGGAATGGCTGCCCAAATTCGCCCCCAACCCGATGATCCTCGCCCTCGCCAACCCCGAGCCGGAGATCCTGCCCGAGGCGGTGCACGCGGTGCGCCCGGACGCCATCGTCGCCACCGGGCGCAGCGACTACCCCAACCAGTGCAACAACGTGCTGTGCTTCCCCTTCATCTTCCGCGGCGCGCTGGATGTGGGGGCCACGACCATCAACGAGGAGATGAAGCTGGCGGCGGTCGAGGCGATCGCCGAGTTGGCCCGCGCGGAGGCCAACGAGGTGGTGGCGGCGGCCTATGGCGGCGCCGCCCCGGTGTTCGGGCCGGACTACTTCATCCCCAAGCCATTCGATCCGCGCCTGATCCTGCAGATCGCGCCGGCCGTGGCCCTGGCGGCCATGCGCTCGGGCGTGGCCACGCGGCCGATCGCCGATTTCGCCGCCTACCGCATCGAGCTGGAACGCTTCGTGTTCCGTTCCGGCCAGCTCATGCGCCCGGTCTTCGAGGCGGCCAAAGCCCAACCCGTCCGCATCGCCTATGGCGAGGGCGAGGATGAGCGCGTGCTGCGCGCGGTGCAGACGCTGGTAGACGACAACATCGCCGAACCCATCCTGGTGGGCCGGCGCGCGGTGATCGAGAAGCGGGTCCGCGACATGGGCCTGCGCCTCGATCTGAACGAGACCGTGCGCATCCTTGACCCCAGCACGGACCACGACGTGTTCGGCCCGCTTGTGGCGCAGTACCAAGTGCTGGTGGGGCGTCGCGGCGCCCCACCCGAAGCCGCCGCGCGCCGCATGATCACCCGGACCAGCGTGCCCGCCTCCATGCTGTTGCATGCCGGCTTGGCCGATGCCGCGATCTGCGGCGGCAGCGGCGATTGGTGGCAGCATATGCTGCATGTCATGCCCGTCATTCCGCGCCGCGACGATGTCTCGCGCATCTACGCTCTCTCCTGCCTGATCCTGCAGGCCGGCGCGCTGTTCATGTGCGACACGCATATGAACCCCGATCCCACCGCCGAGCAGATCGCGGAGATGACGCTGCTGGCCGCCCAGACCGTGCGCGGCTTCGGCATCACGCCAAAGGCCGCCCTGCTGTCGCATTCCAGCTTCGGCACCAGCAACTCGCCCTCCGCGCGCAAGATGCGGCACGCCCTGGCGCTGATCCGCCAGAGCGCCCCGGATCTCGAGATCGACGGCGAGATGCAGGCCGATGCGGCGCTGAGCGAGGCGATCCGCCACCGCTCCGTGCCGGATAGCCGGTTGCACGGCACCGCCAATCTGCTGGTGATGCCCGGGCTCGATTCGGCCAATATTGCCTTCAACCTGCTGAAGGCGGCCGCGGATGGCCTGCCGGTGGGACCGCTGCTGCTGGGCATGGCCAAGCCGGTCCATGTGGTAACGCAGACCGTGACGGCGCGCGGCATCGTCAATGTCAGCGCCGTCGCGGCGATGGAGGCAAATGCGCTGCGCGACGCCACGGCCTGAACCTTGCCCGGTCACAAGGCCGGAATCCTCCCCGCCTTGTGGCCGGGAGCCGGGGGGCGGCGCATGATCGTGCTGCTCCTCGGCGTGGCGACGCTGCTGGTGCTGATGGGCGCGCTTGGCATGTTCTCGCGCGCCCAGGTGGACACGCTGAAGGCCTTCGGCGTCTGGGTCGTCGCCCTGGGCGGCCTGGTCATGGCGGCGCTGCTGTTCCTCACCGGGCGTGGACTCACGGCCATCGCCGCCCTGGCCATGCTGGGTCCGCTGGTCTGGAGCTGGATAGGCGATGGCGGCCGCGCCAGCAAGGCGCGGCGCGCCCCGCCCCGCCCGAATGGCGCGATGAGTCGCGCGGAGGCTTACGAGGTGCTGGGCTTGAAACCGGGCGCCACCCCGGCGGAGATCAAAGCCGCCCATCTGCGCCTGATGCGGGCCGCTCATCCGGATAGCGGCGGCTCGGACTGGCTGGCAACGCGGATCAACCAGGCGCGTGACGTGCTGCTGTCGTAGAATTCAATGCGCAGTAACGTGCAGATACCGTAAGGTTTTAAGGCGCTGATGCAAGATGGCGCGCGCATGGAACCCGGATGCGTTGTCTCGGATTGCCATATTCCAGCCAACCCGGCATGGAAAAAGGAGAATGGAATGAACAAGGACGTAACTTCGTGATCAAACCGCTCCGCAAAGCCGTTCTCCCCGTAGCCGGCCTCGGCACACGATTCCTCCCCGCCACCAAGGCCATGGCCAAAGAGATGCTGCCGGTGGTCGACAAACCCCTGATTCAATACGCCGTGGAGGAGGCCCGTGCCGCCGGGATCGAGCAGTTCTGCTTCGTCACCGGCCGCGGCAAGACCGCCATTGTCGAGCATTTCGACATCGCCTACGAGCTGGAATCCACCCTGCGCATCCGCAACAAGGATGCGGAACTGCGGATGCTGCGTGAGGCGCAGCTGCCCCCCGGCGCCATCGCCACCGTGCGCCAGCAGGAGCCGCTGGGCCTTGGCCATGCCATTTGGTGCGCCCGCGCCTTCATCGGCGAAGACCCCTTCGCCATCCTGCTGCCGGACGACCTCGTGCTGGCGGATACGCCCTGCACCGAGCAGCTCGCCCGCGCCTATGCGCAAACCGGCGGCTGCGTCGTCGCCGTCACCGAAGTGCCGCATAATCAGACCAACCGCTACGGCATCCTCGAGATCGGCGCCGATGACGGCAAGCTGGTCGAGGTGAAGGGCCTGGTGGAGAAGCCGAAACCCGAGGACGCACCGTCCGACCTGTCCATCATCGGCCGCTATATCCTGCTGCCCGAGGTGATCACCTTTCTGTCGCGCATGGAACGCGGCGCCGGCAACGAGGTGCAGCTCACCGACGCCATGGCCCAGCTCATCGGCAGGGTGCCGTTCCACGGCCTGCGCTACGAGGGGCAACGTTTCGATTGCGGCGATAAGGTCGGCTTCCTGGAGGCGCAGATCGCCTATGCGCTGAAGCGGCCCGACATGGCGCAGCAGGTGGCCACATTCCTGAAGAAATACGCCTGATGTCAGCCACACCTCAGCCCAGCGAGCGCAGTATGGCCTTTACCCATGTTTTCGACCGAACCGTCCTGCGCGAATACGACATTCGCGGCATTGTCGGCCGCACCCTGCACAAGGCGGACGCCTTCGCCATCGGCCGCTGCTTCGGCAGCATCGTGGCGCGCGCCGGCGGCCGCACGGTGGCCGTCGGCTATGACGGCCGCATCTCCTCGCCCGAACTGGAGCCCCCGCTGGTCGAAGGGCTGAAGGCGAGCGGCATGGAGGTGATCCGCGTCGGCCTGGGCCCCACGCCCATGCTCTATTACGCCGGCACCACCATGAAGTCGGATGGCGCGGTTATGCTGACCGGCAGCCACAACCCGCCCGACTATAACGGATTCAAGATGATGCTCGGCGGCAAGCCGTTCTTCGGCCCGCAGATCCAGGAAATCGGCCGCATGGCCGCCGCCAGCGATGTGGTGCCGGAGGCCGCCGGCACCGACCGCAGCGTCGACGTGTCCGAAGAATATATCGCCCGCCTGGTGAAGGACTGGGACGGCGGCACCCGCGCCCTGAAAGTGGTGTGGGACAACGGCAACGGCGCGGCCGGCGCCGTGCTGACCCGTCTGGTCAAGCAACTCCCCGGCGAGCACATCGTGCTGTTCCCCGAAATCGACGGCCGTTTCCCCAACCACCACCCCGACCCGACCGTGCCCAAGAACCTGGACGCGCTCATCGAGAAGGTGCGCGTGGAAAAAGCCGATCTGGGGATAGCCTTCGACGGCGACGCCGACCGCATCGGCGTGGTGGATGACAGCGGCACGATGATGTTCGGCGACCAGCTTCTGGTGGTGCTGGCGCGCGATGTGCTGAAATCCCGTCCCGGCGCCATGATCATCGCCGACGTGAAAGCCAGCCAGGTCCTGTTCGACGAGGTCGGCAAGGCTGGCGGCCAGCCGCTGATGTGGAAGACCGGCCACAGCCTGATCAAGGCCAAGATGGCCGAGACCGGCTGCCCGCTGGCCGGCGAGATGTCCGGCCACATCTTCTTCGCCGATAAATGGTATGGCTTCGACGACGCGCTGTACGCCGCCATCCGCCTGCTCGGCATCGTCGCCCGGATGGATGGCAAGCTGTCCGCCGTGCGCCTGGCCATGCCGCAGGTGATCAACACCCCGGAACTGCGCTTCGACTGCGACGATCATCGCAAGTTCGAGGTGGTCAATGAAGTCGCCGCACGGCTGAAGGCCGCTGGCGCCAACCTGTCGGACACGGACGGGGTGCGCGTGCTGACCGAGGATGGCTGGTGGCTGCTGCGTGCCTCCAACACCCAGGCCGTGCTGGTCGCCCGGGCGGAAGCGAGCAGCGAGCCGGGACTCGACCGCCTCAAGCACGCGCTGGTCGAACAACTCGCCGCCTCCGGCCTTGCCGCACCCGATTTCAGCGGGACGCACGCGGGGCATTGATCCCCCCGCGTCGGCCCGCTAACAGCCGGCCGAACCGATCGAAAGCCGATGCGTTATACTGACGCCGGTATTCGGCCGGTTGGCCTGGGAGATATTTTCAGCATGAACTTGCGTTCCGCCCTCTTGTTCGCACTTCTGGCGGGCACCGCCCTTGCGCCGCTGTGCCTTGCCCCGCCAGCCATGGCCCAGGAATCCGGCCTGAGCTACACGCAGACATTGAGCCCGGACGCCGTGCGCGCGGTGCAGGGCAGGCTGAACGCCCTGGCCGGCTACCAGGGCCCGATCAACGGCGCGTGGGGGCCGGATAGCGAGGCGGCCCTGCGCAATTTTCAGCAGAATAATGGCTTGCAGGTGACCGGCCAGATGAACCAGGCCACCGCCGCCACCATGGGGTTGGACGTCGCCAGCCTGGTCGGCGCGGCCGGCCAAGTGCCGGCCCCGGCGCCCGCTCCCCTGGCGACCGCCGCGCCGCCACCTCCGCCCGCTCCGGCGCCCGCTCCGGCGCCCGCCCCGCAGCCTGCCCCCGCCGCCGCCCCGGGGCCGATATTCGCCCTCAGCAACAATTCGGTGCGCATCATCCAGGCACGGCTTCGTCAGCTTGGCTTCTATAACGGCGCCATCGATGGCGAATGGGGCGGCGGCTCGCAGACGGCGCTGCAAGCCTTCCAGCAGGCCCATGGCCTGCCCGCGGACGGACACCTGAATGCGGCCAGCGTCCAGGCAATGGGCATCGACCCCGCGAGTATGCAGCCCCGCTGACCCTAGAGCATGATGGCTTCTGGTATGCGAAGCCATCATGCTCCAGGGGGGCGCCGGCCCCTATTCTCAGCTCAGCTTCGGCCCGCGCCGCCCCCGACCGCCGTACGCTCGCCGTGAGCAACGTCGCCCCGAACGCCACCCCGTCCGGCCGCAGCAGCGGTGCCAGATTGTCGAACGCGACAGCCTTCTCTTCGATCGGGCCAGGCAGGCAGTGCAGCAGATAGGTCAGGGCGATCAACCGGAACGGCGCCGCCGCCACGCTCACCGGCCGTTGCCGCCAGCGAACTGGGATTAAGATCCAGCGAGCCGATCCGCGGCGATCCCGACGGAAACCGGCAATGGTCGAGATACCTGTGTCTACCCCGACAGAGGCTGGAGCTGCATCCTACCCCCTGATCCCCTCCATCAGGGGGTAGGACGGCTTGCGGCGCGCTTCGTCTGCGACAAGACTGCCGGCCCAAATCGTCGAAGGAATCGCCCCATGCTGCAAGCTCCACCCGCCCAACCCGGCATGCGCGAGGACGAGGTCGATACCCCCGCCCTGGTGATCGACCTCGACGCCTTCGAAGCCAATCTGGACGCCATGGCCGCTCGGCTCGCCGGCAGCAGCGTGAAGCTGCGCGCCCATGCCAAGACCCATAAATCCCCGGTCATCGCCAATCTGCAAATCGCCCGCGGCGCCGTCGGCCAATGCGTGCAGAAGGTCGCTGAGGCCGAAATCCTCGCCTGGGGCGGCGTGCCGGACATCATCGTCACCAACCAGGTCGTCGGTGCCCCCAAGCTCGCCCGCCTGGTGGCGTTGTCCGGCATCACCCGCATCGCCGTCTGCGTGGACGACCCCGCCCAGGTTACCGCCATCGAGGCTGCTTCCCGCGACGCCGGCATCCGCATGAACGTCCTGGTGGAAATCGATGTCGGCATGACGCGCTGCGGCGTCGCCCCCGGCTCGGCGGCTGTCGAACTCGCCCAATCCATCGCCGCCAGCCCGCATCTGCGCTTCGGCGGCCTGCAGGCCTATCATGGCCGCGCCCAGCATCTGCGCCGGCCGGAAGAACGCCATTTCGCCATCGCCGCCGCCGCCGAAGACGCTCGCCGAACCGTGGATATGCTGCGCCAGCAGGGCATCGACTGCCCCGTTGTCGGCGGCGCCGGCACCGGCACCTTCGAACACGAACTGGCCTCGGGCGTTTACACGGAAATCCAGGCCGGCAGCTATTGCTTCATGGACGCCGATTACGGCCGCAACCTCGACCGCGCCGGGCAGCCTGTGGCCGTGTTCCAGCAATCCCTGTTCGTGCTCGCGACCGTGATGAGCGCCGCCCGCCCCGGCCTCGCCGTGGTCGATGCCGGTCTCAAGGCGCTCGCCACCGATAGCGGCATGCCCCTCATCTCCGCCCGCCCGGAAATCCGCTTCATCGGCGCCAGCGACGAACACGGCAAGCTCGAATTCGCCACCGAAACCGCATCGCCGAAACTCGGCGAAAAACTCCGCCTGATTCCTGGCCACTGCGACCCCACCGTGGACCGCTACGACTGGTATGTCGGCATCCGCAAAGGCCGCGTCGAATGCCTGTGGCCGGTGGCGGCGCGGGGCGGGTTGAACTGAGAACGACCGCTTGGGCGGGTGATTTTACTGACCCGCCCGAACCGCCGACTGCAACCGCCGCGCCGCATCGCCCGCCAATGCGATCGGCATCCCGGCAAACCCCAGCACCAGTCCCTTCAGCCTTGGCGCCAGGTTGAAATAGGCGGCGAGCGGCGCGACTGCCAAGCCGCGTGCCCGCGCCGCGGTCACCACGGCCGCCTCGTCGGCCGTATCGGGCAGCATGGCCACCAGATGCAGCCCACCCGGGGCGGCGAGGGGGGTGAGGCCGGGGCAGTGCTGGGCCAGCGCCGCCAGCAGGGCGGCGCGGCGGCGGGCATATTCGGTGCGCATGCGGCGGATATGCGGGGCCAGTCTGCCCTGGTGCATGAAATCCGCCAGCACCGCCTGCTGCAATGTGCCGGGCCCGCGATCCATCAACCCGCGCGCGCGGCGGAAGGCGGCCATCAAGGGGGGCGGCACCACGGCGAATCCCAGGCGCAAGGCCGGCGCCAAGGTTTTACTGAAGGTTCCGCAATAGATCACCCGGCCGTCCCGGTCGAGCGTGGCCAGCGGGGGTAGCGGCTTGCCCTCCCAGCGGAATTCCGAATCGCAATCGTCTTCCAGCACCCAGGCGGCAGCCCGCGCCGCCCAGTCCAGCAGCGCCAGCCGTCGCCCGATCGGCAATGCCCCGCCCAGCGGCGTGGCGTGGGACGGGGCGACCAAAGCCAGCCGCGCATTCGGCGCCGCGCGCAACCCGGCGGCGACATCCACCCCCTCGGCATCGCTCGGCACCGGCACCAGCACGGCGCCGGCGGCGAGCAATGCGCCGCGCCCAGCGATATAGCCGGGGTCTTCAACCCAGGCCGTGTCGCCCGGATCCAGCAGCAACTCGGCGCCCAGCCGCAGCGCTTGCTGCGTGCCTGTGGTCACCATGATGTGGTCGGGATCGGCCACCAATCCGCGCATGGCCGCCAGATGTGCTGCGATCTCCTTGCGCAGCGCGGGCAAGCCTTGGGGATCGGGATAGCCGGCCTGCTCCGGGGTCAGGCTCCGCAGCACTCGCGCCGTACAGCTCGCCCAGGCGGCGGCGGGGAACAACTCCGGCGCCGGCAATCCCGGCGCGAGCAGCCCTGAATCGCCTGCGACCCCGCTTGCGCTGGAAAGCGGCGTCGCCGCCAGCGCCATGCCCCGGCGCGAGAGCGTGGCGGCCGCCTTGGCGGGTGGGGATGCCGGGGAAGGGGCCAGATCCGGCAGATCGGTCGCCACGAAGGTGCCGCTGCCGACCCGCGTGCGCACATACCCTTCCGCGGCCAGCCGCTCATAAGCGAGCACGACGGTCTGGCGCGCCACGCCCAGCTCGTCCGCCAGATGGCGGCTGGCCGGCAGACGGGTACCGGGCAGCAATGTGCCGGCCAGGATGCCCCGGCGAAGCTGGTCGAACACCGCGCCCTGGCGCGTCGGGGCGGCAGATGATTGGTCTGATAGATTTTGCATAGATTGGCTTGATAGCGCAGTCCAATGCTAGCCTATCGATGCGCTGACGTAAACCGCGAAGGGCTGCCTTGCCATGTATCTGCGTCCTGCCTTCACCGAGACGGATATCGACAAGATCGTGGCGCTGATCGCGGCCAATCCGTTTGGCGTGCTGGTCACGCAGCAAAACGGCGCTATGGATGCCTCGCATGTGCCGTTCGTGGTGGCGCAAGCGCGCGATTCGCTGGTGCTATCGGCCCATCTGGCGGCAGCGAACGCACAATGCGCCGCCCTGCATGGCGCCCAGGCCCTTGCCATCTTCAGCGGCCCGCATGCCTACATCACCCCCGGCTGGTATCGCACGCAACCGGCCGTGCCCACCTGGGATTACGCGGCCGTGCATGTCCACGGCGTGCTGGAGGCGGTGGAGGATGAGCCGCAGACCGCCGACATCCTGCGCCATCTCGCCGCCGACGACCCGAAGCAATTCGATCTGGACGCGATGCCGCCGAAATTCCGCGCCGCCATGTTCGCCGGCATCCGGGCCTTCCGCCTGCCCGCCCAGCGCATCGAGGCGCAGTGGAAAATGAGCCAGAACCGCAGCCCGGCGGACCGGCTGGGGGTCATCGAGGGCCTGCGCGGGCAGCAGAACCACGCCGTCGCCGAGCTGATCGCGGCAACCCTGCCGCCGGATCACAAGCCGCCCCCAAGCCTTTGAGCAACGCCAAACGCGGCCAGCGGAAGCAATCTTCCGGGCCGCGGGGCTGGTCCTGGTTGTTATTAGGCGAAGCCGGCGTTTAGAATCCTTCGCGCTCCAGTCGCTTGCGCTCCATCTTGCGGGCGCGGCGAACAGCCTCGGCGGCCTCGCGGGCGCGGCGCTCGGACGGCTTCTCGTGATGCCGGCGAAGCTTCATTTCGCGAAAGATGCCTTCGCGCTGCATCTTCTTCTTGAGCGCCTTGAGCGCCTGATCGACATTGTTATCACGAACCAGAACCTGCACTTGGCCGCCTACTCCTGTCGCTGTGGCGCCCCGACCATCGAGGCGCCTGCTTCATTCCACGCCATCCCGGCATCCGGGACAACAAAAAGGGTTCCCTGGCGGCTGCCCGCTTTGGGAAG
>DASXIW010000193.1:0-2979 GCA_036497785.1 Acetobacteraceae bacterium | reverse complement strand
TATCCGCCGCACCTTCCTCGATTTCTTTGTCCGCAACGGCCATACCGCCGTGGCGTCCAGTTCGCTTGTGCCGCGTAACGACCCGACATTGATGTTCGCCAATTCGGGCATGGTGCAGTTCAAGAACGTGTTCACCGGCCAGGAGCGGCGGGCCTATTCGCGGGCGACGACGGCGCAGAAATGTGTGCGCGCCGGGGGCAAGCATAACGACCTGGACAATGTGGGATATACCGCGCGGCACCACACCTTCTTCGAGATGCTGGGGAATTTCTCGTTCGGGGACTACTTCAAGGAACAGGCCATCGCGCATGCCTGGACCTTGCTGACCAGGGATTTCTCCCTGCCCAAGGAGAAGCTGCTGGTTACCGTGTATAGCGAGGACGAGGACGCGGCGGCGCTGTGGCGGAAGATCGCGGGGCTGCCGGAGGAGCGGGTCATTCGCATCGCGACCTCCGATAATTTCTGGCGGATGGGCGATACCGGGCCGTGCGGGCCGTGCTCGGAGATATTCTATGACCATGGACCCGAGATCCCTGGCGGGCCGCCGGGCAGCCCGGACGAGGATGGCGACCGGTTCATCGAAATCTGGAACCTGGTGTTCATGCAGTATGAGGAGGGGCCGCCGGGCACGCGCAATCCGCTGCCGCGGCCCTCGATCGATACCGGCATGGGGCTGGAGCGGTTTGCCGCCATTCTGCAGGGCAAGCACGATAATTACGACACCGACACGCTGCGGGCACTGATCCTGGCGAGTGCCGAGGTGACGGGGCAGGACCCTGACGGGGCATTCAAGACCAGCCACCGGGTGGTGGCGGATCATTTGCGCAGCACGAGTTTTCTGATCGCGGACGGGGTGCTGCCGTCCAATGAAGGGCGCGGCTATGTGCTGCGGCGGATCATGCGCCGGGCGATGCGGCACGCGCATATGATGGGGGCGAAGGACCCGGTGATGTTCCGGCTGGTGCCGGCGCTTGTGCGGCAGATGGGCGCCGCCTATTCCGAGTTGGGACGGGCGGAGGCGCTGATCGGCGAGACGCTGCGGCTGGAGGAGACGCGGTTCAAGGCCATGCTGGACCGGGGGCTGGGGCTGCTTTCCGAGGAGACGGCCAGGCTGGGCGGGGGGCAGGCGCTGCCCGGCGAGGTGGCGTTCAAGCTTTACGACACGTTCGGGTTTCCGCTGGATCTGACGCAGGATGCGCTGCGCGAGCAGGGGCGCATTGTGGATGTGGCCGGGTTCGACGCGGCGATGGCCGAGCAGCGGCGGCGGGCGCGGGCGGCGTGGTCCGGCTCCGGCGAGGCGGCGACGGAGACGGTGTGGTTCGAGCTGAAGGAGAGGCTGGGAGCGACGGAGTTTCTCGGCTATTCGACCGAACAGGCGGAAGCGGAGATTCTGGCGCTGGTGTCCGGTGGGCGGAGCGTCGATCGCGGGGCGGCCGGGCAGGATGTGGCGGTGATCCTGAACCAGACGCCGTTTTATGCGGAGAGCGGCGGGCAGGTGGGGGATGCCGGGGTGATACTGGCACCCGGGTTGCGCATTGTGGTGAGCGACACGCAGAAAAAACTTGGCGACCTGTTCGTGCATCTCGGCCGCGTTGAAGAAGGTGTTGCGGAAGTTGGCAAGCCGGTGCTGGCGGAGTTGGATCATGTACGGCGCGGGGCGATACGGGCGCATCACAGTGCCACGCATCTGCTGCATGAGGCGTTGCGCCGGCGGTTGGGCGAGCATGTGGCGCAGAAGGGCAGCCTGAATGCGCCGGACCGGCTGCGTTTCGATATTTCGCAGCCCACGCCTATATCGCGCGAGGATCTGGCCTTGGTGGAGCGGGAGGTGAACGCGCATATCCGCGAGAACACCGAGGTGACAACGCGACTGATGACGCCGGATGCGGCGGTGCAGGAGGGCGCGCGGGCGCTGTTCGGCGAGAAATACGGCGACGAGGTGCGCGTGGTTTCGATGGGCGCCCCGGAAGGGAATCGCGGGGCCTATTCCATCGAGTTGTGCGGGGGCACGCATGTGCGGCGGACCGGGGATATCGGGCTGCTGCGCATTGTGGGCGAGAGTGCGGTGAGTGCGGGGGTGCGACGCATCGAGGCGGTGACGGGGGAGAGCGCGCTGGCGGTGATTGCCGAAAGCGACCGGCGGCTGGCCGAGGCCGCGGCGGCGCTGAAGGCGAATCCGAGTGAGCTGGCC
Organism: Acetobacteraceae bacterium; assembly: GCA_036497785.1. Taxonomy (GTDB): domain Bacteria; phylum Pseudomonadota; class Alphaproteobacteria; order Acetobacterales; family Acetobacteraceae; genus DASXIW01. Next base: position 788 of record DASXIW010000193.1, on the reverse strand, counting down.
GAGCGGGTGACGGCGCTGGTGGAAGACCGGCGCCGGCTGGAGCGGCAAGTGGCCGAGTTGCAGAAGAAGCTGGCGACGGGCGGGGCGGCGGCCGAGGTTGAGGACGTGGCGGGCGTTGCCTTCGCGCCGCGCGATCTGGGCGAGGTGCCGGCGCGGGATTTGAAAGGGATTGCCGAGGCGATCGGCAAGCAGATTGGCAGCGGCGTGGTGGCGGTGGTTTCCACGGCCGAGGGCAAGGCCAGCATTGTTGTTGGGGTTTCGGCAGATCTGACGGACCGGTTCAACGCGGTGGAGCTGGTGCGGGCGGCTTCCGTGGCGGTGGGCGGGAAGGGCGGCGGCGGGCGGCCGGACATGGCGCAGGCCGGTGGGCCGGATGCGACGAAGGTGGATGAGGCGTTTGCGGCGATACGCGGGGTGCTGGCGGCGTAGGGTAGGGCGGCATACCCGGCCATGCCATGGCCCGACATGGCGGGCGTGCAGACCGCGTTGCAGGCACTGTGGGACAGCGCTTTCGCGCATAGCTTCCGGGTGTTCGCGTTGGCCTTCGTGCTGGGGCTGGCCATCGGGCTGGAGCGGCAATGGCGGCAGCGGACGGCGGGGCTGCGCACCAATGTGCTGGTGGCGGTGGGTGCCGCGGCGTTTTCCGATTTGGGCATGCGGCTGCTCTCATGTTCGCTGTCAAGGACGGACGCGCGGTTCGCCTACCGGCAGCAACCGGAGCAGGTTTCGTTCTGGCTGGTGCCCAAGGCAGGAGACAGGACCTAATGACGCCGGTTTAACAAGCTCTC
>DASXIW010000192.1:0-9573 GCA_036497785.1 Acetobacteraceae bacterium | reverse complement strand
CCGATGATCGCCGTCAGCACGCCAAGCGGAATCTCAATGCGCGCGCCAGTTCGCGCCAGCGTATCCACCCCCACCATGAAGGCGGCGCCAAGCAGGATGGAAGCCGGCAACAGCCGGTCGAAACGCGGCCCCACCAGCAGGCGTGCCATATGCGGCACCATCAGCCCGACCCAGCCGACAACCCCCGATATGGCGACCACGCTCGCGGTCATCAGCGTCGCCGCCGTGATAACCACAACCCTCAGCCGCCCCACCTCCACGCCCAGCGCGCGCGCCTCGTCATCGCCCAGCGACAGCACGCCGATCCGCCACCGCAGCAACACAAGCGGCGCCAGCCCCAGGACAACCACCGGCAGCGTCGCCGCGACATCGCCTGGCTTCACCGCTGCCAGACTGCCGAGCAGCCAGAAGGTGATCGCCGGCAACTGGTCGTAAGGATCGGCCAGAACCTTGACGAGCGAGATCGCCGCTCCCGCCAGCGCGCCCACCACGATACCGGCCAGTACGAGAACCAGCACATCCCCGCCGCCGCGAAGCGCCCGCGCCAACGCGCCGACGATGATCACCGTCAGCAATCCGCCGCCAAAGCCGAGAAACTGAATGGCAACCACCGGCAGCCCGAGCAGGATGCCGAGCACCGCGCCAAGCCCGGCCCCGGTCGACACGCCGAGTATGTCCGGCGACACCAGCGGATTGCGAAACAGGCTCTGATAAGCCGCGCCCGCGGCGGACAGCGCCGTGCCCACCAGAACTGCGCCGGTCACACGCGGCAGGCGGATCTGAAACAGAACCGTGTCGACAGGCCCCGAATCCTGCCCGCCGGCGAGCCCACGGAAAATGGCGGCCAGCACATCCTGCGGCGTGATCGGATAGGCACCGACGCCCGACGCGATTAACACGGCCAGCACCAGCAGGGCGGCCAACAGCAGAAAAACCGTCGCGGTCCGCCCGGATTGCATCAACGCCCGAACTCAGCCCGCGCCATCCAGCAGATGATCAAGATCGGCCCCGGTCAAATCCACCTGATAGAACAGATGGTAAAAATCATGCACCTGCGTCCGCAGATCGCCGCCCGCCTGGCCGGGATACAGCGTGTGCAGCAGCCAGACGAGGCCGATCAGCCTGTTCACCGATGGGGGCAAGTCGATGAACCCGAATGGCAGGCTGGGCGCCAGAAACACCCGCCCCGCCCCAACCGCCGGTACTGGCTGCCAGGCCGGGTTGCCGCGCACGCTCTCCCGGAACCGAGGATCGAGGGTGATGATCGTATCCGGCGCCCAGGCAATCACCTGTTCGGGCGAAACATCAACTAGCCCGCCCTTCTCGCGCAATCCCTGCACGACATTCACGCCGCCGACGCGCTCGATGATCTCGGTGTTGATCGAACCGCGCGAGCCCGTCTCCGTGCCCTCGGGGCCACGCGCCAGATAGACGCGCGGCCGCTTGGCCTCCGGCACCGCCGCCAGCACTTGGTCAACCGCCGCGAAAATATCCTCCGCCGCCCGCGCCAGCGCCTCGCCGCGCTGCTGCACGCCCAACACGCCCGCCAGTAGCCGCAGCGCGGCCGGCGTGTTCTCAAAACGCCCATCGATCAGCAGATAGGGAATGCCCGTCTGCGCCTGCACCCGATCGGCGAGCGAGCGATACGTGTCGTTGATGGTCCCGAAATCGACGATCAGGTCAGGCTTGTCCGCCACCAGCCTTTCCAGGTTGAGCGTATTCCCCCGCCCGGTCAGCCGCCCAAGCTCCGGCAAGTCACGCACCGCCGGCAGCAGGAAGGGTTTCTCGGCCTCGCGGGGCGCGCGCACCCAGCCGGTCATCATCTGTGGCGCCAGCATATACAGCAACGTCGATGCCGGCGGCCCGGCGGCGAACACGCGCGTGATCTTGTCCGGAATCTGGACATGGCGCTCGGATGAATCCGTGATGTCCCTGGCCAGCGCCGGTACCGCCGCCACCGAGAACAGGCCAATCAGCGCGCCAAGTGCTTGGCGCCGGTTGAGGATGATCATCAATGTCCTATGGCTGGGTTCGTGAGACTACCGGCGAGCAAGCCGCTCCAGACAAGTTGGGCTTGGCCTGGGATCGATAAAGCCATCCTCCGTTTGGCGCTTTCACCCAACGATACGCAGGCGCTATATGTCTCCCTATATAGCACGCCGCGCGGAATGTGATGGCGAGCAGAGCCTTTGTCACCTCTGGCGACGAGGCGGCTTTGTCGACTCCGGCGACGGAGTCGCCCCCGTCACCGGGCAGGTTATCGCCACACGGGATCGGAAATGGAGGATATCATGCGCGCCGTGAAAATGCTGGCCGCCGCCGTCGCCCTGTTCGCCGCCTGCCTGCTCGGTGGCCAGGCGGATGCCGCCCAGATCAATGTCGCCGTCGCCGCGAACTTCACCGATGCCGCCAAGGACATCGCGGCCGCCTTCCGGCAGAAAACCGGTCACGAGGCCGTGCTGAGCTTCGGTTCCAGCGGCCAGCTTTATACGCAGATCACCAAGGCCGCACCCTTCCAGATCCTGCTATCCGCCGATCAGGACCGTCCCAAAAAAGCGGTGGAGGACGGTTTCGGCGTCGCGGATAGCCGCTTCACCTATGCCATCGGCAAGCTCGTGCTCTGGAGCAAGAATCCCGACCTCGTCACAAACGCGGACACGCTCAGCAGTGGCGCCTTCACCAAGCTGTCGATCTGCAACCCGGCTAACGCGCCCTATGGCGCCGCCGCCATCCAGACGCTCAAGTCGCTCAGCCTGTACGACACGCTGCAACCCAAGATCGTGCAGGGCCAGGACATCACCCAGGCGTTCCAGTTCGTCCAAACCGGCAATGCCGAACTGGGATTCGTCGCCCTGTCGCAGGTTGCCGGCAACAACGACGGATCGCGCTGGATCGTCCCGCAAAATCTGTACGCGCCGATCCGCCAGGACACGGTGCTGCTGAAGACAGGCGTCGGCAATGAAGCGGCCGTCGCCTTCATGGCGTTCCTGAAAGGCCCGGAGGCACGCGCCATCATCGAGAAATACGGCTACGCCATCGACGCCGGTAGCTGATCGCATTGTGGCGGCCCTGCCCTTCGAAATCTGGATTGCCATCCGCCTGACGATCGCGTTGGCCGCGCTCACCACGGTCATCCTTCTCATCGTGGGCACGCCGATCGCCTGGTGGCTCGCCCGGTCGCGCGCCTGGTGGAAAGAGGGCGTGGCCACCATCGTGGCCATGCCCCTGGTGCTGCCGCCGACCGTGCTCGGCTTCTATCTGCTCGTGGCCCTGGGCCCAAGCGGCCCCGGCGGCATCGTCGCCGAACTCTGGGGCGCCAGAACGCTGGCCTTCACCTTTGGCGGGCTGGTGATCGGCTCCGTTGCCTACTCGCTGCCCTTCGTCGTCCAGCCGATCCGCAATTCCTTCGAAGCCATGGGCACGCGCCCGCTCGAAGCCGCCGCTACCTTGCGCGCCTCGCCGCGCCGCGCCTTCTGGACCGTGGCGGTGCCGCTCGCCCGGCCCGGATTCTTCACCGGCGCGGTACTCGGCTTCGCCCATACCGTCGGCGAATTCGGCATTGTCCTGATGATCGGCGGCAGCATCCCCGGCAAGACCAAGGTGCTTTCGGTGGCGATCTACGATTACGTCGAAACTATGCAATGGCGGGAAGCGAGCATCCTCTCGGGCGGCATGGCGGCCTTCGCCTTCGCCGTCATCCTGACAATGACCCTGATCGAAAAGCGCGTCGGCCGCGTCGGCGGATGAGCCACAAGCAGGTCATCCGCGTCGCGTTTCGCGGCGCACTGGAAAAATTTGAGCTCGATGCAGCCTTCACGGTACCAGCAATGGGCGTCACCGCGCTCTTCGGCCCATCCGGCTGCGGCAAGACCACCGTGCTGCGCTGCATCGCCGGGCTGCATCACATGGCGGACGGATATTGCTCCATCGGCGGCGACATCTGGCAGGATGGCGCGGCTTTCGTGCCAACGCACAAGCGTCCCATCGGTTATGTCTTTCAGGAAGCCAGCCTGTTCGCGCATCTTTCCGTGCGCCGCAACCTGCTGTACGGCGCCCGTGGCCTGAAGCCGTCGCCGGGATCCAACGCCATCGGCTTCGACGAGGTCGCCGCCTTGCTGGGCCTCGCCCCGCTGCTGGATCGGCGGACTCCGCAACTATCCGGCGGCGAGCGCCAGCGCGTCGCCATCGGTCGCGCCCTGCTCTCGCAACCCAAGCTCCTGCTCATGGACGAACCACTCTCCGCCCTCGACCGGCCCACGAAAGACGAGATGCTGCCCTTCCTGGAGCGACTGCATGAGAGCCTCTCGCTCCCGATCCTCTATGTCAGCCACGACATGGCCGAACTCGAACGCCTGGCGAACCATCTCGTGCTGATGCAAGCCGGGCGCGTCCTCGCCTCCGGACCGCTCGCGGCACTGCAAAGCGATCCCTCCCTGCCGCTCCTGAAATCCAGGGAGGCGGCGGTGAGCCTCGACGCTGTCGTCGAAGCCTACGATGCCGCCGACGGCCTGGCGACGCTCGCCGTCGCGCAAGGCAGGTTCCTGGTTCCCGCACGTGCCATCAGTTTGGGCGACAAACGCCGTCTGCGAATCCTGGCCGCCGATGTCAGCCTCGCGCGCCAGCCATCCCGGCAAAGCACGATCCTCAATGTCCTGCCCGCGCGTATCCTAAGCGGGATAGAATCCGGCGAGCACGAGATGATCGCGGTGCTGGGCCTCGGCACCCAAGGCGATGGCGCCCGGCTGCTGGCGCGCGTCACCAAACGCTCCTGGCGCGTGCTGAACCTCGCCGAGGGCACGGAGGTTCACGCGCAGATCAAGGGCGTCGCCATGGTTACCCGGCGGCACGGCATCGCCGATTGATCCTGCCGGCGACCGCAAATGCCGCCGTCAGGCGATCTTGCGAAATCCATGGCCGGCCAGCACCTCCTGTCCGCGAGCGGACAGCAGGTCTGCGACCAGATCGGACGCCGCCTGCCGCCGCGCCGCCTCCGCCGCCAGCGCGATCAGCCCGTACTCCGCCGTCACCGCGAGTTCCGGCGGCGGCAACACCACATCGAACATATCCCCGATGCTCCTGGCATTGCTGAGATAGGTCAGGAACACATCCACCTCCCCGGACTCCAGAAATGCGCGGGCCGGATAGCTGCCTGCCGGCACGGCAGACCCAGCTTCCGCCGCGCGACCGCCACCAGCGAGTTGCGAGCGAAGCTTTGTATTTTGCCATCCCCCCGGGCGGCCGCCAGCGCCGCCGGATGTTCCATATTGGCCGACAGGAACAGGTCGGGCATGTCGCCATGCTCGATCCGCTCCCGCAGCAGGCCCGCCGGCCCAAACACCAGCGCCGTCATGGGGTTGATGCTGGCGACAATTCGGTCAAGGCCGATCGCAGGCTGCCAGCGGCGAAAAGCCGCAGCGGGGGAGATATTTCAGGCATCGGGTCACCCATCGGCAGGTCCTGTCACTGGCATCGCTGCGCGCATGCGCGCTATATCCCGGCGACTATAGGTATCTTTCCCCCCAAGGTCTTCCCATGCTTCGCCGCGTCCTCCTTGCCCTTGCCGTCTGGCTGGCGGCCGGTGCCGCTGTCCAAGCCGCAGTGACGCAAGTCGTCATCGACCAGCTCGGCTGCTCCGTCACCGTCCCAACCCAGATCCGGCGCGTGGTCGCGCTGCAGCACCAGACCCTCGACATCATCGAGGAATTGGGGGCCGGCAACCGGCTCGTCGGCATCCTGCGCAGCTGGCGCGCCAACATCCCCGGCATCGACAGGATCGACCCATGGCCACCCCCGGCGACCTCGCCAATGTGAACATCGAGGAATTGCTGAGCCTGCACCCGGACGTGGTGTTCGTGACGAACTACGCCCCCGCCGCGATGGTGCAGCAGATCACCCAGGCCGGCCTGCCCGTGATCGTGATCTCCCTCGCCAAGGGCGAAGGCACCGACAAGGCCAGGCTCAACCCAACCTTCGCCGATGACGACGCCGCCTATGCCGACGGGCTGCGGGAAGGCGTCACGCTGATCGGCGCCGTACTGGGCACCCAGGCCCGCGCCGAGAGGCTGCTCGATGCCGCATTCGTCGGCCGCAAACTGGTCGAACAGCGCATCGCCGGCATTCCCGAAAGCCAGCGCATCCGCCTCTATATGGCCAATCCCGATCTGAACACCTACAGCGCGGGCAAATACACCGGCGTCATCATGGCGCGTTCGGGTGGCCACAACGCGGCCGAGGCCGTGCGCGGCGCAGCCAAGGTGTCGATGGAGGATATACTGCGCTGGGATCCGCAGGTCATCTTCGTGCAGGACCGCTACGCCCCGTCGCGGACATGATCCGCAACGGCGCCGCATGGCAGCCCATCGCCGCGGTTCGCGACGACCGCATCTACATCACCCCCGAATACGTCAAGCCCTGGGGCTACCCGCTGCCCGAGGCGCTGGCCCTGGGCGAGTTGTGGATGGCCAAGAAGCTCTACCCGGAACGCTTCGCCGATATCGACATGCACAAGACCGCCAACAGCTTCTACGAAAATTGCTATGGCATGCCCTACACAGGGCCGAACTGAATGCGCCGTCTGGAGCCGTTCCTCGGTGATCCTCTGCCAGATCCTGCCGATCGCCGCGGATGGCGGCGCGGTCATCCTCTCGGTGGTGATCGATGTGCGCCTGCCGCGGATCGGCGCCGCCTTGGTAGCAGGTGCGGGGCTGTCGCTTTCCGGCGCCTGCTACCCCAACCCGGCGCCGTGCCGCTCTCCGCCTTCGTGTTCGGCCTGCTATCGGTGGGCATGTGCTTCCTGCTCGGCCGCTCCTACCGCACCGCGCCCACCCTCCTCTCCGGCATCGTCGTAGGCGCGCTGTTCACCGCTTTGCTGTCATTGCTGAAATATCTCGCCGACCCCGAAAGCAAGCTCCCGATCATCGAGTTCTGGCTGCTCGGATCACTGTCCGGCGTGACGAAATAGGATCTCTGGATGCTGCTGGCCCTGTTCCTGCCCTGCGCCTTGGTGCTGTGGGCGCTGCGCGGGCGGCTCAACCTGCTCGCACTGGGCGATGACGAGGCGCGCAGCCTGGGCGTCAACGCGACAAGGCTGCGGCTCATCGTCATCCTCGCCTCCACCTTGATCGCCGCCTCCACCGTCGCCGTCGCCGGCATCATCGGCTGGGTCGGACTGGTCATTCCGCACGCCGCCCGCATCCTGGTGGGTGCCGATTTCCGGCGCGTGCTGCCGGCCCCGGCGGCCCTCGGCGCCTGCTATCTCATGTTGGTCGACGACCTCGCGCGAACCCTCACATCGGCGGAACTGCCGATCGGCGTACTCACCACCATCGTGGGCGCGCCTGTCTTCGCCCTGCTGCTCCGACGCAGCCGGCTCGGCTGGGCGTGATGCTCACCGTCGCGGATGCTGCCTTCGCCTATCGGGCCGGCCGGCCGGTTTTCAGAAACCTCAGCTTCGGGCTGGAACGGGGCCAGGTGCTCTGCGTGCTCGGCCCGAACGGCGTCGGCAAATCGACCCTGCTGCGCTGCCTCGCCGGGCTAGACTCGTTTTCGGCGGGAACGTTCCATCTGGAGGGCCTCGCCGGCGGCCGCCCCAATCTTGGCCGTATCGTCGGCTTCGTCCCGCAAAGCGAGCACTCAGTCTTCGCCTTCGACGCGCGCACCATCGTGGAGATGGGGCGCGCCCCGCATCTCTCCTGGACCGCGATGCCCGGCCCCGCGGATGCGGCGATCGTCGAACAGGCCATGACGCGCCTCGGCATCACCAGGCTGGCATCGCGGCTCTATCCCGAACTCAGCGGCGGCGAGCGCCAGTTCGTCATGATCGCCCGGGCGCTCGCCCAACAATCGAGGCTGCTGGTCCTGGACGAGCCGACCTCGCATCTGGATTTCGCCAACTAGACCGACGTGCTGGAACTGGTTCGCAGCCTGGCCGATGAAGGGCTGGGGATCGTGATGACAACCCACGACCCCGACCACGCCTTCCTCGTCGCCGATCGCGTCCTGGTCATGTCGCGCGATGCCCCGCCCTGCGCCGGGCCGGTGCGCGAAATCCTCACTGAAGCGCGTTTCAGCGCCACCTATCGGCGCCCCATTCGCACACACATGGTCGAGGGCAGAACCTTCAGCTTCGCCGAGATCCGCCCACGGATTTAGCCGAAAGCCTCGCCGGCCCGATCACCCCGCCAGACGATGGATGTCGTGCATCACGATGCCACGCCCGGGTTCGGGCATCACCAGCCAGTTCTTGTGGGCCTGCGTGCGCTGCGTGTCGCGATAACCGCTATCCCAATGTTCGCGCATGGAGGTGCCGCTGAATTCGTAATCCTTGGCCTCTCCCTCATAGGCCGCCTGCTGATAGATCAGCTGCAGAATGGCGATCTCCGGCAGGTGTCGCAGCGCCGCCTTCTGCGCGCGTTCCTCATCGGACAGCTCGGCCTCGGGAATGCGCGCCAGCAGGTCGCGCATATGTATCTTCATCTGGTGCATCTGCTTGTACAGATCGGTCGTCAGCCGCGTGCGGCTGGAATACTGAATGTCCTTCTGCCGCGCCATGACCTCGTACATATCCCGCGGCACGTTGCCCCTGGCGCTGAACAAATCCACCTGGAACACCAGCGTGCTGTCCGAACCGATGCGGTCCAGCAGATGCTGCAGCGGCGTGTTGGACACCAGGCCGCCATCCCAGAAATAATCGCTGCCCAGCCGCACCATCGGCAGGGCCGGCGGCAACGCGCCGCTCGCCATCACGTGTTCGGGCAGGATTTCGCAATTGGCATTGTCGAAATAATAGAAATTGCCGTTAGCCACATTCACCGCCCCGCAGGCGAAACGGGTATGGCCGCTGTTGATCAGGTCGAAATCCACCAGCCGCAGCAGCGTCTCGCGCGCCGGCGCGCTGTCGTAATAGCTGGTCGCCTGCTTCGAACCGCGCAGCGAGAACCACGGACCCGGCCGGTTCACCTCGAAAAACCCCGGCTGGCCCTGCATCATGGTCAGCATGGACGACCACGCATTGCGCGCCTTGCGCGGCACGTCACCATCGGGCGTGAACTGCCAGATCCGCCGGGAGGTGATCGTCTCCCAGAATTCGCGCAGCCGCTCCAGCCGGCGCTCCCGGGGATTGCCGGCGATGATGGCAGAATTGATGCCGCCGATCGACACGCCGGCCAGCCAGTCCGGCTCCAACCCCTCCTCGTGCAGCGCCTGATACACGCCACCCTGATAGGCGCCCAGCGCACCGCCGCCCTGCAAAACCAGCGCCACGCGATCGCAGCCCTCCGGCCGCCAGGTCCCCGGGGAAGGCTCGGCCGCCAGGGACTGGGAAGGGGGATTGGAGGCGACGTCCATAGGGTCTGGCTCCTGAGAAATGCCAACAGCCTAAGCAAATTCCGGTTGGTTGACCAACGCCGTGGTTTGGCGGTTCGCTGCTGGCTGCGATACGGGTGGGCGGTGCATGGGCGGCAAATCTCCGATTGTGGCGAGCGATGAACAGCGCGTGGCCTTGACGGCTCTCGCAGGGTCGCGTGATCGCGGGGAGGCAGACCGGGCACGCGCGGTGCTGCTGACCCTGTCCGG
>DASXIW010000191.1:0-2012 GCA_036497785.1 Acetobacteraceae bacterium | reverse complement strand
TGTTCGGCGTAGTTCAGGCGCGCGCCTTGAAACCACTCCGCACCCGGCATCGAACGCCGGCCCAGCACTCGGTCATAGGGCTGGGAAGCGCGGATGTCGAAGTATTCCCAAAGCGACCCCCAGAATCCCTCCAGATCATCGACGGACCATTGCCACAGCGCCATGTAGGAATCGAAGCTGCGTCCGCGCTCCGCCAGCCAGGCCATGTAATGCGTGAGATTCGCACGCGCCACGCGCTGCGCGCTCGGGGTCCACAGCAGCTCGCCTTCCTTCACCGCGCTCATTGCGGCACGGCGCTCATCGCGGTACCGCCCCGGCTGCCAGTTGCGCGGCAGCATTTTTCGGGTCGCCTTCGGGGCGGCGCATGAAAAATAAAACGGTGGCACCTACGAAGCACCATGCGGCGAGAAAATAAAAATTGATGCCGTAGCCGACGCCCTGATCGAAGAGCCGGCCGGCCACTTTCGGCGCGATCGCCGACAGGGTGGTGTTGATCGCAATGGCGAGGCCCGCCAGTGAGGCGAACGCACGCGTGCCGAAATAATTGCTCAGCACCGCCATCAGACAGACGACGCCCCCGCCGAATCCGATGCCGATGCAGGTCGCGAACAAGAACACCTGCCAGAGTGCGTGCGCATTGACGATGACCACGAGTCCGACGCCGAAAATTCCAATGAACAAACTGTAAATATAGCGTGGATCGACCCGATCGCCGAACACCGCGAGTATCGCCTTGCCGATGAGACCGGTAATCGTGGCGATGCTGACGGCCCAGGCTGCGATACCTGCGGTGTGGCCGAGATCCTGCAAATGCACTACGCCATGTGCCAGGAATAGAGTGTAGCCGCCGCTGCCGCCGATGAGCGAACCCAGCAGAATCCAATAGGCGGGATGTCGAACGGCCTCCGCATATGTCCATTCCCGGCGCGTCATAAAGGCCGGCCGCGTATCCGGCGGTGGTTGCCCGGCCGCCGCCGGCGCCGCGAATCCATCCGCCACCTGACCCACATCCTCGGGCCGCTCGCGCACCAAAATAAGGGCGATGCAGGCAGCCCCGGCAGACAGCGCCGCAATCGTCCACCATCCCGCCCGCCAGCTACCCGTCGCCTGAATGAGTCGGTTGAGCAACGGTGCCGCCGCGAAGCCGCCGATGGCGCCCGCGGAATACATCACCGACAGCGCCAAGGAGCGGCGCCTGACGAACCAGCGCGCCAGTCCCGCCTGCGACGCCATGGCCCCTCCGGTGGCGACTCCCGCCCCCACCAGCAACCCATGGCACAGCATCGCTCCCAATCCGCTCGTGACCACGGTGGCCATCAGCAACGCACCGACGATGGTCAGCGCGCTGCCGAGCAGCAGCGTCTTGCGCACGCCGAAATGGTTGACGCTCATCGCCACCAGCGGGCCCGGCAGCCCGGACATGATCATGTACACCGAAAATATGCTGCCCAGGGTCTCGCGTGGGAAACCCAAGGCCTTGGCCATGGCAGGATTGATGACCGCGGGCCCGTAGGCTGGAAATCCAAGGTTCAGAAACATGACCAGCCACAGCGTCGCCAGCATGGTCCAACCATAGAAAGATCGCTTTGACATGGTCTCCGACATTACGATGCGCCAGCCGCCCATACTCTCATGCCTCGCCCCAAACATCGCGCGCCACGCGCACCACCAGTTCCAGCTTGCGCCATTGCTCCGATTCGGACACCGCGTTCCCATGGTGGGTGCTCGAAAACCCGCATTGCGGCGACAAGCATATGTTTTCCAAGGGCACATAGGCGGCGGCCGCCTCTATGCGTCGTTTGATCTCCGCGTCGCCCTCGATCGTGCCCTGCTTGGTGGTGACCAGTCCGAGCACCGCCCGCTTGCCGGGCGGGCGCCCCTGCAGTGCCGCATTGACTGCAGCCGCAAACACCCGCGGCAGCGCCTCGGGATCATCGCCGTTGCGGCGGCAGCCGTCGCAAAATTTCTCATCGCATAGATAGGCGAACGAGACATCGTCGAGCTGTAGGTAG
>DASXIW010000190.1:0-1576 GCA_036497785.1 Acetobacteraceae bacterium | reverse complement strand
AGGAACCGCGTCCCCCCGGCCGAGGCCAAAAACCAGGCAAAATCCAGGATCTTCACCCCCTGCAATGGAAACGGCTTGCCGTGCAGCGCCGACATCCGTGGCGCGCCGTCGCCCTTCGGTTGCGCCGGAACCGACGGAAGGCGTGCCGCCTCGCCCAGCACCGCTGCGCTGTCCTCGCCCAGCAGCGGCGCCCGCCGGCCGACCTGCCAACTCGTCCGCGTCGCCAGCCACTTGCTGCTGGGATAGCGAAACGATCGCCCATGTTCGGGATGATAGACGTCGGCAAACGATCGGCGTTGGATCCAGTGTTCATCGAGCGCGTTTTCATGCGGCTTGCGGATCGGCGCCCACAGCAGCCCCGCCTCCTGCGCCTCCAGCCACGGCATGTCCTGGTAGGTCCAGGCGCGCACAAAGCGCTGCACCACGTCGATCATATGCGCGCGGGTCTCATCGCTCGCGGTCGAACCCGGCACCGCCCTCGCCTTCAGATCGGCGTCCGGCGGCGGCGGTTGCAGGTCCGCCTGCATTCCATATTTCGACAGCAGCGGCACCAGCGCCTTCAGGTCGCGCGCGCCCATCCCGTGCGAGATGAACCACCGTCCGTCCTTGGTATGCATGATGCTGGGCGAGTGGTTCGGGTGCTCCAGCGCATGGCGGCAGGTCAGCCGCCATAGCGGCACCCGCCGCATCACCCAATGCATGATGTCCAGCTCAGGATTTTTCGACACCGCTTCATGCACCGCAACCGAAACATCCTGGCCCTGGCCGTTGCGATGCCGGGCGATCAGCGCGGCAATGATCCCGGTCGCCAGTTGTTCGCCCGCGATGTGGTAGGCGTGCCAGACCTGCGGCGCGATCGGCGGCGTATCATACTCTAGTTTCGGATCGGGATCGTAACCGCAATTCATCATGATCCCGCCGAGGGCGAGATGGATCAGGTCGGACGCCTTGAAATCCGCCCACGGTCCGTCATCGCCGAATGGCGTCATCCGCGCCGTCACCAGCGTCGGAAACCGCGCGTTCAGCGCCGCGCGATCCAGCCCCAGCGCGGTATTCAGCGCGCCGCAGGAGGAATCCAGCAGCACATCCGCACCCTCCAGCAGCCGCAGCAATTCCGCCGGCTGTGCGGCGATGTCCAGCACAACGGATTTCTTGCCGCGATTGTAGTTCCAGAAGAACAAAGACCGTTCCGCCCCCGGCTCATCATCCAGGAACGGCCCGATGCGGCGGGTGGCATTGCCCTCCGGCGGTTCGATCTTCACCACCTCGCAGCCAAGGCCCGCCAGCAGCAGGCCGGTATATTCGGCGCGTTCGTCAGCGATCTCGATCACCCGCAGGCCCGCCAGCATGCCGGGACCGGCGTTGCCCATCATCTCACCGGGGCCGGTGGACAGTTCGTTCATTGCGTGTTTCCTCCTGCGCGCGACGGATCAAGGGCGCGTGCGCGCCAGCATTTCCAATAGCGTTGGATTGACGAAGTCGGGCGATTCGTAAGCCGCCCAGTGACCGGTGCCCGGAATCAGACGAATATCCGCCTCCGGACAATGCGCGCGCAGCGTCGCCACCCGCTCCGGCC
>DASXIW010000189.1:0-15849 GCA_036497785.1 Acetobacteraceae bacterium | reverse complement strand
TGGGGAGTAGCCCTCGCTGTCGATCGTTACGACAGATATATGATGCTAACCGCTTGAAATGATGATGCCTCCATCATTTCAGGCGGTTGGCATCAGCCGAAATCCTTCGTCAGAAAGATCCGGCTCGCACCGGGCGGATCACAGGGAACCTCCCCGAAAACCCGCCATCCCATGCGCTGGTAGAAACCCGGCGCCTGGAAGCTCAGCGTATAGAGCACGCCGGCCCGGCATCCGCGCCGCCGCGCCTCTTCCTCGGCAATCGCCAGCATGCGCGTGCCGATATCCGCACCGCGCACCGCGTCCGGCAGATAAACCAGATCGATGAACATCAACCCCAGGGACGTCCGGCCGCTGATCCCGCCGAGAATCTCGCCGCTCCCAGGGTCCTTCACCAGCACGTGCAACGGCACGCGATCGGCATAGCCCACCATCGCATCGTTGTATCCATTCAGGCCGGCACTCAGAATTCTGTCGGCATCGGGTTCCGGCAGGCTTGAGATGGTGATGTCCGGATGCATGCGTCTGGCCCTATTCCAACGTCACCACAATATTGCCGAACCCATCCAATCCCGCCACCGCGCCGGGCGGCACCAGGCAGGTGGCGTCGTATTCCTGCACGATCAGCGGCCCGTGCCGCTCCCCTGCGGCCAGCTCCGCCCGGTCGATCACCTGCGTCTCCATCCAGCCCGCGCCTTCGAACCAAGCCCGCCGGCTGGCCGGCACTTTCGCCCTGGCCGGTGGAATTTGCCCGGGCAGAGGCGGCCGCGCCGGCATGCCGCGCGCGATCACCGACACGCCCATCAACTCCACATGCTCCTCCGGCGGCGCACGAAATCCGTAAGTCCGCTCATGCTCGTCGGCAAAAGCGTCGGGCAGGGTGGCCAGTATCGCCGCGGCATCCCCCCGGGGCAGCTTCACCGATAGCTCGCTGGATTGGCCGCGATAGCGCGCCTTGGCGGAAAGCTCCGTCACGCAACGCGCCGCCGGGAAACCGTCCTGCGCCAGCCGGTCCAACCCTTCCGCCAACAGCGCATCCAAAACCGGCTGCAGCGCCGCGGCGTCGGGGTCGCGCAGCGTACGCGTGGCGTGGTGCTCGGTGCCGGCTAGCAGCAGGCCGAAAGCGCTGAACAAGCCGGGCATGGGCGGGATCAGCACACGGCGTATGCCAAGCTCAGCCGCGATCCCAGCTGCGAATAACGGCCCGTTGCCGCCGAAGGCCAATAGCGTGAAGTCGCGCACATCGCGCCCGCGCTCCACCGACACGGCGCGGATGGCGCGCATCATGGTCGCCGAGGCCAGCCGCACCATGCCATAGGCGGCATCGGTGATCTTCATGCCCAACGGATCGGCCAGCCTGTCCGCCACCGCATGCAGCGCCGCCGAGCGGTCCAGCCGCACCGTGCCGCCCGCGAGCCCCGCGGGATCGAGATAGCCCAGCACCAGGTTGCAATCGGTGATGGTCGGCTCCGTGCCGCCGCGTCCATAGCACACCGGCCCGGGATCGGCGCCGGCCGAGCGCGGCCCCACTTTCGGCGCCCCCGCCGGATCGAGCGCGCAGATCGAGCCGCCACCGGCGCCTACCTCCGCCAGATCGATCGCCGGCAGCTTCAGCATATAGCCGCCGCCCACCAGCAGCCGCGCCCCGGCCATCACCCCGGCACCCACCTCCATTGCCTCGGCGCGCAGCACCTCGCCATCCTCGACCAGCCCGGCCTTCGCCGTGGTGCCGCCCATGTCGAAGGTGATCACCCGGTCCTCGCCCAGACGCGCCGCCAGCACCGCCGCCCCCACAACGCCCGCCGCGGGGCCGCTCTCGACGATATGGGCCGGAAATTCGGCGGCTTGCGCCGCACTGGCCAACCCGCCATTGGACTGCATCAGATGCAGCTTCGCGGTGATCCCCAAAGCTGCGAGCCGTCCGGCCAGCGACGTCAGATATGCCCGCACCACCGGCTGCACATAGGCGTTCACCACCGTCGTGCTGGTGCGCGGATATTCCTTGATCTCAGGCAATATCTCGTGACTCACGGACAGCGCTACATCCGGCATGACCCGCCGCACCGCCTGCGCCACCACTTTCTCATGCGCCGGGTTGGCGTAGCTGTGCAGCAGGCAGATCGCGACACTGTCCACCCGCTCGCGCGTCAGCGTGCGGATCACGGCGGCGACGGAAAGCGGGTCCAGCGCCTCCGCCACGCTGCCATCCGGCCGCATCTTCTCCACAACCTCCAGCCGCAGGCGGCGCTCCACCAGGGCCGGCGGCTTGGTCCAATGCATGTCGTACAGCCGTGGCATGCGCAGGTCGCGAATTTCCAGCAGGTCGCGAAAGCCCGCCGTGGTGATCAGCGCGGTGCGCGCACCCTTGCCCTCCAGTATGGTGTTCGACCCGATCGTGGTGGCATGCAGCACCTCGGCGACGTCCTCGCCGTTCAGCAGGGCGGCCAGCCCGTTGGCGATGCCCTGGCTGTAATCGGCGGGGGTGGAGGGTGTCTTATGCGTGCGCACCGCGCCATCCGGCGCTATGGCCACCAAATCGGTGAAGGTACCGCCGATATCGATCCCGATGCGCAGGCTCATCCCCGCGCTCCGTCCAGTGGCTGCCAGGCCACATCGGGCGCTGGCGCGCGGCTGGCGCGCAGCCGCTCGCGCAATTCGCGCGTCGCCGTCTCGTCGATCACCGGCGGCTCGCCCTTCGCCACTACGCCGTAATCCCGCGCCGCGCCCTCGATCGTGACCAGCCCGTCGCGCAGATCCTTGGCCACCAGATCCAGCGCCCGCTCCAGCGGCGGTCCCCATCCGCCCGCGCCGGGCAGTTCGTGCCGGAACACCTGGCCGCGCGTCAGCCTCATGGTCAGCTTCGCCGGCAGCGTTTCGTCGTCCAGCGCATTCAGGCTCGGCGTGCCGGGGCCGCCGCCTTGCAGCCCGTAGGGCCGATGGGTGTGCCGGTCCGCGCGCACTTGCAATATGCCTTCCTGCGCCAGCATCCGCCATGTCCGCCGCAGGCTCACGCCGCCACGGAACTGGCCGGGGCCGCCGGTATCCGGCACCATTTCGTAATCCAGCACCTCCAGCGGATTCTCCGCCTCGATCACCTCGATGCTGAAGCTCGCCATATTGGCGAACATGTTGGTGTTGCCATCGAGCCCGTCCGCCCAGGGCCGGCCGCCCCAGGCGCCGGACAGGAAATCGACATAGATGAAAGGCTTTCTCGCCTCGTCGTAACCGCCAATGGTGATGCCGGTATTTCCCCCGTCGGACGCCGCATAGACCAGTTGCGGATACAGCTTGGCCAGCGCCCCGAAGGCGCAATCGGCGGCGCGAAACCCAGTCAGCCCGCGCGCGGCACAGGCGGCCGGCGGCAGCGCGTTCGTCACCGTGCCGGGCGGCGCCACCACCTCGATGCAGCGGAACACGCCGTCATTGTTCGGCATGTTGACGGACAGCACGGATTTCGCGGCGGTGAAGCTCGCGCCGGCGGTATAGCTCCAGGTGTTGTTGATCGCGCCCTTCACCTGCGGCGAGGAGCCGGTCCAGTCGAAGCGCATATGCTCGCTCGATTTGCGCACGGTGCAGACCAGCTTGATCGGCACCCCGGCATCGATCTGGTCGTCGTCGATCCAGTCGGTGAACGTGGCCTCGCCATCCGGCAACTCCGCCAGGCAATGCCGCGTCAGCCGCTCGCTATGCGCCATGGTCGCGTCCATCAGCGCCCGCAGCCCATCCGCCTTGTGCCGCGCCAGCAGCTCGCCCAGACCGCGCGCCGCGATCTCGCAGGCGGCGAGCTGCGCGCGCAGATCGCCCATCACACGCTGGGGCAGCCGCACATTGCGTTCGATGATGCGCATCAGCGTCGCGTTCGGCACGCCGCGTTCAAGCAGCTTCAGCGGCGGCAATCGCAGCCCTTCGGCAAAGATCTCGGTGCTGTCGGAGGCATTCGATCCGGGCACGCGGCCGCCCACATCGGTGTGGTGGCAGATCGTCGCCGCCCAGACGATCGGCTTGCCGTCGGCGAAGATCGGGCGAAAGACGAAAATATCCGGCAAATGCATGCCCCCGTCATAGGGGTCGTTCAACGTCAGGATATCGCCCTCGGCGATATCGTCCCCGAAATGCCGCAGGCAGGATTGCAGCGCGCTGGGAATGGAACACAAATGCCCGGGCAGGCTCAGCCCCTGCGCCACCAGCCGTCCCTGCGCGTCGCAGATGGCGGTGGAATAATCCATGATGTTCTTCAGCACGCCGGAATAGGCGGCGCGATAAATAGTCAGCGCCATCTCGTCGCCCAACGCGACGATAGCGTTGCGAAACAATTCCTCGGTTATGGGATCATGCATCGGGGAGCAGCCTATGAGCCTGGGCGTGGTCTGGGAAATCTTGGTCAGGATGATTGCCGTATCGGCGCCCGCTGGACCATGTCCGTCTCGTCAACTCGGCTGCGCAGAGTGATCTCGGGCAGCCCCCACACCAGCACGAAGGCGCCGCTCATCACCACGCCGCTCAGCAGGAAGCACCCGGTCAGCGCGGTGCGGTACGCAGCGCCCACGGCGGCCTGCTGCACCTTAGTCAGCTCCGCCAGTGCCTGTATTCCGTGCTCGCTCAACGCCCGCACGTTCACGCTGCCCCCGATACCCGCCAGCGCCGCGTTCAGCCGTGCCGTCATGATCGTCCCCGACGTCGCGACACCCACCGCGCCGCCCAGGGAGCGCACGAACGTCATCGCCCCGGTCGCCGCACCCAGCTCGGCATGGCTGACCGCGTTCTGCACCGCCGTCGTCAGATTCGGCATGCCCATCCCCATGCCCAGCCCCAGCCCACCCATCGACACCAGGAACAAGGCGGGTGCCGCGCCCAGATAGGCGAACCCCGCCAGGCTCGCCAGCGCCACCGCCTCCAGCCCGATGCCCGCCAGCAGGAATGGCCGGTTATGCCCCAGCCGCGAGACGATCCGGCCCCCGATCACCGAACTCAGCAGCATGCCCACCACCTGCGGTATCAGCATCGCCCCCGCCCGAGCCGGCGCCATGCCAAGCACCAACTGGAAATACAGCGGCAGGAACACCGTCGAGCCCAGCATGGCGAACGTCATCATCCCGCCCACCACCACGCCGCGCGCGAACACGCTGTTGCGGAACAGCGCAAGGCGGATCAGCGGCTCCGCCGCGCGGGTTTCCTGCCACAGGAACAGGCCCAGGAACGTCGCGATCGCCACCAGCAGCATCGTCGTGTCGGCGGACGCCCAGGGAAACTCGTTGCCGCCCCAGGCGAGCAGCAGCAGCAATGAGGCCGTGGTGCCGGCCAGCAGCACCGTGCCCATATAGTCGATCGATCGCTGCTTGCGCGAAGGCGGCCGGCGCAGCCCGATCGCGATCATCGTCAGGGCCAGCACGCCCACCGGCAGATTGACATAGAACACCCAGCGCCAGGTGAATGCCTGGGTGATGATGCCGCCCAGCAGCGGTCCGGCCACGCTCGACAGGGCGAAGGCCCCTGTGAACAGGCCCTGGTAGCGCGGCCGGTCGCGCGGCGAGACCACGTCGCCGATCGCCGCCTGCGCCAGCACCAGCAGGCCGCCCGCGCCAAGCCCCTGCAACGCCCGGAACCCGATCAACTGCCCCATGGACTGCGCCGCCCCGCAGGCCAGCGACCCGGCCATGAACACCAGGATCGCCACGAAAAACAGCGTCCGCCGCCCGTAGATGTCGGACAGCTTGCCATAGATCGGCGTGGTGATGGTCGAGCACAGCATGAACGCCGTCACCACCCAGGACAGATGCGCCATGCCCCCCAGATCGCCCACGATGCGGGGCAGGGCGGTGTTGACGATATTCTGATCCAGTGCGGCCAACACCATCGCCAGCAGCGCGCCGGCCAGCACCGTGCGCAATTGCGCGGTGGGCGCTGTGCCCGGATCTGCCGGCGCGGTACGGATATCGGTCATGCCCCCAGCGTTCCCGATGGCGGGGCCACCGCCGCGATCTCCGGAAACACCGTCACCTGCACTGCATCGCGCCACTGCATCAGAAATGGCTGGGCGCGCAGATTCTGCCCCGTCGCGTCGAACATCCCACCCCACCCCGCTGCTGTGCCGCCAGGTGCGACATCCGTGGCCAACACCGCCGCCCGGATCTTGTCCTTGTCTGTCGATCCCGCCCGCATGATCGCGTCATAGAACAGCTTCGCGCCCACATAGCTCGCCAGGCTCTGGCCGGACCGTGGCGGCGCCCCGTATTTGGTCAGATACGCCGCCGCCGTCGCCGCCACCCCGGGCGCGATAGCCGGGTTGACCTTGTACTGCGTCACATCCGCGTTCATCGTGCCCTGAAACGCCGCCCCCACCGCCTGCATCGTATCGCCCAGCGCGTAATCCGCCGCCGAGCCGATGATCATGCGCGGCGTCCAGCCAGCCTTGGCCATGCCGCGATACAGCAGCGGAATGTCGTTGGCCGCCCCGGTATGCAGCACGACATCCGCCCCGTCGCCACGCAGCCGCTGGATCGCGGGCGACAAATCCGTGGTTCCCGTCGCATAGGACAAATTATCGATCAGCGTCAGCTTGCGCTCCTGCGCATGCTTCTCCTGCAACGCCGCCGTCGCCGTCGCATTCAGCGTGTCCACGTGCAGGATCGCAATCTTCAGCGTCGCCGCCCGCACCCGCCACAACCTGGCCAGCATGTCCGGCACCGCATCCACCGCCAGCGCGGTCCGCTGCGTCGCCGTCGGGCAGCTGCGGAACAGATATTTGAACCCGCGCGCTGTGATCGCATCCGCCGGCGCGGCCAGCTCGAAAAACGGCGTCCCCGCCAGCTCCGCCTGCTGGCTCGCCGCCAGCGACACGCTGGACGGGCCGCCGCCGAAGATGGCGACCACATGCTCCGCCCCCATCAGCCGGTGAGTCTCGGACACCGCCTGGCCGGCATTCATCGCGTCCCCGCGCGCCAGCCGGATCGGATGCCCCAGCAGCCCCCCGGCCGCATTGCGCTCATCGGTCGCCAGATCCAGCCCGCGGAAACTCTCGTCGCCTTGCAGCGCCAGCGCGCCGGAGAACGGGAACAGCGCCCCGATCACCAGCGACTCCGCCTGTTTGGCCCCAGTTGCCGGTGCAATCGCCGGTGCCGTCGCGGGCGCCGTCTGGCCACCTGCCGCCTTGGCGTCTCTTGTCGCCGGAGTATTTGCCTTCTGCGCACGCGCCACGCCGCAAGCGGCGGCCAACGCCGTTCCGAGCAGCACGCGCCGCCGGGTGGTAGTCATGTCGTCCATTGTCCCATGGGCGAATTGTCCGTCCTTCCCCGAGCCCGCGCAACCCGCTTTAGCCGGAGGCTTGACGATATCCGGCTCCCGGTCGAGGAAATGCACACCGAACGCACAGGAGCGAGAGATGGCGCTGCCCGAAACCATGATCCAGATTGTCGCGGATGGCACCGGCGGCCCTGAGATATTGAAGCCCGCCACCGCCCCCGTGCCCCGGCCCAGGCCCGACGAAGTGCTGATCCGCGTCGCCGCCGCCGGCGTCAACCGCCCGGACATCGCCCAGCGCGCCGGTTCCTATCCTCCGCCGCCCGGCGCCAGCCCCATCATCGGTCTGGAGGTCGCCGGCGAGGTGGTCGCCGTCGGCGCAGCCTGCACCGCCTACAAGCCCGGCGACCTGGTCTGCGCGCTCGCCAATGGCGGCGGCTACGCCCAGTACTGCACCGCCCCCGCAACCCAGACACTGCCCTGGCCGCGCGGCTACGACGCCATCCGCGCCGCCGCGGTGCCAGAAACCTATTTCACCGTCTGGGCCAATCTGTTCATGCTGGGCCGGCTCTCCCAAGGCGAGACCGTGCTGGTCCATGGCGGCACCTCCGGGATCGGCGTCACTGCCATCCAGCTCGCCCGCGAATTCGGCGCCACCGCCTACACCACCGCCGGATCGGAGGCGAAAGTCGAATTCTGTCGCCACCTCGGCGCCACCGCCATCAACTACCGCACCCAGGACTTCCAGGCCGAGCTGAAAACCCTCACCAACGGTCACGGCGTGGACGTGGTTCTGGACATGGTCGGCGCCCCGTATTTCCACGACAATCTCCGCAGCCTCGCCATGGAGGGCCGCCTTGTGCAGATCGCCTTCCTCGGCGGCTCCAAACTCGATGGCCTGGACCTTCTGCCGATCATGCTCCGCCGCCTGACCGTCACCGGCTCCACCATGCGCCCCCGCGGCACCGCCCAGAAAGCCGCCATCGCCGCCGAGCTGCGCGCCAAGATCTGGCCGGTGCTGGACGCCGGACGCTGCGCCCCGGTCATCCACCGGGTCTTCCCGATCGAGCAGGCCGCCGCCGCCCATGCGCTGATGGAAAGCGGCGTCCATATCGGCAAGATCATGCTCAGCGTGACCCATTAGGCCAGCGATGATCCTCAATGCGGTCATCCGGGGCGACGGCCCGCCTTTGGTCCTGCTGCACGGCCTGTTCGGCCAGGCCGGCAATTTCGGCGCCATCCAGAAGCGCCTCGCCGCACGCTTTCGCGTCGTCGCGCTCGACCTGCGCAACCACGGCGCAAGCCCCCACGCCCAGGGCATGACCTATCCCGAAATGGCCGCCGACGTGCTGGAGACGCTGCGCCACCACGAAGCCACGCCCTGCGCCCTGCTGGGCCACTCCATGGGCGGCAAGGCAGCCATGGCCACGGCGCTGCACGCGCCCGGCGCCGTCTCCCGCCTGCTCGTCGCCGACATTGCCCCGGTTCACTACCCCACCCATTTCGCGGGCTACATCAGCGCCATGGCCGGGCTCGGCCTGCATCCCGGCCTGACCCGCGCCGAGGCCGATGCCGCCTTGTCCGGCGCGGTCGAATCTGCGGGAGTACGCGGCTTCCTGCTACAGAACCTGCGTCTCGGCAGCGCGCCCGCCTGGAAGATCGGCCTCACCGAGATCGCCGCCGGCCTGCCGGATATCGAGGACTGGCCAGCGACCGCTTTACCCCCATATCCCGGCCCAACCCTGTTCCTGGGCGGCGAACGCTCCGACTATATCCGCGCCGAGCACCGCCCGGCCATCACCGCCCAATTCCCGGCCGCCAAATTCGTCACCCTTAAGAATGCTGGCCACTGGCTGCACGCGGACAATCCGGAAGGCTTCCTCGCCGTGGCTGAGGTCTTTATGGGCTGATGCAAAAGGGAAGCTGTTCTTTTTTGAAAAAAAGAACCAAAAAACTTTTATCCGTTTAGTCTTTGCTTCAACGAAAGTACCACGGCTTCGAACATTTCGGGCGTCAGGCGTTTGGTCGAGGTGTTGTAGCGGGACACGTGATAGCTGTTGGCCAGGATCAAGCCGTCCGGCAGCTCATGCATCACGCCATGGCTGAAGCGAATGCGGGTCGGCGGAATGCCGCAAGCCTTCAGCACCGCGGCATGCGCCAGCACCCCCAGCGCCAGCACCGCCTTCAGCCGGGGCATGCCATGCAACTCGCCAACCAGATAGCGGTTGCAGGTGGTCACCTCCTTGGGCTCCGGCAGATTGGCCGGCGGCACGCACCGCACCGCATTGGCGATCCGCGTGTCGATTAGTGTCAGCCCGTCCTCGGGCTCGGCACGATATTCCCCTGCCGCCAGTCCGAACCGGAGCAAGGTCTCGTATAGCAGCACACCGGCATGGTCGCCGGTGAAGGGCCGCCCGGTTCGATTCGCCCCCTTCACCCCCGGCGCCATGCCCACCACCAGCAGCCGCGCTTCCGCCGGCCCGAAGCTCGGCACGGGCCCGTTGAACCAGTCCGGATTGGCGGCCCGGTTCGCCTCGCGATAGGCGACAAGGCGCGGACAGGCCGGGCAATCGCGTGGCGGGGCCGCGACCGCGGGCGGGGAGCTCTGGGGTGGGGGAGGGGGCAGGTCCATTAGCGCAATCATGCAAGGTGAAGGGTAGACAAGATCTTAAACCCCGCCCAACCGCGCCGCATCAAGCCGCACGTCTTTCCAGGACGTCGTGACCGCGGCACATGCCGCTTGCCATGCGCGTCGGACATGCGGATATTTTTGGGCGTTCTCTCCAAGGTGCTGTCATGCCCCGTCTAGCCTCGCGTACGCTTCCCCCGGCCTCGCCTCGACGGGCCAACATTTCCCAGGCCGGCGAGCACAACTTGGCCGCCGAGGTCGAGGAATCGCGTCGGCGACGCTGGCTCAAAGAGAATCAGGAGGCATGGAAGCCTGGAATGAGCACGTCGCGTTGCACGGCTTGCCTCTAGCCGCCTTTCGGCAGTCCTAGTCTCGCGCATCGGCGTACAGCCGATGCCACACGACCCGTTGCCACCCCCAAACCCCGACCCACCACCCTGCCGGCAGGCTCTGTTACGCCGCGTCGTCGTCCGGATCGGCGTAGGAATCGGCCGACGCAGTCCGCCCGCCCGCTGGGGGGGGGCGCGGCTCCATCTGGCGCCGGGTGAAATCGGGCGCAATCTCCGCCAGCTCCAGGAACTGATCGGCCTGCCGCCGCAACTCGTCGGCCACCATCGGGGGCGTGGTGCGGATGGACGACACCACGGATACGCGCACGCCGCGCCGCTGCACCGCCTCCACCAATCGCCGGAAATCGGAATCGCCGCTGAACAGCACGGCATGGTCGATCTTGTCGGCCAGTTCCAGCATGTCGATGGCAAGTTCGATGTCCATGTTGCCCTTCACCCGCCGCCGCCCGGCGGCGTCGGTGAACTCTTTCGCCGGCTTGGTCACCAGCGTATAGCCGTTATAGGCCAACCAATCAGTCAGCGGCTTCAGCGGTGAATATTCCTCTGTCTCCAACACGGCGGAATAATAATAGGCGCGGATGACATGGGCTTGCCGCCGAAAGAACTCCAACATGTTGCGATAATCAACGTCGAAGCCGAGATTGCGCGATGCCGAGTACAAGTTGGCACCATCGATAAAAAGTGCCACTCGTTCATTTGGTAGAAAATGCATGGGAAAAATAACCTTTCCAAGCGTCTGCCGTGGGCGCGGGCCCTCAGAAAACCGCCCTAGCGTCTTTAAACTGCAATCCTTGCTACTTGTTGCAGCGACACACGTCCTTCAATCCAGGAAAATCGCAATGTCCTGTCTGCTTATTTTGCTATCATCATGTATTCGCGCGCCGCTCGTCGGATACCGTACATGGTTCGCCTGACGCAGTGGCCCACGGCAAAGTTCGCGCAATGATACTTGTCGCGATCGGCGCGAATTTGCCGAGCCCGGAAGGGATGTTTCCACTCGCCACCTGCCGCATGGCCGTGGAGGCGCTTCGCGATCTGCCCGGATTGCGCCTGCACGCCGTGTCCAGATGGTACGAAACCGTTCCCGTACCGCCCTCGGACCAGCCACCCTATGTCAACGGGGTCGCGCGGCTGGAGCCCGTCGATACGCTTCCCGACCCCGCCGCCTTGCTCGCCCGGCTGCAAGCGATCGAGGCGCGCTGCGGCCGCCGGCGCGGCGTGCCGAACGCCGCGCGCACGCTGGACCTCGATATCGTCGCCATGGGCGATCTGGTGCGGGCGGCGCCGGACCCGATTCTGCCGCATCCGCGCGCCCATCAGCGCGGTTTCGTACTGTGCCCGCTCGCGGATGTGGCGCCGGAATGGGTGCATCCTGGCCTCGGCCAGACGGTGCAGGCCCTGTTATCCGCACTGCCGCCGGACGGCATCAAGCCGATTTCCCGTCCGATTGCGATACCGTGATGCGCAGCAACCCCTTGCTTTCCGTAAATCACCCGCTTATCTCAACCGTTCACCCGATAAAAATACCCGGAGGTTGAGCGCATGGCGCGCGTCACCGTTGAAGATTGCGTAGAGAAAATCCCCAACCGCTTCGAGTTGGTGCTGCTGGCCGCCCAGCGGGCCCGCAACCTCTCGCGTGGCGAGGAACTGACCCTGGATCGCGACGATGACAAAAACCCCGTCGTCGCCCTGCGCGAAATCGCCGAGGAGACCATCCCCTTGGAGAAGCTGGAGCAGGACTTGCTGAAATCCCTGTCCCGCGCGCCCGAGCCGGAGCCGGCCGACGAGGAGGTGCTCGACCTCATCCCGACCGATCAGAACATCTTCGGCCTCCAGGACATCTCCGCCGAGGAAGAGGCCGCCAGTCTCCCGGTCGAGAACGAGGAGTTCTCGCCCGAGGATCTCGAAGCCGCCATTGAGGCTGAACTTGGCGGCCGCCGCCGCTAGGTACGCTGCGTGACGCGCGGCGCACCAGATCCGCGGCGCGCCGCGCCGCTGCATGGACCGGAGGGCGGCGGCGGGGTCATCACCGCCCCGCCGCCTTCCGGCAAGCTGGCTGGCGGCTCGTGTCCCATCACCATCGATTCGCTGATTGGCCGCATCCGCGCCTACCATCCGGATGTGAACGCGGAGCTGATCCGCGCCGCCTATGACCTCGCCGCCGAGGCGCATCGCGAGCAGAAGCGCGACAACGGCGCCCCCTATATCACCCATCCGCTGGCCGTCGCCGATATCCTCGCCGGATATGGTCTGGACGAAGCCAGCATCGCCACCGCATTGCTGCACGATGTCATCGAGGACACCGGCACCACCCGCGTGGCCCTGACCAAGGCGTTCGGCGCCGAGATCGCGGGCCTGGTGGACGGCGTCACCAAGCTGACGAGGCTGGAACTGCAATCGGACCGCACCAAGCAGGCGGAGAATTTCGGCAAGCTCGTGCTGGCGATGAGCAAGGACATCCGCGTCCTGCTGGTCAAGCTCGCTGACCGGCTGCACAACATGCGCACGCTGTTCCACGTCCCGCAGTTGCCGCGCCGCCAGCGCATCGCCCGCGAGACCATGGAGATCTATGCGCCGCTCGCCGAACGCATCGGCATGGATGCGGTGAAGACGGAGCTGCAAACCCTGGCCTTCGCGCAGTTGGACCCGGAAGCGTACGAATCCATCCAGGCCCGGCTGAACTTCCTGCGCGGCCAGGGTGCTGATGTGATCGAGGAAGTGCGCGAGGAGCTTGGCCGGCTCTGCAAGGAGCATGGCGTGCCGGTGCTCGACGTGAACGGCCGTGAGAAATCGCCCTATTCGATCTGGGAGAAGATGCAGCGCCGCAATGTCCAGTTCGAACAGCTCTCGGACATCATGGCGTTCCGCATCGTGGTTCCCACGCGCGACGCCTGCTACGCCGCTCTCGGCGTGGTCCATGCCGGCTACCCCGTCATCGCCGGACGCTTCAAGGATTACATCTCCACGCCCAAGGCCAACGGCTATCAAAGCCTGCACAGCGGCGTCACGCTGCGCGAGCCGCGCAACCAGAAGATCGAGGTGCAAATCCGTACCGCCGAAATGAACGCGGTGGCGGAAAACGGCGTGGCGGCGCATTGGGCGTATAAATCGGGCACGGCGCCGCAGGCCACGCAACGCTTCCCCTGGGTGCAGGAACTCAAGGAGATCTTGGAGAACTCGACGCTCGACGAGTTCCTGGAGAACACCCGCCTCGCGCTGTACCAGGACCAGGTGTTCTGCTTCACGCCGAAGGGCCAGCTGATCCAGCTGCCGCGCGGCGCGACCCCCGTGGACTTCGCCTACGCCGTGCACAGCCAGATCGGCGACACATGTGTCGGCGCCAAGATAAACGGCCGGCTGATGCCCCTGCGCCACGAGCTGCAGAATGGCGATCAGGTCGAAATCATGACCTCCCGCGGCGGGACCCCAAGCCCGCAATGGGAGCGTTTCGTCGTCACCGGCAAGGCGCGGGCCCGGATCCGCCGCTACGTTCAGGC
Source organism: Acetobacteraceae bacterium (assembly GCA_036497785.1). Taxonomy (GTDB): domain Bacteria; phylum Pseudomonadota; class Alphaproteobacteria; order Acetobacterales; family Acetobacteraceae; genus DASXIW01. The sequence continues at coordinate 2,140 of DASXIW010000189.1, read as the reverse complement.
GCAGCAGCGTCAGCAGAACCGCGATGCCGGCCGCCACTCCCTGGCCAAGGCCTTCCGCCAGGAAGGTCTGGATGGTTCGGAGAAGGTGCTGGAGCCGGCGTTGAAGCCGCTGAAACTCGCCTCCCTGGACGAGCTGTATATCGGCGTGGGCAACGGCAATATCGGCGCCAAGGACGTGGTCACGGCGGCCTACCCCGAGCTGCGCCAGGCCGCGCGGGCGCCGCGCATGCTGCCCAGCCTGCCGTCGCGCGGGCCGGTGCGGGCGCTGTCGGGCAATTCCTTGCCGATCACCGGCCTGGTGCCGGGCATGGCGATCCACTATGCCGGCTGCTGTCACCCGCTGCCGGGCGACCGCATCGTCGGGATCGTGGCCACCGGCAAGGGGGTGACCATCCACACCCGGGAATGCCCGACGCTGGAAAGCTTCTCCGCGACGCCCGAGCGGTTCATCGATGTCGACTGGGACCCGAGCGCCCTTGCCGAGCCGAAAGGCAAGGGCGAGGGTCATACCGGCCGCATCAGCGTCATCGCCTTCAACGAGGGCGGTTCGATCGCCAATGTCACCAACGCCATTTCCAAGCAGGGCGGCGACGTGATGAATCTGCGCATAGTCAACCGCCAGGCCGATTTTTTCGAAATGATGGTGGATGTGGAGGTGCGCGATCTGCGCCAGCTGGTCAATGTCATCGCCAGTCTGCGCGCCGCCAAGGGCATCCACCAGGTCGAGCGGGCGCGCGGATGAGCCTGGCGTGATGCGTTCTCCATGATCTTGGGCCTGGGATCCGATATCTGCGATATCCGCCGAATCGAGCGCGCGCTTGAGCGCTTCGGCGCCCGCTTCCTTGAACGCGTCTTCACCGAGACCGAGCGCAAGCGCGCCGAGCGCCGCGATGGCCGCAACCGCGCCGGCACCTACGCCAAGCGCTTTGCCGCCAAGGAGGCCTGCGCCAAGGCGCTGGGCACCGGCTTCGCGCGCGGCGTGTTCATGTCCGATCTCGGCGTGGTCAACCTGCCGGGCGGCCAACCCACGCTGCAACTGGGTGGCGGGGCGGCGCTTCGCCTGGCCCACCTGGTCCCCGACGGCATGCGGCCGCGCATCGACCTGACCATGACCGACGAATATCCCTACGCCTACGCCCAGGTGATCATTTCCGCAGTGCTGCCCACCGATGCCCGTCCCCCTGGCGGAAATTCAGTGTGATACCAACACCGTCATGGGCTTGCTTGACAGGGACCTTGCTTGACAGGGGCCATGACGCTGGGCTTCATCCCGCCACATTCTAGCGGATCTCCCTCCTCCATGGCTAAACGCGATTCCGGCGGCATTGTCGAAAACATCAAGACCATCGTCTATGCCGGCCTGATCGCCGTCGGCATCCGCACCGTGGCCTTCGAGCCCTTCAACATCCCCTCGGGCTCGATGATCCCGACCCTGCTGGTCGGTGATTACCTGTTTGTCTCGAAATACAGCTACGGCTATTCGCGCTTCTCCCTGCCGTTCTCGCCGCCGCTGTTCAGCGGCCGCATCTTGGGCAGGACTCCGGCGCGCGGCGATGTGGCGGTCTTCGTGCTGCCGCGCGACGAACAGACGGACTACATCAAGCGCATCATCGGCCTGCCCGGCGACCGCGTGCAGATGCGCGCAGGCCAGCTCTACGTGAACGATGTTGAAGTGCCGCGCAAGGATATCGGCACCTATGTCGCCCAGGGCGACAATGGCGGCCCTCCCGTCGCCGCGCGCGAATACCAGGAGACGCTGCCCGGCGGGAACGTGCACAACATTCTGAAGGAGATGGACACTGGCGGGTTGAACGACACGCCGGTATTCCTTGTGCCACCCGGCACCGTCTTCGCCATGGGCGACAACCGCGACGATTCCTCGGACAGCCGCGACCCCAATGGCGGCGTAGGCTTCATTCCGATGGAAAATCTGATCGGCCGCGCCGAATTCATCTTCTTCTCGGTCGATGCGTCCTCGCCCTTGTGGCAGGTCTGGCAGTGGCCGTTTGAGATCCGCTGGTCGCGGATCTTCATGGGGATCACCTGATCGCCCCCGGCGCCGCGGTTCCTCCGGCCGAGGGAATTCTCGGCCACGCCTTCGCGCGCCCCGATTTGCTGCGTGAGGCGTTGACCCACCGCT
>DASXIW010000188.1:0-2833 GCA_036497785.1 Acetobacteraceae bacterium | reverse complement strand
GATGATGGTGACGTCGGCCGGGTCGCGCTCCACCAGGCGGCACATCGGTTCGACGACGGCGTGCCAGTCGCGCCAGGTCAGGATCGCCGGCGGGCCTTCGCGCAGGGTGACGACGTCCACAGCCGGTCCGCCGGCCAGGCGCAATGGGGCGACGGCGGCAGAGATGCCGGCGGTGCAGGCCTCCGAGCAGTTCGGATTGATCACCAGGATGCGGGTCATACCGGCACTGTTGGACTGTTGGCGCGGTTGAGCAAGGGTGTCCGGTATGCGGGCGGATCGAAGCGGCGTAATGTGGCGGAAAGAAGAGCGCGAGGAAGCCATGCTGCGATGTGAACCGGCGGAGCGGACCCACGCCTCGATCGCCTGTGGTTGCCATCCGGGGCGGCGGCGGTTTCTGCAGGGAGTCGCGGCGCTTGGTGCGACGGCCGGGCTGGGGTCTGCGGCGATCGCGCAGGACAAACCGTTCCGCATCGACGTGCATCACCATTACACCTCGCCGGCGCTGCTGGCGATGATGAAAGGGCGGCGCACCAACCAGACGTTCAACGAGAACTGGACTTTGGCGAAGTCCTTGGAGGCGATGGATCAGGGCGGCGTGGCGACGGCAGTGGTCTCGACCAGCGATCCGGGGGTGTTCTTCGGCGACTACAACGCCGCGGCGGTGCTCGCGCGGGACTGCAACGAGTACCAGGCGCGGATGGTGGCGGATCATCCCGGTCGCTTCGGCATGTTCACCACGGTGCCGCTGCCCGACGTCGATCTGGCGCTGAAGGAGATCGCCTATGGGCTGGACACGCTGAAGGCCCAGGGCGTTGGCATGATGACCAGTTACGGGGGAAAATACCTTGGCGATCCGGCGTTCGCCCCGATGATGGAGGAACTCAACCGGCGCAAGGCGGTGGTGTTCGTGCATCCGCTGATGACGGCTTGCTGCACCGGGCTGGTGCCTGGCGTGCCGGACGTGGTGGTGGAGTACCAGAGCGAGACGTCACGCACCATCGCCAGCCTGCTGTTCAGCGGCACGACCGGGCGGTTTCCGGATATACGATTCATTTTCTCCCACGGCGGCGGCACGGTGCCGTATCTGGTGGCGCGCTTCGAGCGACTGTTCAACGGTCGCCCCGAACTGGTGAAGCTGCTGCCCGAGGGCTGTGTCGGGGCGCTCCGAAAGCTCTATTTCGATACCGCGCAGGCATATAACGAATATGCCCTGGCGGCGCTGACCCGGCTGATGCCGGCGGAGCGTATCCTGTTCGGATCGGATTTTCCCGCGGCCTCGCCGGTGCTGACGGGCCAGGGGCTGGCGGCGTTCGGGCTGGGTGCGGCGGCGTTGCGGGCGATCAACCGCGATAACGCGCTGGGGCTGATGCCGGCGCTGAGCGGTTGACGGTATGCGGTGATGTCGCCCCTGTCGTGGGGTTGCCCCGCCGGCGGCAAAATCCAATATGGTGTTGCGGCGCAGCAAAGCCTATTCTGCCGCGTTGTCGTCGTTCGGACTGGCGAGCGATCGGAAGGATCTGACGATGAATCCCGCCCCATGGCAGCCCGACCGGTCTGTCGCCTCCAACCCCTGGCCGCAACCGCCGATGCTTGTCGCGATCGGCCGCGGCCTGCTTGGCCGTTGCCCGGCCTGCGGCAAAACGCATCTGTTCAATGGGTTCCTGCGCGTCGTCACCGAATGCAGCAACTGCGGCGCCCCGCTGGGGCTGGCGCGGGCCGATGACGCACCGCCCTATTTCACCATCCTGATCACCGGCCATGTCGTGGTGCCGCTGATGTTCGCGGTGGATCGCATGGGGGAGCCTCCGCTCTGGGTGATGTCGGCGATATTCCTGCCATTGACGTTCTTCATGGCGCTCGGGCTGCTGCGTCCGATCAAGGGGGGCACCGTGGGGCTGATGCTGACGCTGAATATGCTGAAAAGCGACCCTAACGAGACATGACCACCCGCACAGACACGCAATCCCGGCTGGATCGGGTGATCCTGGACGGGGAGTCGCCCAACAACCTGTCGCCGTATATCGAGGCGGACCGGGAGCAGGCGGTCGCGGACCTGGCGGCGGCGAACCATTTCGCCCCGCTGATCGGCGTCGGCGAGCCGGGGCCGTACGCGCTGCATCTGTCGATCCAGGAAGGCCGGCTGATCTTCGACATCCGCAATGTCGCCGGCGATCCGCTGACCGCGGTGGGCCTGGCACTGGGGCCGTTCCGCCGGCTGGTGAAGGACTATCAGATGCTGGTGGACAGCCACATCAAGGCGGTCGAGGAAGGCCGCGAGCAGCGCATTCAGGCGATCGACATGGGACGGCGCGGGCTGCACAACGAGGGGGCGGAGCTGATGACCCAGCGCCTGGCCAACAAGATCGACATCGATTTCGACACCGCGCGGCGGCTGTTCACGCTGGTCTGCGTGCTGCACCAGCGGGTTTCTTCGAGATGAAGATCGACGGGGTCGCCTACCGCAGCGTCTGGGTGGACGCCGATGATGGCTGGTCGGTGCATATCCTGGACCAGACGAAATTGCCCTGGGCGCTGGAGGTGCTGAGGCTGACAACGCGCGACGAGGCGGCGCATGCGATCAAGGCGATGCAGACTCGTGGGGCGCCGCTGATCGGCGCGGTTGCGGCATACGGCCTGTGCCTGGGGCTGCGCGCGGATGCTTCCTCCGAGGCAATGGAACGTGACGCGGCACTGCTGAACGCGACCCGTCCGACCGCGGTCAATCTGCGCTGGGCGCTGGACCGGATGCTGACCCGGCTGCGCAACACCGTGGCGGCGGAGCGGGTGGCGGTGGCGTACGCCGAGGCGGCGGCGATCGCGGATGAGGACGTCG
>DASXIW010000187.1:0-26699 GCA_036497785.1 Acetobacteraceae bacterium | reverse complement strand
ACCATGATCTCCAATCTCAGCACCGCCCTGAAGGCAACCCACAAGCTCTTCTCCGCCAAGCATCTGCCCGACTACCTCGGGGCCTTCTGCTGGACGACCAATCGGCGGAGCAACATGAAGGGCATGATCGGTGAACTCTGCCGCGCTGTCGTAGCCGCTACCCGGCTGACCCGCGGGGCTGTCTATGCATAGCGGGTCGATGGGCCGATGAGCGGGTTACCCCTTCCCTACCGTCCCCGCCTCCGCCCCTTCCGCTTCGCCGGATCGTACCCACCCCCGCCAGGCCCCATAGGCTCCGGCGTCCTGTCTCGCCGCGCCCGGGCCGCGCCGGTCGCGGCCGGCGGCGGTTCCAGCCCGAGTTCCAGCGCTTCCAGCCGCCGGATTTCGTCGCGCAGCCGTGCCGCCTCCTCGAATTCCAGATCGGCCGCGGCGTTGCGCATGCGCTTTTCCAGCTCGGCCATCGACGCCTTCAGATCCTTGCCGACAAAATCGGTGGTCTTGCTGTCGGCGATCGGCGCCACGGTCACGTAATCCTGCTCGAACACGCTTTCGAGCACCTTGCCGATCTGCTTGCGGATGGATTGCGGCGTGATGCCATGGGCTTCGTTCCACGCACGCTGCTTGTTGCGGCGGCGCTCGGTTTCCTCGATGGCAAAGCGCAGGCTTTCCGTCATCACGTCGGCATACAGGATCACCCGCCCGTCCACGTTGCGCGCCGCACGCCCGATGGTCTGCACCAGGCTGGTCTTGGAGCGCAGAAAACCTTCCTTATCCGCGTCCAGAATCGTCACCAGCGCGCATTCCGGAATATCCAGTCCCTCGCGCAAAAGATTGATGCCGATCAGCACATCGAACACGCCCAGGCGCAGATCGCGGATGATTTCGATGCGTTCCAGCGTGTCGATGTCGGAGTGCAGATAGCGCACGCGCACGCCGTGCTCGTTCAGATATTCCGTCAAATCCTCGGCCATGCGCTTGGTCAGCACCGTCACCAATATGCGCCCGCCGGCCTGTGCCACGCTGCGGCATTCCGCCAGCAAATCATCCACCTGCCGCTCGACGGGCCGCACCTCGGTCACCGGGTCGATAAGTCCGGTCGGGCGGATCACCTGCTCGGCGAATACGCCCTCCGTGCGTTCCAATTCCCACGGCCCGGGTGTGGCGCTGACAAACACCGTCTGCGGCCGGAAATTCTCCCATTCCGCGAATTTCAGCGGCCGGTTGTCGATGCAGGAGGGCAGCCGGAAACCGAACTCCGCCAATATGGATTTGCGCGCATAGTCGCCCCGCTCCATGCCGCCGATCTGCGGCACCGTCACATGGCTTTCATCCACAACCAGCAAAGCGTTTTCCGGCAGATACTCGAACAATGTCGGCGGCGGCTCGCCCGCCTTCCGGCCGGACAGATAGCGCGAGTAATTCTCGATGCTTTTGCAGCTTCCCGTCGTCTCCATCATCTCAATGTCGAAGGTGCAGCGCTGCTGCAGCCGCTCGGCCTCCAACAGCTTGCCCTCGGCGGTGAACTGATCCAGCCGCTCCTTCAGCTCGATCTTGATGTCGCGGATCGCCTGGGTCAGCGTCGGGCGCGGCGTCACGTAATGGCTGTTGGCGTACACGGTGATTTCCGACAGATCGGCGGTCTTCTCGCCGGTCAGCGGATCGAACTCGGCAATGCTCTCGATCTCGTCGCCAAACAGCACCACGCGCCAGGCGCGGTCCTCGTAATGCGCGGGATAAATATCCACCGTCTCGCCGCGCAGCCGGAACGTGCCGCGCTGAAAGGCCGCGTCGTTGCGGCGGTATTGCAACTCCACCAGCCCCTTGGCCAGCATGTCGCGGTCGATAGTGCCGCCCACTTCCAGCTTCACCACCATCTTGGCGTAGGTCTCGACCGAGCCGATACCGTAGATGCAGGAAACCGAGGCGACGATGATCACATCGTTGCGCTCCAGCAGAGACTGGGTGGCAGCGTGCCGCATCCGGTCGATCTGCTCGTTGATCTGCGAATCTTTCTCGATATAGGTGTCGGTGCGCGGCACATAGGCTTCCGGCTGGTAGTAATCGTAATAGCTGACGAAATACTCCACCGCGTTGTCCGGAAAGAACGCCTTCATCTCTCCGTAAAGCTGTGCGGCCAGCGTCTTGTTCGGCGCCAGGATCAACGTCGGCTTCTGCACCGCCTCGATCACCTTGGCCATGGTGAAGGTCTTGCCGGACCCGGTCACTCCCAGCAGCACCTGGTCCCGCTCGCCCTGCTCCACCCCGTCGACCAACTCATGAATGGCGGTCGGCTGGTCGCCGTTCGGCTCGAACGCGCTCACCACCTTCAGCCGCCGCGTCACGGGCTTGGCCGGCTGGCGTTGCGGAATGAAGGTCACGGGGGCGGGGCGGTTCAGGGTCTGGGACATGCTGGCTCCTTCTCCCGGCACATGGGGTCTGCTTGGGCTTTTGAAAGCGGGTTTTAAGGGAAGGCTGGGCTCTGCCCAGACCCGCAAAGGGGCAGTAGCCCCTTTGATCCCGTTACTTATCGCCGCTGCGTCTTCTTCCTTCGAGTGAATTCCACAATCTCGACGCAGGGAGCGGCGAAGCCCCCAACTACCTCACGGCCGCTCAATTGCCTGCGGCGCAAGGAAAGAAAGCCAATGCAGCAATGAAAGTAATGGGATCAAAGGGGCTAATACCCCTTTGCGGGTCCGGGCAGAGCCCGACCTTCCTTCCTACCCAATTGCCCGCCAACCAATATCCCGCCGGCAAAACCCCTCCGGCCAATCCACCGCATCCACCGCCGCATAGGCGGCTTCCCGCGCCGCCGCCAGATCCGTCCCGGTCGCGCACATATTCAGCACCCGCCCGCCGGCCGACACCAGCCTGCCATCCAGCATCTCCGTCCCAGCCTGGAAGATCTGCACCCCCGGCTGCGCGGCCGCCTCGGCCAGCCCGCGAATTTCCGTATGCTGCACGGGCCGGCCCGGATAGCCCTTCGCGGCCATCACCACCGCGATCGCCGGCTCCGGCCGCCACCGCAGGTCGAACGCCCCCAGTTCCCCGTCGCAGGCCGCCACCAGGGCTGCCAACAGGTCGGATTTCAGCCGCAGCATCAGCACCTGGCATTCGGGATCGCCGAACCGCACGTTGAACTCGATCAGCTTCGGTCCATCCAGGGTCAGCATCAGCCCGGCGAACAGAATGCCGCGAAACGGCGTCCCCTGCCGCGCCAGCTCGGCCAGCGCCGGGCGCAGGATACGGTCCATCGCATCGGCCTCGATCTCCGGCGTCAGCGCCAGCGGCGGCGAATAGGCGCCCATGCCGCCGGTATTGGGGCCAACGTCGCCGTCGCCCACCCGCTTATGGTCCTGTGCGGCGCCCAGCGAAATGGCGTGGATGCCATCGCACAGCGCGAACAGGCTGATCTCGTCGCCGATCAGGCATTCCTCGATCACCACGCTGCGGCCGGCCTCGCCCAACGCGCCCCGCTCCATGAATTCGCCGATCGCGTCCTCCGCCTGCGCCACGTTGGCGGCCACCACCACGCCCTTGCCGGCCGCCAACCCATCCGCCTTCACCACGATCGGCGTGCCCCGCCGCCGGACGAATTCCCGGGCCGAGGCCGCATCGCCGAACCGCTCCCACTGCGCCGTCGGAATGCCGGCGGCGTCGCATATCTCCTTGGTGAAGCTCTTGCTGCCCTCCAGTCGCGCCGCCGCCGCGGACGGCCCGATGCAGCCGATCCCGGCCGTGCCCATGGCGTCGGCAATGCCGGCAACCAGCGGCGGCTCGCCGCCAGGCACCACCAGATCGACGGAATGCGCCGTGCAGAACGCCACCAGGGCGGCGATGTCCAGGGCCCCGATCGGCACGTTCTCCGCCACCTCGGCCGTGCCTGGATTGCCCGGCGCGCACCATAATTTGGTCAGCAGCGGCGAGGCCGACAGCGCCCAGCACAGCGCATGCTCGCGCCCGCCCGATCCAACCACCAATACCCGCATGCTTGCGCGCCCCACTTCATCCTGAGCCGGCTCTAGCATAGACTCGGAGCATGGACGAACCCGCACCCTCCAACATCCCCGAATTCAGTGTCTCGGAAATCTCCGGCGCGGTGAAGCGCACGCTGGAGGGCGCCTTCGGGCGCATTCGCGTGCGCGGCGAGATCACCGAGCTGAAGCGCTACCCTTCCGGCCATATCTATTTCTCGCTGAAGGACGATGGCGGCAAGATCGCCGGCGTGGTCTGGAAATCGGCGGTCTCCAGGCTCGGTCTTGTGCCGGAAAACGGCGTGGAGGTGGTCGCCCAGGGTCGGATTTCCGCCTATGGCGACCGCTCCACCTACCAGTTGATCGTCGAGCGCATGGACTATGCCGGCGCCGGCGCGCTCCTCGCCCGCATCGAGGCGCTGCGACTCCGGCTGGCGGCCGAGGGCCTGTTCGACGCGGTGCGCAAGCGCCCCTTCCCGGTGCTGCCCCAGGTGATCGGCGTCGTCACCAGCGAAAGCGGCGCCGTCATCCAGGATATCCGCACCACCATCCTGCGCCGATTCCCCCGCCACATCCTGCTTTGGCCCGTCCCGGTCCAGGGCGAGGGTGCCGCCGCCAAGATCGCCGCTGCCATCGCCGGATTCGACGCCCTGCCCCATGGCGGCAAGATCCCCCGCCCGGACGTGCTGATCGTCGCGCGCGGCGGCGGCAGCCTGGAAGACCTGATGGCTTTCAACGAGGAAGTGGTGCTGCGCGCCGCGGCCGCCTGCTCCATCGCGCTGATCTCCGCCGTCGGGCATGAGACGGACACCACCCTGATCGACCACGTCTCCGACCGCCGCGCCCCCACCCCCACGGCGGCGGCGGAAATGGCGGTGCCCTCCCGCGCCGAACTCGCGACGGACATCCAGCACAAGGCCGCTCGGCTCAGCGGCGCGCTGAACCGCCTGCTCCAGGAACAGCGCCTGCGCTTCCAGCGCGCCGAGCGCGGCCTGCCGGACCTGCCCGCGATGCTCGGCGCCGCCCGCCAGCGCCTGGACGACCGCGCGGCGCGACTGGATCTCGCCTTGCCCAACATCCTTGCCGCCCGCCACGTCGCTGTGGAACGCGCCGCCCACCGCCTGCCGGACCTCGCCGGCCTGATCGCCAATGCGCAGCGCCTGCTGGAAGACCGCGCGCTGCGCCTGCGCCTCGCCTTGCCCTCGCTGGTCTCCGTGCGCGCCGCCGCCCTGGCGCTGTCCACGGAGCGGTTGCGCTCCGCCCTCCGCCACGCCGTCGCTGGCCGATCCGCCGCCGCCGGCCGCGTGCTGCCCCGCCTGACCGATGCTCCGCTGCGCGCAAGGCTGCGCGAGGCCCGCGCCCGGCTGGAAGGGATATCCGCTCGGCTGGACTCCGTCTCACACCAGGCCGTGCTGGCGCGCGGCTATGCGATGGTCTTCGACGGCGCCGACAATCCCCTGGTCAGCGCCAAGGCGGTCCGGCCCGGTGCCGAATTGCGCATCACCTTCGCGGATGGCGATGTCCGCGCCACGGCACGTGGCCGTGGGGATACGCGACAGACCAGTCTGCTGCTCTGACGCGTGGGAGAGGGCAACAGGCCCTAGACCACGTCCTTCGCCGCCGCCGTCACATCGGCGGCATGGCTCTCCGGCTTCACCTTGCGCCAGATCCTGGCGATCTTGCCGTCACGGTCGATCAGGAAGCTGCTACGCTCCATGCCCATGTATTTCCTGCCATACATGGATTTCTCCACCCACACGCCATAGGCCTGCGCCACGTTCTTGCTCTCGTCGGAAGCCAGCGGGAAGGTCAGGTTGAATTTCTCCGCGAATTTTTCGATCGGCTTCATCTTATCCGGCGAGACGCCGATGACATTCAGCCCCAGCTTGCCTAGCTGCGGCAGCGCCTCCTGAATGCCGCAGGCCTGCTTGGTGCAGCCGGGCGTATCGGCCTTGGGGTAGAAATACAGCAGGAACGGCTTGCCTTTCTGCCCGGCCAGGCTGACCGTGCGGGCGCCACTGGCGGGCATGGAAAAATCGGGCGCCTTATCGCCCACGGCCAGTCCCGCCATTTCCGTGCTGCTCATGGATCGATCTCCCCTACATAGCGGATAAAACACGCGCGCACCTGCTGCGCCAACGCCTCCAGGGTGGTGTGGAGGCCGGACATGTCAACCTCGTCCAGGTCCAGCGTCCCCAGCAGCGCCGTCTGCACGGCGGGCGAAAGCTGCGCCGGCGGGGCGCGGCCATAGGTGATGCGCAACATGCCCTGCACGCTGCGCCAGGCATGATCCGCCCGGATCAGCAGCGCCGCGTCCCCGGCGGGCAGCAGCCCGGCCCGTTCCAGCCGCGTGAGCGCCACGCGTGTGATCGGGCCGGACAGGCCGGGATGGGCGGCCTCATGCATCAACTGCAGGGTCTGGGCGATGAACTCCACGTCGATCTGGCCCCCCGCGCGCTGCTTGACATCCCAGGCCCGAAGCGCCGGCAACTCCCTGATCATCCGGTTGCGCATCGCCGCGGCGTCGGCCCGCACCCGCTCGGGCGGCCCGGCGGCGGCGATTGCGGCATGGATCGCCGCCTCCACCCGGCGGCGCAGCGGCGGCGGACCGGCGATCACCCGCGCACGGGTCAGCGCCATGCGCTCCCAAGTCCAGGCCTCGCCGGCGTGATAGCGCTCGAACGCGGTCAGGGACACCGCCACCGGTCCCTTGTTGCCGGACGGACGCAGCCGCATGTCCACGGCGTACATCGGGCCATCCGCGTCCGGCGCGGTCACCGCGGCCACATAGGCATGCACCGCGCGAATGAACCACTGGCTCGCCGGCAGGCGGCGCGGGCCACGGCTTTCCGTCACGGCCTCGGGGTGGTCGTAGATGAACATCAGGTCGAGGTCGGAGCCGGCCATCATCTCTCGGCCGCCACCCTTGCCCAGCAACACCAGGGCCATGCCGCCACCCCACACCCGGCCATAGCGAGCGCTGAAATCGCCCAGCACGCGCGGCACCAGTGCTGCCAGCGCCGCATCGGCGAGCGCGCTGCGCCGCAGCCCCGCCGCATCGGCATCCAGCCGCCCCTCCATGGTGGCGACGGATATGGCGAACTGCTCCTCGCGCACCGTCGCACGAATAACGGCGATCGCTTCCTCCAGATCGCGGACGACCCTGAGCCGGGACCGCAACAACCTCCGCGGCCCCGGTGCGGCCACCGGCGACAGCAACCCCTCCAGCGCCGAGGGCGTGCGCGCCAAATGGTCCGACAGCGACGGCGCGGCCCCCAGCACGGCGGCCACCCGATCCAGCAGCCCGGGATTGCGTTGGAACAACGACAGCAGCTGCACCCCCGCCGGCAGCCTGGCCAGCATGGCATCCAGCCGGGCGAAGGCGGCATCGGGCTGGGATTGGCGTGACAGCGCGGCGAGCAGGCTGGGCAGCACGCTGCCCATCAGTTCCTGCGCCCGGGCCGAACGCAATGCCCGCACCCGCCCCGCATACCAGCCGCGCACCGCGGCGAAGATCGCCTGCGGATTGTCGTAACCCATCCGCTCCAGCGCCGCGATCGTCTCCACAGGCGGCGTGTCGCCGTTGAAATCCAGGCTGCGCGCGCCGGCGGCCGCATCGTCCGGGTCCGGCACCGCCTCGAACACCTCGCGATAGCGTGTCTGCACCTGCGTCAGATGGCGCAGCAGCACAGTGGCAAAGGCGGCGGAATCAGGGTAGCCCATGAACGTCGCAAATTGCGAGAGCTGATCGGCACGCTCCGGCAATGTGTGAGTCTGCCTGTCGGCGACCATTTGCAGGCGATGCTCGACGCGTCGCAAAAAGCGATAGGCACTGGCCAGTTCGCTCGCGCCGCGCCGGGGCAGATGCCCGGCACGGCTCAGCAGGCGCAGCGCATCCAGCGTGCGCGACACGCGCAGCGAAGGATCGCGGCCACCCCAGACGAGTTGCAGCGTCTGCGCCAAAAACTCGATTTCGCGAATCCCGCCCTGGCCCAGTTTCACGTTATGGCCGGCTATCCGGGCCGAAATATCGCGCTGAAGGCCGATATCGGTTCCTTTATGCGCGTCGATTCGCCGCTTCATGGCGTGGATGTCGGCGACGGCGGCGAAGTCCAGATGCCGGCGCCAGATGAACGGCCTGATCGCGTCCAGGAAATCGGCACCCAGCCGCAAATCCCCCGCAACCGGGCGGGACTTCAGCATGGCCGCCCGCTCCCAGTTCTGGCCCATGCTCTCGTAATAGGAAATCGCCGCCGGCAAAGCGATGCAGGGGGGGGTTGCGGCTGGGTCCGGGCGCAGCCGCAGATCGGTGCGGAACACGTAGCCGTCGGCGTCCCGCGCCTCCATCAGTGCCACGACATTGCGCGCCAGGCGGGTATAGAACGCGCCGGGAGCGTCGCCGTGATACACTCCGGCGTCCGGATCGTGCAGCAGGATAAGATCGACATCACTGGAATAGTTCAATTCGCGGGCGCCGAGCTTGCCCATACCGAGCACGGTGAAGCCGCAACCCTTCGCGGGATCGGCGCGATCGGGCAGACGCAACTCCCCGGCATCATGGCCCACGCGCAGCAGATGAGCGACGGACAGGCGCAGGGCGGCCTCGGCCAGATCGGACAGCGCCCCGGTCACCCGCGCCAGATCCCAAATGCCGCCGATATCGGCCACGCCGATGACCAGCGACAGCACCCGTTTCGCCTGGCGCATCGCAGCGGCGATGGTTGGCCGCGGGGATGCGGGCGATGTGGCCTGCAGCGTGGCCATGGCGCGCGCGGCGACCGCATCCGGCCCGGATTGCGCCAATGCGCGCAGGCTGGCGGCCTCGCGCACCGCGAGATCGGCCAAATAGGCGCTGTTGCCACCCAGGCAGCGCAGCAGCGGGGCGATGCCGCGCGCCAGGCGCGCCTCGGCGCCACCGAGATCGGCGAATCGTTCGCAAAGCCGCTCCCCCGCATTCGCATCGGCGGGCAGCGGCCAATCCTGATGCAGCCAATCCTTGCGGGGGCGGCTGCGGGTCGATTGCATGGTCGCCATTGCTACGCAGGCTGGCCATGAGGAAAGCGGCAGGTCAAGCGGCGGCGTTTTGCGGGCGGATGCTGCATCTGCTGGCCAACATCGCCTTCGCGGCCTTCCTGCTGGCGGCGGCCGGCATCGGCGCGCTGGCATGGCGGCTGTCGCAGGGGCCGGTGGATCTGCGCTGGCTGGTGCACCGGCTGGAGGCGGCGGTGAACGCGGATGAGGGCCCCACGCGGCTGTCCATCGGCAGCGCGGCCCTGGCCTGGGAGGGCTTCAACAAAGGCGTGGACCGGCCGCTGGATCTGCGCCTGACCAATATCGCCGTGGTGGATGTGAAGGGCACCAGCCGCGCCCGCATCCCGCGCGCGGAAGTGTCGCTGTCATTGGGCTGGCTGCTGCTTGGGCGGGTCGTGCCGCGCGCCATCGAGGTGGACGGGGCACTGCTGCGGGCGATGCGGGCGCAGGACGGGGCGGTCAGACTGGATCTCGGCAGCCTGGACGAGAGTGCCGCATCCGGCCCAAACCAGCCGGGGAACCAGGCGGCGGATCAGCAGGCGCCGGCGGAAACCTGGTCCTCGCTGCTCACGGAGCTGTCGTTGCCGCCGCAGACCGACCAGGGCGACCGGGCCTCGCGCTGGAGTCAGCTGCGCCGGATCAACATACGCGACGCCGCGGTGAGGGTGGATGACCAGCAACTCGGCCTGGTATGGCGGGCGCCCAAGGTCGATATCGACCTGGTGCGCGCCGCCGCGGGCGGGATGACCGGCCGCACCACCGTGGCACTGGCACTGGGCGACCAGCACGCGACGCTGACCGTGCAGGCCCGGCTGCAAGGCGACGGCACCTCGGTCCAGGCACAGCTCAGCGAAATCCAGCCGGCCGGCATCGCCGCCACTTCGCCGGCGCTGATCTCGCTCTCCGCACTGAACGCGCCAGTGACATTATCTGGACAGGCCGAGCTGGATGCGAATCTGGCGGTGAAGACGGTCCAGGCGACCGCCCATATCGGCAAGGGCGTGGTGAAGATCGGCGCCGGCGTGCTGCCGTTCGAGGCGGCGGAGCTGGAGGCGCACGGCACACCATCGACATTGGATCTGACCGTCAGCCGGCTGGAAATGCTGGGACATGATGGCGGGACGCCCACCATCGCCAAGGCCGTCATGCAGGCGCGGCGCGACGGGCTGGGGATGCTGGCCGACCTCGCCGTCGATCTGGATCAGGTGGCCTTCGCTGATCTGCCGCATCTCTGGCCGGTGGGCGTGGGCGGCAAGGGCACCCGGCCATGGATCACCGAGAACATCACTAGCGGCACCGCCACCAACCTGCACGTGGCGCTGGGCCTGCGCATGGGCGCCAGCATCGACGACATCGAGGCCACCTCGATCAGCGGCGGGCTGGACGGCCATGATCTGACGGTGAGCTGGCTGCGGCCGGTGCCGCCGATCCAGCATGGGGAGGCCCGGCTGAACTTCCGTGACTCCGACACGATCGACATCCTGGTAAAATCCGGCCTTCAGTCCGGCGGGGCGCAGGGGGGTGTTGCAATACGCGGTGGCAAGCTGACGCTGACCGGACTGGCCGGCAACAACCAGTTCGCCAATATCGACGCCGACCTCGCCGGCCCGGTCGCCGATCTGCTCGCCGTGCTGACGAACCCCCGCATCAAGCTGCTCAGCCGCCGGCCGGTGGACATGCACGACCCCAGCGGCCAGATCACCGGGCATCTGACCGTCACGCATCTGCCGCTGAAGGCCGACGTCGCGGAAGACGACGTGCTGATCCATGCAACCACGCACCTGACCGATTTGCATTTGGGCGGGATTGCGGGCGGGCGCGATCTGGACCACGGCAATGTCGATCTGGATGCGAGCAATGACGGGCTGAAACTGCAAGGCAGCGCGCAGCTGGCGAAGATTCCCGCACAGTTGAACGTGGCCATGGATTTCCGCAGCGGGCCGCCGAGCCAGGTGCTGCAGAGGATCGGCGTGACCGCCAACGTGACCGCGCAACAGCTGGCGGCGAACGGCGTGGAGGTGGCGGGGCTGATGACCGGCGCCGCCGCCGTGACGGCGAATATGGATACGCGCCGGGACGGGCGCGGAGAGGTGAGCGTGAAGGCCGATCTGGGCAATGCCGGCCTGAGCTTCGCGCCGCTGGCCTGGACCAAGACTGTGGGCAAGCCCGCGCAGGCCGATACGCATCTGCTGCTGGACCACGACAAGCTGACCAGCATCGACCGGCTGAGCCTGCGCGGCGACGGGATCGACATGCGGGGGCAGGTGGATTTCGCCGATGGTAAGCCAACCATCGCGCGGCTGGACCGGCTCACCTTGGGCAGCACCACGGATGTGCATGGCGAGCTGCGCTGGCCCGGCAGCTCCGGCACCGGTTGGGTGGTGAAGCTGGCCGGCCCGAGCCTGGATATTTCCGCCCAGGTGAAGGATGCGGGCAAGCAGTCCAAGCAGCCAAAACAGTCGGATGACGGTAGCCTGCCCGCGGGCTCGGTGGATGTTTCGCTCGACCGCGTGCACACCAGCCAAGGCGGCCTGCTGACCGGCGTGGTGCTGCGCGGCCAGAGCGACGGCCACAGCATCCGTTCCGCCCGGCTCAGCGGGCACGCGGGTGCTGCCAACCCGTTCGACGTGGCGATCACGCCTTCTGCGGGCGGCCGCCGGCTGTCCGGCAGCGTGGCCGATACGGGGGCGTTGCTGCGGGCGTTGGATGTGACCTCCGATGTGGAGGGTGGCCGGCTCGACCTGTCCGGCAGCTACGACGACACGCGCGCGGGCGGCACATCCGCGGGGCTCGGCGACAAGCTGAGCGGGCGGGCGCATATCGGCGCGTTCCGGCTACGCAACGCGCCGATGGTCGCCAAGCTGCTGCAAGCGATGACGCTGTACGGCGTTGTCGAGGCGATGCAGGGCCCCGGCCTGGGCGTGGACGAGGTGATCGCACCGTTCAGCCTGACCGGCGATACGCTGGAATTGAGCGATGCCCGCGCCTTCAGCGCCTCGCTGGGCGCCACCGCGAAAGGCAGCGTGGATGTCGGCGACAGCAATTGCGATTTGCAGGGCACGATCGTGCCGGCCTATTTCTTCAATACGCTGCCGGGGAAGATTCCGCTGATCGGCAAAATGTTCAGCCCGGAACGTGGCGGCGGGCTGTTCGCGGCGACGTACGCCGTGCACGGGGATTGCGGCGATCCCAGCGTCTCCGTGAACCCGTTGGCCACGTTGACGCCCGGCTTCCTGCGCGGGTTGTTCGGGATGTTCGGCGCGAAATAGGGCCCATACTGGCCCAGCGTGGCAAGCCGATGAATCCGCAGCCGGTAGGCGAAGCCCCCATGCTCCAGTTCTTTGTTTTTGACGAGCAATTTTATCAGACAGACCGCTTCCGGTCTGCCTGAAACTGCTCTAGGCATGGCGCATTGTGTCGTGATTCTAACGATCGGCGTGTCGGTTCGGTATTTCAGCATGATTCGGTGACTACGAGAATCTGGATTGATGTCGAGGACGTCTTCGTGTTTGCCTCGACTGGACGGACCCCAACGGGAATACAGCGCCTATCGTTCGAACTGTGCCGCGCACTGTACGAGAATTATGGTCAGGCGGGGAACATCCGCTTGGTCCGGCATAGCCCGACGCGCAAAGATTTCGTCGAAACGTCCTGGGAATCCCTCGAGTCCCTGTTTAACCGTCTTGCATCCAGCGTTACCCGGCCCAGTTGGCGCGGCGTGCTCAAGGCCAGGCTGCGATCGGTATGGCGGCTTTTGCCCAAAGGGCTGCGCCTGCCGATGGCGAAATTTCTGCGCCGACAGGCCGGTGCGCTCAATGCACTCATCCATCAGGGCAAACCCGAGCCGATATGGGACCCACAGGCCGGCGATGTGTTGTTCATCCCCGGCGCGGCCTGGCACCCGGACTATGCCCGGATGGTCCGCACGGCACGGGATATTCATGGCGTACAGGTGGCGGTGCTGATCCACGACATCATTGCGGTGCGGCGGCCGGAATGGTTCGAGCGGAAGCATGCTGAGGCATTCCAAATCTGGATCGAGAGCATGCTGCCGCGATGCGACAAAATATTCTGTAATTCCTGCGCCACCGCGAATGACGTGCTGGATTATGCGCGGCTGCGTGATCTGATCTTGCCCGACACGATCCACCCGATTCCCATCGGGACCGGATTTGCCCGATCCCGGACGCTGGACGAGCTTCCGCCACCTGTCGAGGCAGCGGCCTTGTCCAGGCTGCCTGCGCCTGGCAGCTCCGTGCTGTTCGTTTCCACGATCGAGGCCCGCAAGAACCACGCCTTGCTGTTCCGCGTGTGGCGCAATTTGCTTGAACAAATGCCCGCCGAAAAGGTCCGGACACTGGTGTTCGCCGGCAGCGTCGGCTGGCTGGTCCAGGATCTGATGCAGCGACTTCAAAACACGAACTCCCTTGACGGCAAGATTGTGCTGGTGGCACACCCCGACGATGACGAGTTGGCGGCGCTGTACCGTGGCTGCCGTTTCACCCTGTTTCCGTCCTTGTACGAGGGCTGGGGCCTTCCCGTTACCGAGAGCCTCGCATTCGGCAAGCCCTGCGTGATTTCAAATCGAACGTCCTTGCCGGAGGCCGGGGGGTCGCTGGCGCGGTATTTCGATCCGGAGGATGTGGGTGACGCTCTGCGCGTGATCCGCGCCACCATCGAGGATGTAGATGGGCTGGCCGCCTGGGGCGCGCAGGTGGCGCGAGAGTTTCGGCCTGTTCCATGGGAAAATTCCGCACGCGAAGTAATGCGGCATCTACAGCCAGATTCAGTCATGCCTCAGCAGGCCGATGAAAAGAAAGAGCTCGTGGCAGGAATTTAGGGCTAGAGCATGATGACTTCGCCGGCCAGAAGTCATCATGCTCTAGCTTTGTCTTTCCTGCCCTTCAGGCCCGGATCAGCTTGATCCGCCGCCCATCCACGCCGACCGCGATCTGCCCTGCCTTCAGCGCCAGGGCGTCGGCGCCGAACACGTCGTGACGCCAGCCATGCAGGGCGGGAACATCCGGGGTGTCTTCGATGGCGAGACGGTCGATATCGTCGCTGCTGGCGACGAGTTTTGGCGCGACATGGTGGGTCTCGCATTTCGCCGCGAGCAGGACTTTCAGCAGCGCGACCAGAGCGGGCGACGGGAGGGGGCCATCGCGGTTGGGGGGTGCGGGCGGCAGTGCCTCGTCCGGCAGGGCTTTGGCCTCGGCGATGGCGGCCACCAGGGACGTGCCCATCTTGCCGTCCGCGAAGCCGCGGCTGATGCCGCGGGCGCGGGCCAGGGCGTCGGTGCTGTCCGGGGCGATGGCGGCGATTTCCAGCAGCGCCTCGTCCTTCAGCATGCGCTGGCGGGGGATGTTGGAGCGCTGGGCCTCTCGCTCGCGCCAGGCGGCGATGGCGCGCAGCACACCCAGCAGGCGGCGATTATTGGTGCGGGGGCGCAGACGCTCCCACATATGCTCCGGATCAGGGCGGTAGGTGGCGGGATCTGCCAGCAGCGCCATTTCCTCGGCCACCCATTCCAGGCGGTCATCCTTTTCCAGCCGGGCGCGCAGCTTCTCATACACCCGGCGCAGATGGGTGACGTCGGCGGCGGCATAGGCAATCTGGGCAGGCGAGAGCGGGCGGGCGGACCAGTCGCTGAAGCGATGCGCCTTGTCGATCTGCCCGCCGGTGAGCGAGGAGACCAGCGCGTCATAGCCGACCTGGTCGCCGAAGCCGGCCACCATGGCCGCCACCTGCGTGTCGAATAACGGGCGGGGCACGTCGCCGAACAGCATGACGAAGATTTCGATGTCCTGCCGGCAGGCGTGGAACACTTTCTCCGCCGCCGTGTCGGCCAGCAGGGCGCCGAGCGGGGCGAGATCGATGCCCGGCGCGAGCGCGTCCACCACGGCCACCTCGGTGTCACTGGCCAGCTGGACCACGCATAGCTCGGGCCAATAGGTGCGCTCGCGCATGAACTCGGTATCGACGGTCACAAACCGCACGGCACGCAGGCGGGTGCAGAGCGCGTCGAGTTCGGCGGTGCTGGAAATCAGGACAGGTAGCGGGAACTCCGCCCGGTTCGTTTTCGGCATGCATTGGCTTCTACACGCCCCGCGCGGGGACCGGAAGGCGGGTTGCAGGGTACATGGCGACATCGGACGGGATTGACATGGCTTGTGCCGGCAGGTTTGTGTGCCCCGCCTTTTCGATCGGGACCCGCCAGATGCACGCCTATCGTACCCATACTTGTGGCGCGTTGCGCGCCAGCGATGCCGGCCAGCCGGCCCGCCTGTCCGGCTGGATTCACAGCAAGCGCGACCATGGCGGGCTGCTTTTCGTGGATCTGCGCGACCATTACGGCCTGACCCAATGCGTGTTCGCCGCCGGCAGCGCCGCCTTTCAGACCGTGGACGGCCTGCGCGTTGAGAGCGTGATCACCGTGACGGGCGAGGTGGTGCTGCGCGAGGGCAATACGGTCAATCCGCGCCTGCCGACCGGCGAGGTGGAGCTGAAGGCCGCCGAGGTGGCAGTGCAGTCGGCCGCCGACGTGCTGCCGATGCAGGTGGCGGGGGATGAGAAATATCCCGACGAGATCCGCCTGAAGCACCGCTTCATCGATCTGCGCCGGGAGAAGGTGCACAAGAATATGATGCTGCGGGCGGGGGTGATCGCCTCCATCCGCCGGCGGATGATCGCGCAGGGCTTCACCGAGTTCCAGACGCCGATCCTGACCGCCTCCAGCCCCGAAGGGGCGCGTGACTTTCTGGTGCCCGCCAGGCTGCATCCCGGCAAATTCTACGCCCTGCCCCAGGCACCGCAGCAGTTCAAGCAACTGGCCATGGTGGCGGGCTTCGACCGGTATTTCCAGATCGCGCCCTGCTTTCGTGACGAGGCGAGCCGGGCGGACCGCTCGCCGGGCGAGTTCTACCAGCTCGATTTCGAAATGAGCTACGTCACCCAGGAAGACGTGTTCAACACGATCGAGCCGGTGATGGCCGGCGTGTTCGAGGAATTCGCGGGCGGCCGGGGCGTGACCAAGCCGCCCTTCCCGCGCATTCCCTACGACACCGCCATGCTGGAATTCGGCAGCGACAAGCCCGATCTGCGCAACCCGCTGCGGGTGACGGACGTGACCGCGCATTTCGCAGGCTCGGGCTTCGGGCTGTTCGCCAAGATCGCCGCCTCCGGCGGGATCATCCGGGCGATCCCGGCCCCGGGCACGGCGGCCAATCCGCGCAGCTTCTTCGACAAGCTGAACGAATGGGCGCGCGAACAGGGCGCGGGCGGGCTGGGCTACATCCAGTTCGAGGCGGACGGGCCGAAAGGGCCGATTGCGCGCAACCTGGAACCGGAGCGGGCCGAGGCCATTCGCGTGGCCTGCGGGGTCAAGCCCGGCGATTCCGTGTTTTTCGCCGCCGGAAAGAAGGACGAGGCGCCGAAATTCTCCGGCGCGGTGCGCGCCAAGCTCGGCCAGGACCTCGGGCTGATCGCAGAGGGTGAGTTCCGCTTCTGCTGGATCACCGATTTCCCGATGTACGAGGTGAACGAGGAAACCGGGCTGGTCGATTTCAGCCATAACCCGTTCAGCATGCCGCAAGGCGGGCTGGAGGCGCTGAACAGCCAGGACCCGCTGACCATCAAAGCATTCCAGTACGACATCGTCTGCAATGGCATCGAGCTGTCCTCGGGCGCCATCCGCAACCACCGGCCGGACATCATGATCCGCGCCTTTGAAATCGCGGGCTATCCGGCATCCGAAGTGGAAGCGCGGTTCGGCGGCATGCTGAACGCGTTTCGCTACGGGGCGCCGCCGCATGGCGGCTCAGCGCCGGGAATCGACCGGATTGTCATGCTGCTGGCCGATGAACCGAATATCCGCGAGGTGATCCTGTTCCCGCTGAACCAGCAGGGCGAAGACCTGATGATGGGCGCACCGGCCGAGGTGACGGCGGCGCGGTTGAAGGAATTGTCGCTGAAGCTGGATTTGGCGCCGAAGGTTAAGAAGGATTGAAGAAAGGCCAGTGGCGCTGCCCCTGGACCCCGCTCAAGGCAGAGCCTTGAGAATCCGATTCTCTCTTGGTTGCGTCGGCCGCCTTCCAGGTGAAAACCACACATTTCGGTGCGGGGAGCGGCGAAGCCCAAAACTTATCGCGACAGCACTGAGTTGCGTGCAGTCGCGGGACAGATGGCCTGCGGCGCAGGCAAAAGTGTCCAGGATTGTCAAGGCTCCGCCTTGACCGGGTCGAGGGCAGAGCTCTCGCCTTGCCTTAATCTGCCGCCGAAGCCACCCGAGCCGGCCCAGCGAGCCGCTCCATGACCGCTTCCCCGAACCGTTCGAGGATACGACGCGAGACAGTGTCGGTTTGCCAGTCATATTCGGGGTGCCATTGCACGCCGATGGCGAAGCCAGGGGACAAAGCGCGCACGGCTTCGATGGTGCCGTCCGGGGCGACGCCTTCGACCACCAGGCCCGGGGCAAGGCGGTCAATGCCTTGGTTGTGCAGCGAGTTTACGGCGATTTCGCTGGCGCCGGCGACGCGGTGCAGCCAGCTGCCGGGCGCGAGGCGGACGGTATGGGCCTTGCCGGTGCGCACGCGGGGGTTGGGCTGCATCGGGGTGGAGTGGTCCATGTGGTCCGGCAGGTCTTGCAGGCGCTGGTGGAGGGTGCCGCCCAGGGCGACGTTCAGTTCCTGGAAGCCGCGGCAAATCGCCAGCACCGGCAGGCCCGCTGCCAGCGCGGCGCGGATCAGCGGCAGGGTGACGGCGTCGCGCTGGGCGTCCTCGGGTGTGCCCTCGGCGTGCGGCTGGCCGCCATAAAGCGAAGGCTGCACGTTGGAGCGGCTACCGGTGAGGATGATGCCATCCAGGCGCGAGAGCAGGGTTTGAATATCGGCGAGGGTGCCGTTGGCCGGAACCAGGACCGGAACCCCGCCCACGACATGATCGGTCGCGCGCACATAGGTGTCGGAGGCGGCGTGGTTCGGCATGCCCATGGCGCCGAACGATTTGGAACAGCAGGAAATGCCGATCAGAGGTTTCATGTCACGCATGCCATCGGGTCAGGAAGACTTACCGATTCATACTATCGCCGCGAATCGCGACAAAATGAAGACAATCCGTTGCATCGCCCTATTTTTGCCGGGGCTCGCCGTTCCCGTTGGATGGGGACCGGCCCGGGCAGGCTATTGCCCGAGGAGGGAGGGATCGACGAAGGTGAACAGCTTCTGGTCGAAGGTTCCGCCGAGTTCGACGTTGAACAGGGAAACCTGGGTTTCCTTGCGCTGCGCGTCGACCACCGCCCATTGGCGCAAGGCGAGCGGCGAATCGGCGAAGATCAGGGTCAGGGTGCCGTCGCCGGGCGATGAGGTGCGCACCAGCGTGACCTGGATCTGCCCGGGTTGGCGGCTGATGCCGGTGACGGTGACGTTGCCGGAGAGCTTGATGTTGTCGGCCAGCAGAATGCTGAGCGGGGTGACGCTGAGCGGGTAGTGGCTGGTTTGCTGGAGTTGGCTGTCGTAGAACGACACCTGCCCGTAGCCGACCACGAGCAGCAGCGGGGTCGGCGGGGCATATTCGAAGCGCAGCCGTCCCGGCCGCTGGATCCAGGCGGTGCCCGTCGAGGTGGCCCCGTTCGGCGCAACTTGCAGGAAGCGCGCCTTCAGCGTGTGCAGAGCGTTCAGATACGCCTCGATGCGGGCGAGATCGGCTTGGTCCTGCGCGGTCAGCACGAGGGCTTGCGCCTGGGCCGTGGCGGTGAGCAGGGGCAGCAGCGGCAGGATGAGGAGGGTGCGTCGGTTCATGCGATGGAATGTGGCGTTGGGCGCCGCCGATTCACAGCGGTCGGCAGCACAGGGCCATGCGTCAGCGTGCCTGCTGAATGGCGCTGAGCACCCATCTTCCGCCAGGGGCCCGCAAAAAGGTCCAGATTTCAGTGGCCTGGGTCCGCATATTCGGATCGCCATCGACGACGTGGCCAGCGCGGTCCACGGTGACGTCGATCATCGAGAATTTCATCGCGACCGTGGCGTATTCGCGGCCCGGTTCGGCCCAGGCCTCGGCGAGGTCGCCCTGGTCCAGATGCACGGCGCTGATGACGTTGCGTACGCCGCGGCTGGTCTGTTCGCCCAGTTGCTCGGCGAAATAGCTGACCATTTCCGGCGTGGCGACGGCCTGGAGGGCGGCGATGTTCTGCGCCGACCATGCAGACTGCACACCCTGCAGGAGTTGTTCGAAGGCTTGGTAGTCGGCCTGGGTAATGGTGATGGGCTGGACAGCGCCGCCCCCGCCGCCGCCGGGCATCATGCCCCCCATGCCGCCGCCCATGCCCGTGCGGGCAAACAGCCCACCGGGGCCGGCCATGGCGGGCTGGCGGAACACCAGGCGCAGCACGAAGCGGATCACCATGACAATCAGGAAGATCTGGATCAGGAAGCCGAGCAGGCCACCGAACCCGCTAATACCGTGGAACAGGCCGCCACCGAACAGCAGGCCACCAATTCCGGCGCCGAGCAGGCCGCCGAACAGGCCGGACATGAGGGGCGACCGGCCGCCGAAGGCTGGCTGCTGGTAACCGGGGGCGTAGGAGGGCGAGGAGGGCTGGGTAAGGCTGCGTTCGAATGGCGCGGCACCGCCGGGCGAGGTGCGGGTGGCGGGTGGAGCGGAGAAGGTCATGCCGCCACGGCTGCCCATGGAACCCCCACCGCCCGCGCGCGCGAAGGCGAGCCCCGGGGCGAGGGTCAAAGCGAGGGCCAGCAATGCTGCGGCCAAGAAGCCGGTGCGGCGCATGGAATACTCGCTCCTCTAATTGCGGCGCTTATACATGGTGCGCAGGCGAACGCGAAATAAGAAGCTCAGCTCCCCGCCAGCGTCATGGCTTCGATTCGCACCGTCGGCGCGTCCGTGCCCCGCCGGAAGCGCAGGTCGTTGGCGGGCGTCATGTGGGCGAACATCTCCGGCAGCGTGCCGGCGATGGTGACCTCCGCGACCGGCTCGGCCAGGGCGCCGTTGCGGATCATGAAGCCGGCGGCCCCACGGCTGTAATCGCCGGTGACGCCGTTCACGCCCATGCCGATCAGTTCGGTGACGTAGAATCCCTCGGCGATGTCGGCCATCAGTTCCGCCGGAGTCGGCGTGCCGGCGGCGAGGTAGAGGTTGGTGGCGCCCGGCGCGGGCGGGGCGGAGGTGCCACGGCCGGCATGACCGGTGGTGCGCAGGCCGAGTTGGCGGGCGCTGCGGCTGTCCAGCAGCCAGGTGGTCAGCACCCCGTCCTCGACGATGGCGCGGCGGGCGGTGGGCACACCCTCGCCGTCGAAAGGGCGGGAGCGCAGGCCGCGCGGACGGCGCGGGTCGTCGATGATGGTGATGCCCGGCGCGAAGATGCGCTCGCCCATGCGGTCTTTCAGGAAGCTGGTCCCGCGCGCCACGGCGGCGCCGTTAATGGCGCCCACGAGATGGCCGAGCAGGCTGGAGGCGACGCGGGGATCGTACACGACCGGCAGGCGCGTGGTCTTGGGGCGGTTGGGATTGAGGCGGGCAATGGCCCGGTCGCCGGCGGAGCGGCCGATGGCTGCTGCGTCCTCGAGATCCGTCAGATGGACGGTGGAGGAATAGTCGTAGTCGCGCTGCATCCCGGTCCCCTCCCCCGCCAGCGCGGTGGCGGAGAGGGAATGGCTGCTGCGTGTATAGCGGCCGGCGAAGCCCGCGGACGTGACCAGCACGATCTCGGTGTGGCTATAGCCGGATTCCGCCCCCTCGGAATTGGTGATGCCGGCCACCGCCAGCGCCGCTTCCTCGGCGGCCGAGGCGCGGGCGATCAGGCTGGCGGCATCGGGCTCCACGCCGTCATCGAGGTCGAGATCCGTCTCGCCGGGGCTGGCGGCTTCGTCGGCCAGGGCGGCGTAGGGGTCCTCCGGCACCACGCAGGCCATGGCGACGGCGCGCTCGGCCAGCTGGGCGAAGCCGGCCGGGTCCATGGCGGTGGAGGAGACGATGGCCGAGCGCTTGCCCACGAAGACGCGCAGGCCAAGATCGCTGCCATCGGCGCGTTCGAGATGCTCGGTGTGGCCGAGACGGCGCGCGACGGAGAGCGAGGTGCCCGCGACCAGCACCGCGTCGGCGGCGTCCGCCCCGGCGGCGCGGGCACGGTCAATCAGGTCGGAAAGCAGGTCGACGGAGGCTGGAAGGGGGCTGTTCATCACGCCGCCAGACGGTTGGTGATGATCGGCAGGCCCGGCACGCGGCCGGCGGGCCCCATGGCGGCGAGCGTGGGGGCGGCGCGGAAGATGCGGGCGGCGGTGCGCTGCACCTCGTCGATGGTCACCGCCTCGATCTTGGCGACGGTCTCGGCGGTGGGAACAACGCGACCGAAGATCTGCATCTGCCGGGCGAGCTGTTCGCAACGGCTGCCAGTGCTCTCCAGCGACATCAGCAGGGAGGCCTTCACCTGGGCGCGGGCGCGGGCCAGTTCGGCTTCGGTGACGCCGGTCTGCACCTTATGGAGTTCGTCCAATGTAACGGGCATCAGCTCAGCCGCCTCGCTCTCGCCGGTGCCGGCATAGATGCCGAACAGGCCGCCATCCACATAGGGCGCGGTGAACGAATAGACGGAATAGACGAGGCCCCGCTTCTCGCGGATCTCCTGGAACAGGCGCGAGGACATGCCCCCGCCCAGCAAAGTGGAGAGCATCATCGAGGGGTAATATTCCGGGTCGCCATAGGCGACGGCCGGAAAGCCCAGGACGATGTGCACCTGATCCAGATCCCGCGCTTCGCGAAACTCGCCCCCCTCATAGCGGCCGGGCATCACGCCAGGGGCGGGGTCAAGTGGAAGATCAGCGAAATGGGTCTGCACCAGATCCAGGAAATGGTCGTGGTCCAGATTGCCGGCGGCCGCGATGACGGTGTTGGAGGCGGCGTAGTGGCGGCGCATGTAGCTCATCAGCGTGTCGCGCTTCATGGCGCGGATGCCCTCTTCCGTCCCCAGCACCGGGCGCCCCATTGGCTGGTCCGGATAGGCCTTTTCCTGGAAATGGTCGAAGATGATGTCGTCCGGCGTGTCGTTGGCCTGGCCGATCTCCTGCAGGATCACGCCGCGCTCGCGCTCCAGCTCGTCGGGATCGAAGGTGGAGTGGGTCAGGATGTCGCCGATGATGTCGGCACCCAGGGCCGTGTCTTCCTTCAGCACCTTCACATAATAGGCGGTCTGCTCGCGCGCCGTGTAGGCGTTGATATGGCCGCCCACCGCCTCGATCTCCTCGGCAATGGCGGTGGCGCTGCGGCGTTCTGTGCCCTTGAAGGCCATATGTTCGAGGAAATGCGAGACGCCGTTCTCCTCGGCGGTCTCATGGCGGGTGCCGGTGGCGACATAGGCACCCAGTGACACGGTCTCCACCCGATCCATGCGCTCGGTGACGACGGTCAGGCCCGAGGGCAGGCTGGTGACGCGGATGGCGTCCGGCGTATCGGTCATGCGGCATTCCTCAGGACGGTGGCACGGACCAGGGCCTCGATCGCGCCAAGGTCGCGGAGTGCACGGGTGAATTTCTCGTGACGCTTATATAGGTCGGCAAGGCGTGGTGGCAGAGGGGGGCGAATTCCGGTCGCCCGCTCCATCGCGTCCGGGAATTTTGCGGGATGGGCGGTCGTCATGGCAATGCTGGGCACGCCGTGCTGACAGGCCAGTGCCCGGGCGCCGGCAATCGCGATGGCGCTGTGCGGATCGGCGAGATAGCCCTGGCCGGCATAAAGGCGGCGGATTTCGGCCAATGTGCCCTCGTCGTCCAGCCGGAAGGGGTGGAACACGGCGGTGGCGCGCTTCCAGGCGGCTTCCGGCACCGGCATACGGCCCGTGGTGCGGAAAGCGGTCATCGCGGCCTGCGTGGCGGCTCCGTCGCGGTCCAGCAGCCCGAACAGCAGGCGCTCGAAATTGGAGCTGACCTGGATGTCCATGCTGGGCGACAGGCTTGGCTCCACGGGCCGGAGGGTCATGTCGTTGCTGGCGAGGAAGCGGGCGAGGATGTCGTTGCGGTTGGAAGCGACAACCAGCCGGGCGACGGGCAGGCCCATCCGGCGGGCGCCCCAGGCGGCCAGCACATTGCCGAAATTGCCGGTCGGCACGCTGAACGCGACCTCGCGCTCCGGCGCGCCCAGGGCCAGGGCGGCGGCGACGTAATAGGGAATCTGGGCGGCGATGCGGGCCCAGTTGATGGAGTTGACCGCCGAGAGGTTCATCTCCGTCCGGAAATCCGCGTCGGAGAACATCGCCTTCACCAGATCCTGGCAATCGTCGAAACTGCCATCCACGGCGATATTGGTGACGTTCGGCGCGTCCACCGTGGTCATTTGCCGGCGCTGCACCTCGCTGGTGCGGCCATCCGGATGGAGGATGACGATATCCACGCGGGCGCGGCCGGCGAACGCCTCGATGGCAGCCGAGCCGGTGTCGCCGGAGGTGGCGCCGACAATGGTGATGCGCTGGTTGCGCGCGGTCAGCACATGGTCGAACAGCCGACCGAGCAGCTGCATGGCCATGTCCTTGAAGGCGAGCGTGGGGCCGTGAAACAACTCCTGCGCCCACAGCCCCGTGTCGAGCTGGACCAGCGGGGCCACGGCGGGATGGCCGAAGCCGGCATAGGCCTCGGCGGCCAGCGTCTGGAGCGTGGCG
This sequence comes from Acetobacteraceae bacterium, assembly GCA_036497785.1. Lineage (GTDB taxonomy): Bacteria > Pseudomonadota > Alphaproteobacteria > Acetobacterales > Acetobacteraceae > DASXIW01. Next base: position 3,041 of record DASXIW010000187.1, on the reverse strand, counting down.
AAGGGGACGGAATCGCCGACGAAAGGCTGCATCACCCTGGCCACCAGCTGGGCATAGGGCAGGCCGCGCATGGCGCGCCAATCGGCCGCCGCGAAGACGGGCCAGCTCTCCGGCACGTACAGCCCGCCATCCTCGGCCAGGCCGGCCAGCAGCACACCGGCGAAATCGCGCACGGGCGCCTGCCCGCGGGTGGAAATGTAATGCATGGCGAGATGGACCTGCCTACGGAACGCGTGGCCCCGGTATCTGGGCTAGGAACGGCCAGGGATCAATGGGTTTGCGCGCGGATCTGCCGGCCGGCCGCTGCCAAGTGGTTGTTACATCCGGTTGTTACGTCGGAAAATCTTCACAATGTCCGGCATGTGCCGACCCGGTGCGAAATCGGACTCTCCCGCCTTACGCCAACCCCAGGGAGAACGATATGACGCGACGCCCCCAAAATCCCCAGCCGAAGCGGCCCCCTGCCACACCGGAGCTGGATAACACCGCCGTGGAGACGATCGGCAAGCCGGTCTTCGCTCAGCCCGTGCCGACGGCGGACCCGCGCAAATTCCTGGTGCGGCATCCATCGGACAACCCCGCCTACAAGACGATCGACGCGCTGAACCGCGAGCACAAACTGGCGCCGCTGCCCTTTCCCGCGCCGCGCGGCCTGCCGGAACCGCGACTGACGCTGGCGCAGGTGCTCGACCGCGAGGACGCCGACAAGCCGATCCTGGCCGCTGGACAGATCGTGTTCCACTGCGTCGGCGATACCGGCAACACACGCGGGCCGGAGTCGCAGAGCCTGGTCGCGGACAAGATGGTGAGCGATTTCCAGGAGAGCGAGGCAAACGAGATCCCGCTGTTCTTCCTGCATCTGGGCGACGTGATCTACAGCTTCGGCGAGGCGAAGTATTACTACGACCAATTCTACGATCCGTACCGGGACTATCCAGCGCCGATCATCGCCCTGGCCGGCAACCACGACGGCATGGTCGCCCCAGGCGACAACGCGCCGACGCTGCAAGCCTTCCTGGAAAATTTCTGCCAGGAGCAGTTCGTGGTGGCGCCGGAAGCGGGCGCTCTGTCGCGCACCGCACAGATCCAGCCCGGCGTGTTCTTCACCTTCGAGGCGCCGTTCCTGCGCATTCTGACGCTGTACAGCAACACGCTGGAAGACCCCGGCGTGATCGCCAACGACACGATCGGCACGTCGCAGCTGGACTATCTGAAGGCGGCGCTGACCCGGGTAAAGCATCAGAAGTTCAGCGGCGCGCTGATCATCGCCCATCACCATCCCGCCTACACCGCCGGCAGCAAGCATGGCTGGAGCATCGACATGCTCGCGCAGATCGACGAGATCTGCACGCAGACCGGCGTATGGCCCCACGCGGTATTATCCGGCCACGCGCATAACTATCAGCGCCTGACCCGGACCCATGGGAAATTCCAGATCCCCTATCTCGTCGCCGGCAATGGCGGGCACGGGATCGCACATCTGACCCGGCGCGGCGAGCCGACGCTGCGCGCGCGCACGGTGATCCAGGCGGCAAGCGCGCATGCCGACCAGGTGGTGCTGGAGAGCTATGACGACCAGGATTACGGCTATCTGCGCATCGTCGTGAACGAGGCGCAGCTGCGCATCGAATACCATCCGGCGAGCGATGGCCCGGGGGCCAAGACGCCGGACGATTCCGTGACGGTGGATCTGGCCACGCGCAGGCTGGTGTATTTCACCGGTTGAGGCGTGCGGCACGCTCGTCGGCGAGCAGGTCCCCTGCCGCGCCGGCGAGCGCGACGCGACCGCCATCGAGGATGCCATGGCGAATTCCTTGCGTGAGCGAAGGATCAGCCGAACGCCGTTTCCTTGACCAGAACACCGGCTTTCATGACCAGGGGCATATGGCGCCCCTGCCCCGTCAAAAGGCTCAGATCCGCGAGCGGGTTGCCGTCGACCACAATGAGATCGGCATGCGCGCCGGGCGCGATCACGCCGATCTGACCTTCCATCCGGCAGAGCCGAGCGGCGATGGAGGTGGCCGAGGCGATCACCTCCTGCGCCGGCAGCACGCGGCCGCGAATGACGAACTCCTCGGATTGGTGGCGATGCATGTCGCCCAGCAGATCGGTGCCATAGGCCATTGTGAGGCGGGCATCGCGCATGATCTCCAGCGACTTCATGCCGGCGAGGCGCACATTATCCACCTTGCCCACGGCTTCAGGCCCGATGCCCAACGCCTCGCCCTCCTCGGACAGCTTGTCGTAGGTCACCAGCGTGGGTACCGCGAAGGCGCCCCGGCCCGCGGCGAAACGCGCTGTGTCCGCCTCGATCAGATTGCAATGTTCCAGCGAGTGCACGCCGCATTCCACGGCGCGGCGGATGGCGGCATCGGTGTAGAGATGGGCGGAGACATAGGTGCCGGCATTTTCCGCCTCCTCCACCGCCGCCTGAATTTCCTCACGCGCGAAGCCGAGAAAATGAATGGGATCGGTGGGCGAGGCAACGCCGCCATTGGCCATGATCTTGATGAAACGCGCACCCGCCTTGATCTCCTCGCGCGCGGCGCGGCGTACCTCCGGCACGCCATCGCACAGCCGGCCCAAGCTGCCGAGGCGCGTGCTGAACGGGTTGGGGGCGGCGTTGAAACGGCCGCGGAAATCGCAATGCCCGCCGGTCTGGCTGAGCGCCTTGCCGCTGATGATCAGGCGCGGGCCGAGCACCGTGCCTTCCTCAGAGGCAACCACCTGGCCGTGATCGGCGCCGCCCACGTCGCGCACCGTGGTGAAGCCGCGCATCAGCATCTCGCGCTGCAGCTTGATCGAACGGGCGGCAACCAGGGAATCAGGCAGGGTGGCGTTCAGGCCGAGGCCCGCGACGATGGCCACGATATGCACGTGGCAGTCGATCAGCCCGGGCATCAGCGTGCGCCCGCCCAGGGCGATCACCCGCGCGCTCGCCGCGGCGATCGGCTTGTCCGAGACTTCCCGGATGCGGCCGTCCTCGACCAGCACATTGACCGGTGCGGAGTGATCGGGCGCGCTGCCATCGACGATGCGGG
>DASXIW010000186.1:0-3769 GCA_036497785.1 Acetobacteraceae bacterium | reverse complement strand
CTGCGCCGGCTGGAGCGCGCCATGATCGACACAATGATACCCCGCGTCGGCACGGGCTTCGACGTTCATGTGCTGGAGGCCGGGCGGCGGCTCGTGCTCTGCGGTATCCCGATCCCGCACGACAAGGGTCTGGCCGGTCATTCGGACGCCGATGTCGGCATTCATGCGCTGTGCGATGCGATCTACGGCGCAATGGCCGAGGGCGATATCGGTCGGCATTTTCCGCCGACCGAATCGGCCTGGAAGGATGCCGACAGCGCGCGGTTTCTTGCCCACGCCGCCGGCCGCATTGCCGCCAGGCGGGGTGTGCTCGCCAACGCCGATGTCACCCTGATCTGCGAGCGCCCCAAAATCGCGCCGCACGCCGCCGCCATGGCAGCGCGCCTGGCCGGGATCCTCAGGGTCGACGCCTCGCGCGTTTCGGTGAAGGCGACGACGACGGAGAAACTTGGTTTCACCGGACGCGGCGAAGGAATTGCCGCTCAGGCGGTCGCCACCATCCTGCTGCCGGCCTGACCGATGGTATTCGAGATGGGAAACGGCGGGCGAATGTGCACAATTGTCTGCTCGCGCAAATACGCCAGGGAGGCACCGACCCGAATGAAGCACCCAGCCATCGCCGCCGCACTGCTCGGCGCCGCGTGGACCCTGGCCGGTTGCGTGCCGGATACCCCACCTCCGGCCGTGCCGCCGCCTCCGGTTGCCGAGACCATACCCCTTCCGCCGGCAAGCGCGACGCCCCTGATCTGGCAGCCCGGGCACTGGGACTGGACCGGAACCTCCTTTGTCTGGTCGCCGGGCGAATTCGTGACGCGCGCCGGCCACAGCGACCTCTGGATGCCGGGCTTCTGGGAGCGGACGGCATCCGGCTGGGTCTGGCATCAGGCCCACTGGGTATAGCCGCGGGGCGACGCGTCAGCCGGGCTGGCCCTTGCGGCTCATCTGCCGCGGTGTTAGTGCCGGCCCGCCGCTGCAGGGAATGACCGATGCCGTCGACTTTTGAAACCGTCGCTGGAATCATTTCCGAAACGTGCGACATACCGCTCGAAAAGATCAAGCCGGAAAGCCACGCGATCAACGACCTCAGCATCGACAGCCTGGACTTCCTGGACGTCGCCTTCGCCATCGACAAGGCGTTCGGCATCAAGATGCCGCTCGAGCAGTGGACGCAGGAAGTGAACGAGGGAACGGTCTCGTCCGACCAGTACTTCGTCCTGAAGGACCTCTGCGCCAACATCGACCAATTGGTGACGGCGAAGGCAGCCTGAGCGGGAATGCGCCTCGAATACTTCCAGATGGTGGACCGGATCGCCGAGCTCGATCCGGCGGCACGGACCGTGCGCGCTGATTGCCTGGTGCCCGAGGCCAGCCCGGTGTTCGAGGGCCACTTTCCCGGCCATCCCATCCTACCCGGCGTGCTGATGATCGAGGCGATGGCGCAGACCGGCGGGTGGCTGGTCCTGGCGATGCTGCGGTTCCAGCGCATGCCGTTCCTGGCCCAGGTGAAGGAGGCGAAGCTGCGCGCCTTCGTGGTGCCCGGGCAGGCGCTGCAGGTCGAGGCACGCCTGCTGCACGACGGGTCCGGCTACGCGATGGCGGCGGGCAGCATCGCCTCCGGTGGCAAGAAGGTCGCGGACGCGGAAATCACCTACCGCGTGGTGCCCTTCCCCAACGAGATTCTCCGCGCGCAGATGCTGGAAACCGCGCGTCGCATCGCGGTGCCTGAGGCGTTGCTGGATGGCTAGCCCGCGCGATGCCCAACGGGATGCCCAACGGGATGCCCAACGGGATGCGATGATCACCGGCGTCGGCCTGATCTCCTGCCTTGGCGAAGGGGTGGAGGCGCACTGGGCGGCACTGAACCGCGACGGCGGTTTTTCCCCGGTGGTCGATGCGGCGACGTATGCGCCATGGCCGGTGCATCCGATGACGGCATTGGAACTCGACCGGCAGATCCCCAAGCGCGGCGATCAGCGGCAGATGGAGCCGTGGCAGCGCATCGGCGTCTATGCCGCCGGGTTGGCGCTTGAGTCTGCCGGCGTGAAGGGCAACGCCGAACTGCTGTCACGCATGGACATGATCGTGGCCGCCGGCGGTGGTGAGCGCGACTATGCGGTGGACGCCGCGATCCTGTCCGCTCTGCCCTCCGCCGCGGATCCGGGCGCCTTTCTGAACGAGCACCTGCTGTCCGATCTGCGCCCGACGCTGTTCCTTGCCCAGCTTTCCAACCTGCTGGCCGGCAACATATCGATCGTGCACGGGGTTGTGGGGTCCTCACGCACCTTCATGGGCGAGGAGGCATCCGGCGCCGACGCGGTGCGCATCGCCTGCGCGCGCATCGCCGCGGGACAGGGCGAGCTGTTTCTGATCGGCGGCTCCTACAATGCACAACGGCCCGAAGTGCTGCTGCACTACGAGATGGGGCAGAAGCTGTGGAAGCGGCCCTTTGCCGGTGTCTGGCAGCGCCAGGCGGCAGGCGGCGGGATGGTACTTGGTACGGTCGGCTGCTTCCTGGTGATCGAGAGCCGCGCGCACGCGGCATCGCGCGGCGCCTCCGCGTTGGCGCATGTTGCGGCAATTGCCACCGACCGCAGCCGCCGGCGGCCAGGCGAGGCGACGGCCAATGCGGCGCGGCAGTTCGATACGATGCGCCGTCACATTGATCCCGCGCATGCGGCGGTGATCTCCGGTGCGTCGGGCGTGCCCGCGGCGACGGCCGAGGAGGCGGAATTCCTGAACGGTCTTGGCCTGCCGGTGCGCGGCGCCGCGACGGCGTTCGGCCACTCGCTGGAGCCGTCGTTTCTCGCCAATCTCGCGTTGGCGGCGATGGCGCTGTCGCGGGGCCGCCTGTTCGCCCCGCTCGAGACGGCGGCACTGGAAGCGCCGATGGCGGCGGAGCTTCGCCAGGTGCTGGTGACATCGTGGGGCCATTGGCGGGGCGAGTCGTTGGCCGTGGTCGAGGTAGCCTAGGGACGCGCGGCGAATTGAATGCTTCAGTTGCGACTAGCCTTCCGCACTTCGCGTCATCGCCGCGAAAGCGGGGACCTAGTTGCAGCCTGGGTCCCCGCTTTCGCGGGGATGACGAGAAGAGGTGCGCGTATGACGAGAAGAGGTGCGTGCCTGCAAAACCTGATTCGATTGATTCGCGACTAGTCCTGGGAGGCCGGCATGGCAGGTTCCGACATCGACAGTTACGGCCGGCCTGTCGTCGTGGTGACCGGCGCCGGCGTGCTGACCTCGCTGGCAAACGGCACGCAGGACAACTGGCGCGAGCTCACCGCCGGGCACTCCGGCATCCGTCGCATCAGCCGGTTCCCGGTACATGGCCTGCGCACCACCATCGCCGGCACGGTGGATTTCGTGCCGGTCGATGAGGTGTCGGCGCCTGCGCTGTCAGAGCGCATCGCCGAATTCGCCATCGAGGAGGCCATCGCCGAAGCCGGCATCGGAACGGTGGGAGATTTTCCCGGGCCAATGTTCCTGGCGCTGCCGCCGGTGGAGATGGAGTGGCCGCAGCGCATCGCCATGGCCGCCGTCTCCGGGGCGAACCAGACGGTGACCTACGACGATCTACTGCGTGCTGCCGGCACCGGAAAGTTCAGCCGCTTCTACGAACGTTTCCTGTTCGGCTCGGTGGCGGAGGCGCTCGCGGCCCGGTTCGGCACCAAGGGATCCCCGGTCGCCACATCCACGGCCTGTGCGTCGGGTGCGACTGCGATCCAGCTCGGCGTCGAGGCGATCCGGCGTGGTGAGGCCGAAGCGGCAGTCG
>DASXIW010000185.1:0-5715 GCA_036497785.1 Acetobacteraceae bacterium | reverse complement strand
GCGGCCTGCTGGATCATGGCGTCGATGTCGCCGACGATTTCATCAATAAGGGCGAGGTTCTGTCCACCCGCGCCCGGCACCCCGAAGACAGCCAGCGCTGGGACGCCAGGAATGGCGACATCACCGATGGCCTGCCGATGGTGGTGCTGATCAATGGGGGCACCGCCTCGGCCGCTGAAATCGTCTCCGGTTCGCTTCAGGACCATCATCGCGCCATCCTGGTGGGCACGCGCAGCTTCGGCAAAGGCAGCGTCCAGACAGTCATCCCGCTGCCTGGCAACGGTGCCATGCGGCTGACCACGGCGCGTTACTACACTCCGTCCGGCCGTTCCATCCAGGGGCTGGGCATCTCCCCGGATGTCGCTGTGCAGTCCGCCCGTGTGGAGCCGCCGCATTACGTGCCCGAGCGTGAGGCGGAGCTGAAGGGTGCCATCAGCAACACCGGCGGCACGCCGGCGCCGGCCGATACGCCGCGCACCGATCTGCCGGCAGTCGCCAAGGACATTCCCAAGCTGCCGCCCGAAGGTTTCCCGGCCTTCGACCCGAACAAGCCGGAAACCGACTTCCAGCTGCAGCAGGCGCTGAGGGTTCTGCAGGCCATGCCGGTCAAGCAAGCCGCGAACTGACCGGCGTGCTCCGCGCCCTCGGATTTTTCTGGGGGACGGTGCTGGTGATCCTGGCGGCTGGCGCGGTCACGTTACAGCTGCTGGGGCCGCCACAGCCGCCGGTCGTCGCAGCCACGCCGGCACCGGCGCAACCGGCGGCAGCCCAGCCCGCCTCGACCCAGCGGTCTGCCTTGGCCGCGGTGACACCACCGCCCGCGGCCGGAGCGGCGATCGTCCCACCTGATCCGGCGTTGCTGGAACCCATGCAGGCCGACCCTGCCGCCAGCCTGCCGCGCGTCGCACCGGATGGACGTATGCCGATGCGGGTCTATGCCGCGGGCTTCGATCCGTCGGATGCCCGCCCGCATATCGCCGTGCTGGTCGCCGATATCGGCATGTCCGGCCAGGACAGCGAGGACGCCATCCGTACCCTGCCCGCCGCCGTTTCGCTGGCCTTTTCCCCATATGCCGTGAAGCCGGACGGGTTGTTGGCCCTGGCCCGCGCGCATGGGCATGAAAGCCTGATCGCCCTGCCGCTAGAACCGCAGAACGCGCCGCTGAACGACGCCGGCAATTTCGCCCTGCTGACCGGCGCAACTCCGGCGGCAAACGCCCAGCGACTGGACTGGGCATTGTCGCGTATTTCCGGCTATGTCGGCGCCACCGGGGCGCTGGGACGGCTGCACGGCGAACGCTTCGCTGCCGCCGCCGATCAGATGGGGCCGGTTCTGGACGAGTTGGCCGCAAGGGGCCTGCTGTATATCGACCCCCGCCCGGCCCGCCCTGGTGCGGACAGATCGCCCGGCACCGGTCCGGCTTTCGGCCGCGCCGTGGATCTGGTGATCGACGAACCTGCCTTGCGTACCCAGGTCGACGCCAAACTCGCCGTCCTCGAACAAACCGCTCGAGACCGTGGCAGCGCCCTCGGCCTGGTGGACGAGCCCGCGCCGGTGACGATGGAACGGATTGCCAGCTGGGCCACCGGCCTGTCACAACGCGGCTTCGTCCTGACGCCAGTGAGCGCGTTGGCCCGCCCGCCTGCCCCCACCACCCATCCCTGACTTCGAGACCACGTGACCCAATGATCCCACCCGAATTCGCCGCCCTGCCCTATCGCCCAAATGTCGGTGCGGTGCTGTTCGACCGACTCGGCCGCGTCTTCGTCGCTCGCCGCGCCGACCTGCCCAATGCGGAGGGCGCCCCCGGCGGCTGGCAATTGCCGCAAGGCGGCATCGACGAAGGTGAGGATCCGCGCGGCGCGGTGCTGCGCGAACTGGCCGAGGAGATCGGCACCGGCAATGCCGAGGTCATTGGCGAACACCCGGACTGGCTGACCTACGACCTTCCCTTTGAATTGCTCGGCAAAGCCCTCGGCGGCCGCTACCGCGGCCAGCGCCAGCGCTGGTTCGCCCTGCGCTTTCTGGGTGCGGACACGGAGATACGCCTGGACGCCGATCCGCATCCTGAATTCGACGCATGGCGCTGGGCCGAGCTTGTGGAACTGCCCTCGCTGGCGCCCCCGTTCAAACGCGCGATCTACGACATCCTGGCCATCTCATTCGCGCCTTTCGCCGGCGTGGCCGCCCCGCCGAGCTGGATCAACCTGCCGATCAGACCGTGAGAACCGCACAAACGAAAACGACGGCCCCGTGAGGGGCCGCCGCTTGCATTCTGAAAGCTGACGAGGCTTCAGCTACGGCGACGGCGGCGAATGATCGTGCCCAGTCCGACCAAACCGGCGCCCAGCAGCGACATTGATGCAGGCTCCGGGACAGGAGAAGGGTCCACGGTGGGGGTGTACTCATAATAAATCGAGACAGCACCGTTGGCGCTGCCACCGTTGCTGGTAAACACGGTGGACGGCACAGACCCGCCCTGCGTGCCACTTTCGGCAAGAACCAGCGAAATGCTGTCTACGCCGCCGATAAAGCCAGAAAGGTCGATCGGCGGATTCAACAGGGAGTCCGAAGAAGTAAGGTTCGTTGCGGTCTGGGTTCCAACGACATTTGCGGGACCAGCTGTAACCGACAAAACCAGGCGTCGTAACGTTACCAGCCGCGAACAATCCAGCAAGCAACCCGGTTCCGCAGAGCGTCGTTGTTGCGGTTGCGGTCAGCGGGGTCGGGCTGCCAACAGCCGTGTCATCACCGGACGTGACCAACGCCAGGTCATTGACGGTTGCCGAATAGTTGAGCGTCGCGAAAACGCCGGTCAACGTCCCCAACGAGGAATCAAAGTCGTTGAACAGGAGGTTAGTGCTGGCCGACAGGCTGTCAAATGCGTCGGTGTCGGTCTGCGTAGCAGTCACAGAAGGCGATGCAGAAGCCGCAACCGTTGTTGCCGCAAACGTGGCCGGCAAAACGGCTGGGCCTAAGATACCGCGAAGGCATACCGTGATATCCATCCTTACCGGAATTACCTGGCATTAACATTAGCAAGCCATATGCCACGAATTTTCTTCTAAGAAAATCAGTGCTTTAATTAAATATCCGCGCATACACGCACATCTGTATGTAAAGCTTTCCGACTCACCACCGTACGAGGAACAGCGTCTCACCCCTTCTCCCCGGGTTCCGTGTCATCCCGCCGAACCCCGTCCAACAGCGCCCGCCGCCGCTCCTCCTCCCGCGCATCCGCCGCCTTCTGCGCCGGTGAGCGGCCATGCCGCGTCCGGTTTTCCTGTGCCGTCGCGGCAGCTTCATCACGGGCCCGGCGCTTGCGCGCCTGCCGGAGGTTGACGATCTCGCCCATGCCGGCATCTTGCGAACCCCGACCCCACAATACAAGAGAGAGGGCACCCGCATGGGCAGCACCATCGAACTCACCGCCGCCGACGGCCATCGCTTCTCCGCCTGGCAGGACGGGCCGAAAGGCGCCCGGCACGCCTTGGTGGTGGTGCAGGAAATCTTCGGTGTGAACCATCACATGCGCAATGTCTGCGCCGAACTCGCCGCCGCCGGCTACGCCGTCATCGCGCCCGCCTTGTTCGACCGCGCCGAGCGCGGCGTGGAGCTCGGCTACACCGCCGAGGATGTGGCCCGGGGCCGGGACCTGCGCGCCAAGGTGCCCGATGTCGGGGTCGTGGCCGATGTGGAAGCCTCCGCCGTGGCGCTCGCCGGCAAGACGCTCGGCATCATCGGCTATTGCTGGGGCGGCACCGTTGCCTGGTGGGGCGCCACCCGCAGCAAGCAATTCAAGGCGGCCATCGGCTGGTACGGCGGCGGCATCGCCGCCACCCGGACGGAGGCGCCGCATTGCCCGGTGCAGCTCCATTTCGGCGAAAAGGACAGCGGCATTCCGCTCACCGATGTCGAAGCGATCCGCGCTGCCCAGTCCGGGGTGGAGATCTTCGTCTATCCCGGCGCCCAGCATGGCTTTGGCTGCGACGATCGTGCCAGCTACAGCGCGCCGGACGCCAAGCTGGCGCAGGAACGCTCGCTGGCCTTCTTCGCCAAACATCTGGCCTGATCAGGCTTTGATCCGGCGCCGCGGTTAATCCCGCGGCAATTTCCCCCGCGCATGATGATGCGGTCGCACGCCGCATCATCATCACGAGGGACCATGAAGATTTGCTCCGTCTTCCTGCTGGGCTTCGCCGCCATCGGCCTGCCCGGCCTTGCCGTATCGTCCTGGATGTCGATACGCATGCTGGATTCGCGTCAGCAGGCCAAAGCCGCGACGCGGACCGCGGTCGCCATGGGGCGGCTGATGAACGTGGCCGAAGCCTTCATGGCCGAACGCGGCCTCATCTTGGAGATTTCGCTGTCGACCGGCGATCCCACCGCCCGCCTCGCCGCGTTGGCCGCCGGCGAAGCGGCGGAGGTCGTCCCTGCGCGCGAGGCGATGCGCGCGGCCGGGATGGACGATGCCCGGCTGGCCGCGTCGCAGGCCAGGGCAGTCGATATCCGCCGGCGGCTGGCGGAATCGATGTGACTGCCGAAGGAGTTGCGCGATGCGCAGCTGCCGGCGGCGGTCAACGCTGAACTGGCCGCCCTGTCCAACGGCCTCGGCACCGACATCGCCCTCGCCTCCGCCCAGGTCGAACGCCAGAATCCCGCCGCCGGCGCCCTGGTCGACATCGCCAATCTCGGCATGTCCATGCGCGACGCCGCAGGCAAGCGCAGCACCACCCTCAGCGCCTGGCTCGGCGGTCACACCCTGTCGCCAAGCGAGTTGAACACGTTGCTGATTCGGACCGGACAGGTGCAGCAGGCCTGGATCAACACGCAGAATCGCGCGCGGGAACTGGGTGAGCCACTGCAGCTGACGGCGGCGCTGGACAGCGTCCGCAGCCATTTCTTCGATCAAAACGAGCCGCGTTACGGCACCCTCGTCGACGCCGCCTTGCACGGCACGCCAAGCCCGATGAGTTTCGCCGAATATCGGGCCTGGACGCCCGCCGCCCTGCTCACCATTCAGCCCATTCGCATCGCCGCCATCAGCGACGCTGTGGAGCGCGGCAACGGATGCTCAGTGCCGCCGGCGCCACGCTGCTGACTCTGCTGATCGGCGTCGCCGCCATGCTGACGCTGCTGCGTCGCGTCGTGCAGCCAGTGCGGGGCCTGACCGGCATCGTCACCCGCATCGCCGGTGGCGAGCTGGACGTAACGGTGCCTCACACGGCCTTCCGTGACGAAATCGGCGCGATGGCCAAGGCGGTCGAAATCCTGCGCGGCGGCCCCCGCACGGCCCGGGCGTTGGCCGCCGAGACCGAAGCCGCCCAAGCCGCAAGGCTGCAGGAGGCGGCACGGTTGAGCGAGGCGACGAGCCGTTTCGAAGGCGAGATCGCCGGCGTTCTCGGCGGCACGAACGACGCCGCGACCGCGATGAACGAGACCGCCGGCCAGTTGCAATCCATGGCCGGGCAAACCGCGAACCACGCCACCGCCATTACCGTCAGCGCCCGGTGAGGCAGCCTCGGCCGTGGACGGACTCGCCGCGGCCGCGGAAGAGCTGACCGCCTCGATCGGCAAGGTTTCCGCGCGCATGGCCGAAACCTCCAACGCCGTCACCCGCGCCGCCGCCCAGGCCCGCCAATCCGCCGGCCAGGTGAAGGATCTGGCGGACACGGCGACGCGGATCGGCGAGGTGGTGCGCCTGATAGAAGGCA
>DASXIW010000184.1:0-3992 GCA_036497785.1 Acetobacteraceae bacterium | reverse complement strand
CGCGGCCCAGGCCCGGCATAGGTCCACTCGAACCCGGTCTTGTTGAAGCGCTGCAAATCCATGCGCGGCGGAAGCGGCTCACCGTCCACCGTCACCGCGATCCCACGTAGCGTCCGCTCGCCCTCATAGGTCTTCATCGTCCGCCCCCGCATCCGATTACCGGCCGGATGGTACGCCCGGCCTTCACGTCGTCGAATCCCCGGCTGACCCCGGCCCACATTGACCTCTGCAAGGAAGATTCGTCGTACAAGGGGTCTGACCCATGGCGGACCGCCGCCGCGGTGCGCTGCGCGCTCTCGCCAGCCTCAGCCCGGCCACAGGCATAGCCACGGCACGGCAATGCACTGTCATCGGAAGCGCGCCTCCCATGCCGCCGCCCGGACGGCTTATGCATCGACCGCATCTCAAAGGCGGCGTGCCGATCTGTCAATGCGCAATCCACCTGGCAGCCGGACAACCGGGCAATCCAGGCGCTCTGGCACAGAACCTGGGCAGGTCCGGCACCGCGTGGCTGCTTTGGAAACGCCGCATTGATCCGCTTGCATAAGAGACCAGCGGCCGTGGCAGGCATCGCGGTATTGTTTAATTTTGTACCTATCAGCACTGCTGTGTTCAGAAGGGTGACCACTTGTTCCCGGTTGCGGCAGAAGAAGAACCTCCGTTGTTCTTCGTGCCCTCCGTGGTAAAAAATGCTTGCGGTGAGACCACCAGAGCAATGGACGCAACGCGCCTGAGCCAAGGCCCGGCCCCGACGCCCACCAGCCAGGGGGATTCGGTTCTGAAGTTCCTGTGCCATTTTTTGAGGTGACGGGTCGGCTCGATTGCGATTCTGATCTCTCCGCGGATTAGCCCGAACTTTACCGTCTTTTCGGTGCAAGCCATTGATATGATTCCAGTTCGGTCTGGATCGCTGTCTACGCTGCCGTCAATTCTGCCCTCAGCAGACTGAGCGCGCGACGCTGGACCGTTGTCGGGGTGGACTGAACGGTCAGCATCTTCTGCCCACCGAGGCAGACGGTGTTGCGGGTCAGCGTCGCCAGATCGGCCAGTCGGGTGCGGAAGCTATGCACCGGATGGGCGAGCGATGGCGCGAGTGAGGGGAGCGAAGGTTCGCCGCCGCCGTCGACACGCTGGGTCGATGCCTTCCGGTGTGCCGCCTTCGAGACCTTGGCTTGGCCACCGGCGAGGTCCGCCCTGCCTCGGCCGCCGCGCGGTCATGATCGTCGAACAGCATCGGCGCCAGCGGCTGGCGCATGTGCCACTCGAGGTAATACGCCAGCATGCACAACAGCACATGCGCGCGCACCCGTGGCGCGGTCCAGTGGAACACCGGACGCAGTTCCAGATCGAGCGTCTTCATGCAGCGGAAGGCACGCTCCACCTGGGCCAGACTTTTGTAGGCCCGCACAGTCTGCGCGGTATCGATCTGTTCGGCCGAGAGGCTGGTGCGCAGCACGTAGAAGCCATCGAAGCGGGCTTCCTCGGCGATGGCGTCCTGCTTGCGGGTGAAGGTGAACGAATGATCGGTGATGGTCTGCTCGAAGTGCTTGGCCGTCTTGCGTTTGTTCAGCACCGCGCCGACAGCCTTACCGATTTCACCGGCACACGTTGGTCTGGCGCCAGGCTTTCTGCACCGGATGATCGCCGTTCGTCTCGGTTGAACGGATCGAGGCCTGGCTGGACAAGGGAGGCAAGGTGATTGCGTGTCGCCACCGCAGGCGAGCACGCTGCCGATGGGGGATCAGGCCGGGACGAAGAAACGGCCCCGTTCAGCCGAACCAAGAAACAGCGATGCCAGCGCGCCAACGCCCTTTTGCACAACTTGACGGACACTACCTGAGCCGCCGCGGCACAACGAGTTTCACCCGCTGCAAATCTGAGCGCCAACAGCGCGGCGGTCTTCTCGGGATGATCGATCATCGGCGGAGGAGCGCCGGGCTGTGTCATCACGGGAAAGTGCCGACCGCGGACCGACAACAGGGTGTCGTACCATCGGCACGGGCCTGCATTCCGTGCTAAATCGATGGCTATCGGCCCGGCAACGCCATCCGCGGCTTGAGTGCGGGACAGCCCCGCCTTGACCCCAGGGCGGCCATGCGGGTTGTGGGAGGGTTCGTGATGACCCGTACACTCGCCATCGCCTTCGTTGCAGCAGCGCTCCTGGTCCATCCCGCTGCCGCACAACGCGGCTCACGTGGAGGATTCGTGCACTCAGGGTTCGGCCATCCGGGATTTGTTCACCCGGGATTCGTCGGCCGGCCTGGTTTTGCCTTCCGGCACGGCTTCTTTCCACACCGCGCGTTCGTTTCCAACCGCTTCTTCTTCGGCGGCGTTGTCGGCGCGCCCGGCGTCGTAGTGGCGCCGTATCCCTACCCGTACTATCCGTATCCCTATTATCCGTATCCGCCGTATCCGTACTACCTGCCGCCACCAGGATACTGAAGCCGGATGCATGGCGTCTGGCCAGGGGTGCGGCTGGGCTCAACCGTCCTCGATGCGGTGGTGCGGACCGGTCAGGAACCAGGTTGCCCGAGGTCCAGCTTGAGCACCTCGCCGGCCAGATAGAGGCTGCCGCAGATCAGCACGCGGGCCGGCCCGCCGCCGCGCGGCATGGCCCGCAGCGCATCCGTCACGCGCGGACCGGCGCGCGCGATCCCGCCCGAGGCGGCGACGATCGCCTCTACCGGCAGCGCCGAATGCTGCTGCGGTTCGCGCACCGCCCAGACGGAGCGGGCCAGCGGCAGCAGCGGCCGCAGGAATTCCGCCGAATCTTTCGCCTGCTTCATGCCGACCACCAGATGCACCGGCCGGTGCGTCCAGTCGGCCAGATGTTCGGCCAGCACCACGCCGGCGCCGGGATTGTGGCCGCCGTCGAGCCATAGCTCCCAGTCCGGCGGCAGCAGCCGCGCCAGAACGCCGTGCAGGCGTTGCAGGCGGGCGGGCCACTCGGCGCGGGCCAGGCCAGCGGGATCGTGCGCCAACCCCGCGGCGCGCAGGGCGGCGATGGCGATGGCGGCGTTGTCGTGCTGGAACGCGCCGGGCAGCGAGGGGGCGGGCGCGTCGATGCTGCCCTCGGTGTCGTGGTAGCGCAGGCCGGTCGCGGTGGCGGCGAGGTGCCAGTCGCGGTCGCGCAGGCGCACCGGGGCGCCGACGGCGGCGGCGTGGTTGAGCAGGACCTGGCGGACGTCGTCGGGCTGGGCACCGATGGCGACCGGGACGCGCGGTTTCATGATCCCGGCCTTCTCGCCGGCGATGATGTCGAGCGAGGGGCCGAGGAGTTCGCGGTGGTCGAGCGAGATCGACGTGATGGCGCAGGCGGCCGGCCGGTCAATCACATTGGTGGCGTCGCCGCGCCCGCCTATGCCGACCTCCAGCACGCAGAGATCGGCTTTGGTGGCGGCGAACAGGTCGAAAGCGGCAGCGGTGATCACCTCGAACACGGTGATCGGGGCGCTGTCGTTGATCCGCTCGATACGCTCCATCGTCGCGATCAGCGCGTCGTCGGACACCAACGTGCCGGCAAGGCGGATGCGCTCGTTGAAGCGCACCAGATGCGGTGAGGTGTAGACGTGCACGCGCTGGCCGGCGGCTTCCGCCATGGCGCGGATGAAGGCGCAGGTGCTGCCCTTGCCGTTGGTGCCGGCGACGTGGATCACCGGCGACAGCTGGCGTTCGGGGTGGCCGAGGCGGGCAAGCAAGACGCGGAGGCGGTCGAGGCTGAGGTCGATCAGCCGGGGATGCAGCCGCTCGAGCCGGGCGGCGATCTGTTCGATGGCGTCGTTCACGCCGCCGCCTGATGGTCCTTCCGCGTGAGCAGGCCGATGACGCGGGCCAGCGTCGCCTTCATCTCGGTGCGCTTGACGACCATGTCGATGATGCCGTGCTCCAGCAGGTATTCGGCGCGCTGGAAACCGTCGGGGAGTTTTTCGCGCACGGTCTGCTCGATGACGCGGGCGCCGGCGAAACCGATCATGGCGCCGGGTTCGGCAATC
>DASXIW010000183.1:0-4016 GCA_036497785.1 Acetobacteraceae bacterium | reverse complement strand
GCCCAACGTAGCGCGTGATAGGTTTCATCCGGCTCTCCCTTGCATGAGGCCCTGAGCCGTCTTCCCGACGGCTTAACCCTCGGATGATTGCATGTCGTGAGGCGAGCCGCCTTCAGGTCACAGCGCGAACATAGGGTCTAGGGGACTTTCACCCCCAAGCTATCGAACATGCCAGGCACACAACGATTGCGCGGTCGCGGCGTCATGTGCCCATGGAGGGGAGGGCAGCAATGCGGGCGGGCGAGATACGGATCGGGATTTCCGGATGGACCTACCGGCCCTGGCGGGGGTCGTTCTTTCCCAAGGGCCTGGCCCAGAAGGACGAGTTGGCCTATGCCGCCGGCACATTCCGCAGCATCGAGGTGAACGGCACCTTCTACGGCCTGCAGAAGCCGGCGGCCTTCGCGCGATGGGCGGAGATGGTGCCCGAGGATTTCATCTTTTCGGTGAAGGCGCCGTGATTCATCACCCATATCCTGCGGCTGCACGATGTGGCCGTGCCGGCGGCGAATTTCCTGGCAAGCGGGATGCTGCGCCTGGGGGCGAAGCTGGGGCCTATCCTATGGCAGTTTCCGCCCGGTTTTCGGTTTGATCCGGAACGGATGGCGACGTTCCTGGCGCTGCTGCCGCATGACACCGAGGCAGGCGCGGCGCTGGCGCGCCGCCATGACGCAAAGCTGGACGGACGGGATTGGGTAGAGACGGATGCGACGCGGCCGCTGCGGCACGCGATCGAGATCCGGCATGGCAGCTTCGCCTGCGGGGAATTCGTGCGGATGCTGCGCGCACGGCGTCGCGCTGGTATGCGCGGACACGGTGGAATGGCCCCGGCTGATGGATGCGACGGCGGATTTCGTCTATTGCCGGCTGCACGGATCGGTACAGCTATATGCCAGCGGCTATGACGATGCGGCGCTGGACGGATGGGCCGGGCGGGTGCGGGCCTGGCGCGCGGGTGGGGTGCCGAAGGACGCGGCGCTTCTGGCACCAGCGGCCAAGCGGGTGCGGCGCGACGTGTTCGTATATTTCGACAACGACATGAAGGTGAAGGCGCCGTTCGACGCGCAGGCGCTGATGCGGCGGCTGCATGTGACCGGTGCCCGCGCCGCCTTACCCGCGCCCGCGGCCGCGGAAAAGGCGACGCGGGCGAGATATTGACAGAATATCCGGCGCGCCTAAACAACCCCCGGCAAATGTCGCGTCCGGGCCCGATCGCGTGCCGAGACGACGTTACCAGCGGAGATGCCCGTGTCGAAGATTCGCGCCCTCGTTCTTCTGTCTGCCTTGGCGTCGATGTCGGGGGCCGTGATTGCGCGGGCCGAGACGATCCATGTGGGTGTCACGATTTCCACCACCGGTCCAGCCGCGTCGCTGGGCATTCCGCAGCGCAACTCCATCGCCCTGATGCCCAAGGAGATTGCCGGGCAAAGCGTGGAATACACCGTGCTGGACGATGGCGGGGACAGCACCCGGGCCGTGGCCAACATGCGCAAGCTGATCGATGAGGATCACGCGGATGCGATCATCGGCTCCTCCACCACGCCCGCTTCCATGGCGATGATTGCGGTGGCCGCCGAGAAGCTGGTGCCGATGATCTCGCTGGCTGCTTCGGCCAGCCTGATCGCGCCGATGGATGCGCAGCGCCGCTGGGTGTTCAAGGTGCCGCAGAATGACAGCCTGATGGCGGACGCGATCGCGGCGCATATGCAGGCCGCCGGGGTGAAGACGGTTGGATTCATCGGCTTCAACGACGCCTATGGCGATGGCTGGGCGCTGGAATTCGATCGGGCCGCCAAAGCGCATGGGCTGAAGGTGGCGGCCAGCGAGCGTTTCGCGCGCAATGACACCAGCGTGACCGGCCAGGTGTTGAGGCTGGTGGCGGCACGGCCGGATGCGGTGCTGATCGCAGGCGCGGGAACGCCGGCGGCGCTACCGCAGGTGGCGCTGCATGAGCGCGGATATACCGGCAAATATTACCAGACCCACGGCATCGATAATAACGACTTCCTGCGCGTCGGAGGCAAGGATGTGGAGGGGACGATCCTGCCGGCCGGACCGATGCTGGTGGCCGCACAATTGCCGGACAGCAACCCGATCAAGGCGCATGCGCTGGATTATATCACCCGCTACGAGGCGGCGAACGGCGCCGGCTCCGTCTCTACCTTTGGTGGCCATGCCTATGACGCTGCTACCCTGCTATCCGCCGCCATTCCGGGTGCGTTGGCGAAGGGCAAGCCGGGCACGGCGGAATTCCGTGCCGCTTTGCGCGATAGCCTGGAGGCGCAGCACGATCTGGTGCTGGTGCACGGCATCGCGACGATGGGCCCGCAGGACCATAACGGCTTCGACGACCGGGCGCGCGTGATGGTGACGATCCAGGGTGGCGCGTGGAAGCTGCTGCCCTGACCGGCCTGCCCCGATTGGCGGCCGCCTGATGGCCGTGCCTTGATGGATCATACGATTGCGCTGATCCTGGTGCAGGACGGCATCGTCAACGGGGCCATCTATGCGTTGCTGGCGCTGTCGCTGGTGCTGGTGTTTACCGTCACGCGGGTGATTTTCATCCCGCAGGGCGAGTTCGTCGCCTTTGGGGCGCTGACCTATGCGGCGCTGGATGGCGGGCAGGTGCCGGGCAGCTTGTGGCTGCTATGCAGCCTGGGCCCCCTGGCTTGGCTGGCCGGGATGTGGCGGCAGCGACGGGGGCTGAATGCGGCATCCATGCTGCGGCTGACGCTGGGCACGCTGGTGCTGCCGGGGGTGGTGACGGCGCTGGCCCTGGTTTTGGCGCCACGCAAGCCGGGCGTGGTAGTGGAGACGCTGCTGACGCTGGCGATCGTGGCGCCGATGGCGCCGTATATTTATCGCGTCGGCTTCCTGCCGCTCGCCGATGCCCCGGTGCTGGTGCTGCTGATCGCCGCCGTGGCGGTGCATCTGGCGATGCTGGGGCTGGGGCTGCTGTTTTTTGGACCGGAGGGCTCGCGCGCCAGCGGCTTCTCGGACGCGGTGCTGTCGCTGGGCGACGTGACCGTGCAGGGCCAGGGACTGTGGATCGTCGGGCTGACCTTGGCGTTGATGGGGGCGCTGTACGGGTTCTTCGCGTTCACCCTGGTCGGCAAGGCGTTGCGGGCGACGGCGGTGAACCGGCTGGGGGCGCGGCTGGTTGGCATCGGCATTGCGCAATCCGGCGCCATCGCCTTCGCGATGGCCGGCGCGATCGGCGCGCTGTCCGGCATATTGGTCGCGCCGCTGACCACCATCTATTACGATAGCGGGTTTCTGGTGGGGCTGAAGGGGTTCACGGCCGCGATTATCGGCGGCATGGCGAGCTACCCGGCGGCGGCGCTGGCGGCGGTTCTGGTGGGGATCGTGGAGAGCTTTTCCTCGTTCTGGGCCAGTGCGTTCAAGGAAGTGATCGTCTTTACCGTCATCATTCCGGTGCTGCTCTGGCGGTCCTGGCGGCGGCCGGTGGCGGAGGATGACGCGTGACGCGCCCTGCGCTTTCCAGGGTCTGGCCCCTGCCCGCTTTGCTGGCCTGCGCGGTCGTGCCGTGGATCCCTGGCCTGCCGCTGTTCTGGATCACGCTGCTGAACTACGCCGGCATTGCGTCCGTGCTGGTGATCGGGCTAGTGGTGCTGACCGGAATCGGCGGGATGACCTCGTTCGGGCAGGCGAGTTTTTTGGGGTTCGGCGCCTATACCACGGCGTTGCTGAGCATCCATGGCATCTCGCCATGGTTGACACTGCCCGCCGCGATCGGGGTGACAATGCTGGCGGCCCTGGCGATTGGGGCGGTGACGCTGCGCCTGTCCGGGCATTATCTGGCGCTGGGCACCATGGCGTGGGGTGTCAGCCTGTATTACGTGGCGGCGAATCTGGATTTTTTTGGCCGCAATGACGGCATTTCCGATATTCCGCCGGTCTCGGTGTTCGGCGTGAAGCTGATCGACGGGCGGTTGTATTTCACACTGGTCTGGCTGGTGGTGGTGTTGGCCTGCGTGGCGACCAATAACCTGCTG
>DASXIW010000182.1:0-12423 GCA_036497785.1 Acetobacteraceae bacterium | reverse complement strand
GACCGGGGGCACGCTGGCCGACGTGATCGCGGGGGCGGAGGACGTGCCGGGGCAGACGGTGATCCGCACGCGCGAGGCGCCGATCGCGACCGGCGGGGGGCTGGCGGTGCTGCACGGCAATCTGGCACCGGGATCGGCTCTGCTGAAGCGCTCCGCCGCCACGCCACGGTTGATGCAGCATGAGGGCCGCGCGGTGGTGTTCGACGGGCTGGAGGACATGGCGGCGCGGTTGGATGACGAGGCGCTGGACGTGACCGCCGACGACGTGCTGGTGCTGCGCAATGCGGGGCCGAAGGGCGCGCCGGGCATGCCGGAGGCCGGCTATATTCCCATTCCGCGCAAGCTGGCGCGCCAGGGGGTGAAGGACATGGTGCGGATCAGCGATGCGCGGATGAGCGGCACAGCTTTCGGCACCATCGTGCTGCATATCACGCCCGAGGCTGCGGTGGGCGGCCCGCTGGCGCTGGTGCGAACGGGCGACCGGATCCGGCTGGATGCGGCGGCACGGCGGATCGACCTGCTGGTGGATGAGGCGGAGCTGGCGGCGCGGCGTGCGGCCTGGCAGGCGCCCACGCCGCACGCGGGAGCGGATCGGGGGTATTTGCGGCTGTATCTGGAGCAGGTGACGCAGGCCGATCAGGGCTGCGACTTCGATTTCTGCATTCCCAGAAAGTCGAATTGATCCGGCCGCTGACGCGTGCGCAGCTGCCTGAGGATACGACCGAACTGGCGCGTTTCCTGCTGGGCAGGGTCGTGGTGCATGCCGCGGCGGAGGGCGTTGTCAGTGGGCGGATCGTCGAGACCGAGGCCTATCCCGTGGGGGACGCGGCGATGCATGCCTATCGGGGTGTAACGCCGCGCAACCGCTCGCTGTTTCTCGCCCATGGGCATTGCTATGTTTACATCTGCTACGGCACCTCGTTCATGATGAATGTTTGCGGCGAGGCGGCGGGCGTGGGCGCGGGGGTGCTGATCCGGGCGGTCGAGCCGATGGAGGGGATCGCGCTGATGGCCCGGCGGCGCGGCACCGGCCGGGTGCGGGAGTTGGCGCGCGGACCCGGGCGGATGGCGATGGCGTTCGGCATCGACAAGCGGCTGGACGGGGTGGATCTGTGCACGGGCGGCGCGCTGCATCTGGCGGCCGATGACGCGCTGCCGCCGCGCATCACCACATCGCTGCGCATTGGAATTACCAAGGACGCGCACCGGCCATTGCGGTTTTCCGTGACGGGCAGCCCGTTCGTGAGTGGCCCGCGCCCCTCGGCATAGCCGTACCACCGACACTTCAGGATGGTGACGATACCTTGTCCGCGGAGGACACCGCGCGAACCGGCAGGGTGAAGCGGAAGGTGGCGCCGCGGGGCTGGTTCGGCTCGGCCCATAGGCGGCCGCCATGGGCTTGGACAATCGAGCGGCTGATCGCAAGTCCCATGCCCATGCCACCTGGCTTGGTGGTATGGAAGGAGTCGAACAGGTGGTCGAGATGAGCCGGATCGAGCCCCGGGCCGGAATCCCGCACTTCGACAAACACCTCGTTTTCATCGTCCAGGCCCGAACGCACGGTCAGGTCGCGGGGGTCGTCGGTCTTCATCGCCTCGACAGCATTGGTGATGAGATTGAGAACCACTTGCTGCAGCTGGACGCGATCGGCGGTCACGAGAGGCAAGTCGCGCGCCAAGCGGGTGCGCAACATGACCTGATTCCTCTGCAACATGTCGTCGATCATGGCGATCACGTCAAGAATGGCTTCGTTGAGGCCCAGGCGTTCCTTGCGCGGCGCCTGCTTCCTGACGAGCGCGCTGACGCGGTTGACGATCTCGCTGGCCCGCAGGCAGTCCCGGGTGATCTGTCCAAGGGCGGTGGTTGCCTCGCCGATACTGGGCGGTTCCCTGCTGAGCCAGCGTCTGGCGGCGTCGGCGCTGGTGGTGGCCGCCGATATCGGTTGCCTGACCTCATGGGCGATCGAGGCGGTCAGCTCGCTCATGAGCATGACGCGATTGACGCGCGCGAGATCCTCCTGCGCTTCCCGCAATTTCTCCTGGGCTTGCCGGCGCGCCGTGATGTCGTTGCTGGTTACCAGGATCCCGACAGGCTGCCCCTGCCCGTCTTGCTTCAGGGACCAACGGCTGGCCAGGGCAACCAGCGTTCCGTCGCGCCTCCTGCGCATGATTTCGCCCTCCCAAACGCCCGTGCGCAACAGCTCGGCCATGATGTCGTCGAACGGTACGGAGTAGGTCGGCTGCCAGAGTTCGGCATAGGTTTTGCCGATGGCCTCGGCTGCGCTCCATCCATAAAAATCCGCGGCGCTACGGTTCCAGAAGGTGATCACGTAGTTCATGTCGAGCACGCAAATTGGGTCGTGCGTCAGATCGATCAGGTTGGCCTGCTCTCGCATCGCGGTCGTCGCTGCGTAATATCGCACGGCGAGGAAGGCTGTCAGCGCCATCGCCATGATGGCGAGGACCGTGTTGGAGATCCCTACGGTCTGCGACTCACCGTGCGGCGACACCACGTAGCTCACCACCGTCAGGGCCACACACGCCAGAAAGGTGAGCCAAACCCCGCGCGGCTTACAGAAGCTGGCGGCCAGCAACACCACCACGACGTAAAGAATGGGAAATGTTATATCTTGCGGGGTGATCGTGTCGCCGATGAAGATCGTAAGGGCGGATAGAACGGTCCCGATGGGAAGAAGCCGGGGCAGACCGGATTTCGATACGGGTGCTCGCCCTGTCATGTGATCGTTCTCCGGCCGGATTTTCTCGGGCAACACTCGCCAAGCTGATCGCAACAATTTTGGACGATGGGGGATTGATTACAAGTTTCCTTGGGTCATGCCGCCGATGTGATCGCGCGCGTGCACGCAACGATTTGCGTGGCGGGCGGCCCGTTCATGCGTGGGCGACGGCTGCCATGGCCGCGGGCGAAATGAACCTTCGTGACAATGACCGGTACGGTTGCGGCCGGATGAACCCCGGCGCAACCGTCGTCGCTGGCTTATACCAACGGCCGTCGGTATGAGTCTCTGATTGGCGCGCGGCGCTGTCCGCTGGCAATTCCACCGGCTGCGCCGGCGGAACCTTCGCCAGCTTTGCCCCACCATCCCCGCGCGCAACACCACCCAGCTGAAATGATGGAAGAGTCACCATTTCAGGCGGGTGGTATTACTCCGCCGCCATGGCGAGGGGGGTGGGGTGGAGGCGTTCGCGCAGGCGGTCACGTTCGGCGGCAACCTGGCGGATGCTGCTTTCCTTGATGTGGCCGAAGCCGCGGATCTTGTCCGGCAGGGAGGCGAGTTGCACCGCGACCGGCAGCGTCGCGGCGGAAAGATGGGTGAGGATTTCCTCGATCAGGGCTTCGTATTCGGTAATCAGGGCGCGTTCGGCGCGACGTTCCGCGGTGTGGCCGAACGGGTCCAGCGCGGTGCCGCGCAGGAAGCGGAATTTCGCGAGCAGGCCGAACGAGGATAGCAGCCAGGGGCCGAAGCTGCGCTTTTGCAGTTGGCCGGTGCGGGGGTCGCGTTTCGCGAGGATCGGCGGGGCGAGGTGGATTTCGATGCGATCCGGGTTCTCGAACTGGGCCGCAAGGCTTTCCTTGAATTCGCGGGAGGCGTAGAGGCGGGCGACTTCGTATTCGTCCTTATAGGCGAGCAGCTTGGCGTAGTTGCGGGCGACCGCCTCGGTGAGCGCGGTGGAGCCGGAGAACATCCGGGTCTCGGTCTCGTACACCCGATCGACCAGCCGGCAGTAGCGGCGTGCCAGGCGGCGGTTCTGGTAGGCGGTGAGATGCATGGCGCGGATGGCGATGATGTCGTCGAGCGTCTTGGGTTCGGGCGCCTCGGTGGCGATGCCGGCGGCGGTGGCGGCCCGCGCGAAATCAACGGCGGCGCTGCGGCCCCAAATGAAGGCGGATTTATTGGCTTGCACCGAAATGCCGTTCAGCTCGATGGCGCGCAGCAGGCTGTCATGGGTCAGCGGCACAAGGCCTTTCTGCCAGGCATAGCCGAGCATGAAGAGATTGGTGGCGACGGCGTCGCCGACCAGCGCCGTGGCGATGGCGCTGGCCTCGAACTGGTCCACATTCTCGGCACCCGCTGCGGCCAGGATGGTTCGGCGCATCTGCGCGGATGGCAGGCGGGTAGTGGTGTCCATGGCGAAATCGCCGGTCGGGACTTCGTGGGTGTTGAGCACGACGCGGGAGACGCCGCGGCGCAGGGCGGCGAGAGCTTCGCGGCTGCTGGCCACGACCATGTCGCAGGCCAGCAGCAGATCGATCTCGCCCAGGCCGATGCGCAGGCCGTGCAGCGCCTCCGCCTTCGCGGCGAGGCGGATATGGCTGAACACGCTGCCGCCCTT
Organism: Acetobacteraceae bacterium; assembly: GCA_036497785.1. Classification (GTDB taxonomy): domain Bacteria; phylum Pseudomonadota; class Alphaproteobacteria; order Acetobacterales; family Acetobacteraceae; genus DASXIW01. The sequence goes on along the minus strand of DASXIW010000182.1, from coordinate 8,068 downwards.
CTGCGCCATGCCCATCTGGTCGAGCACCGTCACATGCACGCCGTCGAGATGGGCGGCCATGCCGATCAGGGCGCCGATGGTGACGATGCCGGTGCCGCCTATGCCGGTGACGAGGATGTCCCAGGGCTTGTCCAGGCTCGGCAGGACCGCGTCTGGCAGCGCGCTGTCGTCTGGCGTTACGCTCGGGCGGCGGCGCAGCTTGCCGCCATGCACGGTGACGAAGCTGGGGCAGAATCCGTCGATGCAGGAAAAATCCTTGTTGCAGCTGGATTGGTCGATCTTCCGCTTGGTGCCGAATTCGGTTTCCAGCGGTTGCACGGACAGGCAGTTGGAGGTCTTCGAGCAATCCCCGCAGCCTTCGCAGACGGCGGCGTTGATGAAGGCGCGCTTGTTGGGATCGGGGAAAGTGCCGCGTTTGCGGCGGCGGCGCTTTTCCGAGGCGCAGGTCTGGTCGTAGACGATGACGGTGCAGCCTGGGGTTTCGCGGAAGCGGCGTTCGACGGTTGGCAGTTCGCTGCGGTGATGCACGGTGACGCCGGGGGCGAAATCGGTCTCATCAGCGTGCTTTTCCGGCTCGTCGGTCACGACGGCGATCTGGGCGACGCCTTCGGCGGCGAGTTGGCGGGTGATTTGCGGCACGGTCAGTGTGCCATCGACGGGCTGGCCGCCGGTCATCGCCACCGCGTCGTTGAACAGCAGCTTGTAGGTGATGTTCACGCCGGCGGCGACGGCGGCGCGGATGGCGAGATAGCCGGAATGGAAATAGGTGCCGTCGCCGAGATTGGCGAAGACGTGATCTTCCTCGGTGAAGGCTGCCTGACCCAGCCAGGCGATGCCCTCGCCGCCCATCTGGCTAATGCTGTCGGTGTTACGGTCCATCCACAGCGCCAGCGTGTGGCAGCCAATGCCGGCGAAGGCGCGGCTGCCGTCCAGCACTTTGGTGGAGGTGTTATGCGGGCAGCCCGAGCAATAGTACGGCCGCCGCACGGCATCGATGCGAATATGTGTGGCGGCTTCCGCCTGGGCGCGCAGATACTGCATGCGGGCGGGCAGGTCCTCGCCGCCGATGGCGCTGCCGACGCGGCTGCCAATGGCGAGCGCGATTTCGGCCGAGGAGAATTCGCCGTTCGGTTTGAGGAACGGTGCGCCGGTTTCGTCGCGCTTGCCGACCACGGTTGGGCGCAGCGCGCTGTCGTAGAGTATGTCGCGGATCTGCTGTTCGATGAGCGGGGCCTTTTCCTCGACCACGATGATCTGGTCGAGGCCATAGGCGAAGCGGCGGATGATGGCGGGATCGATCGGCCAGACGAGGGCGAGCTTCAGCAGCCTGATGCTGCCGGTGATGCCGAGTTCATCGAGCGCCTGGAGCGTGTCGTGACAGGATTTGCCTGCGGTGACGATGCCGATCCGCGCGTCCGGCGCATCCTGGACGATGCGGTCGAGGCCGTTGGCGCGGGCATAAGCCTGGGCGGCGGGCAGGCCCAAAGTGAGCATGCGGGCTTCCTGCGGCATCGGGGAATCCGGCAGGCGGATATGCACGTCCGGCGGGGTTTCGTCCGGCAGGACGATGCGGAAATCCTTCAGGTCGAAGGTGACGGAGGCCGACGAATCCACCACGTCCGCCACGGTCTTGAAGCCGATATAGCGGCCGGACCAGCGCGACATGGCCCAGCCATGCAGGCCGAGATGCAGGATGTCCGCGATATCGGCGGGCACGAGAACGGGAATGGAGGCGGCGATCAGCGCCTGCTCGCTTTGATGCGGGACGGTGGAGGATTTGCAGCCATGGTCGTCGCCGGCCACCAGCAGCACGCCGCCATGGGGCGCGGTGCCGGCATGGTTGGCGTGGCGGAACACGTCGCCGCTGCGGTCCACGCCCGGGCCCTTGCCGTACCAGAAGGCGAAGACGCCGTCATATTTCGCGCCTGGCAGCAAAGGGAGCTGCTGGGTGCCCCAGACGGCGGTGGCGGCCAGTTCCTCGTTGAGGCCCGGGCGGAACTGGATGTGCTGGGCTTCGAGCTGCTTGCTCGCGTGCCACATCTGGATATCGACCTGACCGAGCGGCGAGCCGCGATAGCCGGAGACGAAGCCGGCGGTGTTGAGGCCGGCGGCGAGATCGAGCTGGCGTTGCAGCATGGGCAGGCGCACCAGGGCCTGCGTGCCCGTGAGGTAGAAGCGGCTGCTGTCGAGCTGGTATTTGTCGTCGAGCGAGACTGCCGAATGCTTCATGTCGCCCGCCTGTCCGTCTGATCCGAGCGATACACATATGGCAGCGTGCGTGCCGCATCCAGGTGTTCGAGGGGTGGCTGCGATAATAGATCTTTCGCATCTTCCGGCCGGCGGAAGTCTTGGGTTGCGATGCTATCGCCGCGGGAGGGCGCGCAAGATTATTTCGCGCGCTGCATTGCAGCATTGCTTTTTCGTCCAGGATGAAACCGCCTGTGTTGGCTACGAGGATGTCATTTTCTTGCCCATGTAAACGGTGGTGCCGCCCATGAATGGTTCCTCCCGATCGATGCGGTAGCCGACGTGCTGGTAGAGGTGGATGTTGGCGTCGAAGGCCGAATTGGTCAGGAGGCGGATTTCCGGCAAGCCGGCTGCCTGGGCCTTCTGCTCGGCATGCGCCAGCAAATGGCGGCCGAGGCCCTGGCCTTGATGCGGCGGCGCGACCGCCAGGTTTTCGATGAATAAATGGTCGGGATTGGGGATCGTTTGAATGAGCGCGATGACGTCGCCATCGCGGTGAAGCAGGTCAATGGAGTGGTGGCGGAGGGCATGTTCGTAATCGGCGCGCATCGGCAATGGTTCGCGGCCGATGATGGGAACCCATTTCGCATAGGCGGCGCACACGATATCGCGGACGGTTTGTACGTCCGCCGGCGTGGCTGGCTTTATCTGCATCGCGGTCCGCATGCGGTTTGCCTGTCGTCAATGGAGAAGCATTGGTGGGTTAGTCCGCGGCATCCTGCTGTAATATCGCGAGGTCCACGCCCTCGGCCACCAGATCGCCGACGGCGCAGCGCAGCGTGGTCACGATTCCGTCCTGCGGGGCGGTGAGAGTCATTTCCATCTTCATCGCTTCCAGCACCAGCAAGGCCTGGCCGCGGGTGACGGCATCGCCGGGTTTGACCAGCACGCTGGCGATGCGGCCGGGGATGGGGGCGGTGATGCGGCCGCTGCCGGCGGCTTCGGCATGCGGTGGCGACAGGGGGTCGATAATCTCGAAAAGATGTTTGGAGCCATTGGAGATGGTGGTGACGTTGTCCGGGCCGGGGATGGCGGTGACGCGGCGGACCACGCCGTCCAGCGTGACGGCGTTATCGTGGGCGGCGGCGATGTGGGAGGCGTTTTGCCAATTGAGTTGCCAGGCATCGCCGCCGCATGGGCGTGCGTGGATGGAGAGGGTGTCGGCGCCGTGGCGCAGTTGGATGGTCTGCTGGCCCGGCAGGTTCAGGCGCCAGGAATCCGTGGCGGCCCAGGGGGAGTGAGGATCGGTCGGCGTGGCGGTGGCGGTGGCGCGGGCGGCCAGTACTGCGAGGGCGGCGGCGGCGATGGCGTGGGGCGTGGGGGCGGCCGGGACCAACAGATCGGGATGACGAGCGATGAGGCCGGTGTCGCATCCGCCTTGCGCGAAATCGGGGTGGGTCGCGATGGTTTGGAGCAGAGCGAGGTTGGTTTGCACGCCGACGATTTCGCAGGATGCGAGGGCGTGGGAGAGGCGGCGCAGGGCGGTTTCGCGGTTGGGGCCGTGGGTGATGAGTTTCGCGATCATCGGGTCGTAATCGGGGGTGATGCGGTCGCCTTCGCGCACGCCCGTGTCGATGCGTGCGGATTCGGGTAGGCGCAGATGGCGCAGTGTGCCGATGGAGGGCATGAAATCGCGGGCGGGATCTTCGGCGTAGAGGCGGATTTCGATGGCGTGGCCGGATATTGCGAGATCCGGTTGCAGCAGTGGCAGGCGTTCGCCGGCGGCGACGCGGAGTTGCCATTCCACCAGGTCCTGGCCGGTGATCGCCTCGGTGACCGGGTGTTCCACCTGGAGCCGGGTGTTCATTTCCATGAAATGGAAGCTGTCGCCTTGCACGATGAACTCGACGGTGCCGGCGCCGACATAGCCGACGGCGCGGGCGGCGGCGATGGCGGCTTCGCCCATGGCGGTGCGCGTGGCGTTGGACAGGCCCGGGGCTGGGGCTTCCTCGATGATCTTCTGGTGGCGGCGCTGGATGGAGCAATCGCGTTCGAACAGGCTGACGGCGTTGCCGTGCGTGTCGGCGAAGATTTGGATTTCGATGTGGCGCGGGCGGGTGAGATAGCGTTCGATCAGCACACGGTCGTCGCCGAAGGAGGACAGGGCTTCGCGCCTTGCGGCGCGGATGGCGGCGGGCAGGTCGGTGGGGTTTTCGACGACGCGCATCCCCTTCCCGCCCCCGCCCGCTGAAGCCTTGATGAGGACGGGGAAGCCGATCCGGGCGGCGGCGTTCGCGAGGGTTGCTTCGTCCTGGTCAGCGCCGTGGTAGCCGGGGACAAGCGGCACGCCGGCGCGTTCCATCAGGGCCTTGGCTTCGGATTTGCCGCCCATGGCTTGCATGGCGGCGGCGGGGGGGCCGACGAAGATGAGGCCGGCTTCGGCGCAGGCTTCGGCGAAAAGCGGGTTTTCGGAGAGGAAGCCGTAACCGGGATGCACGGCCTGGGCGCCGGTGGCGCCTGCGGCGTTCAGGATGGCCGGGATGTTGAGGTAGCTGTCGCGCGGGGCGGCGGGGCCGATGCGGCAGGCTTCGTCGGCCATGGCGACGTGCAGGGCATTCGCGTCGGCGTCCGAATAGACGGCGATTGTGGCGATGCCCATGCGGCGTGCGGTGCGGATGACGCGGCAGGCGATTTCGCCGCGATTGGCGATGAGGAGTTTTGTGAACATGGCCATCACATTCGGAACACGCCGAAGCGCGTGGGCGCGATGGGTGCGTTCAGCGCGGCGGACAGGCCGAGGGCGAGGACGCGGCGTGTGTCCATGGGGTCGATGATACCGTCATCCCACAGGCGGGCGCTGGCATAATAGGGATGGCCCTGGGTTTCGTACTGGGCGCGGATGGGGCGTTTGAAGGCATCCTCCTCCTCGGCCGGCCAGGACTGGCCGCGCGCTTCCAGCCCGTCGCGCCGGATGGTTGCGAGCACGCTGGCGGCCTGTTCGCCGCCCATCACGCTGATGCGGGCATTTGGCCACATCCACAGGAAGCGCGGCGAATAGGCGCGGCCGCACATGCCGTAATTGCCGGCGCCGAAACTTCCGCCGATGACGACGGTGAATTTCGGCACCTGGGCGGTGGCGACGGCGGTGACCATCTTGGCGCCGTCCTTGGCGATGCCGCCGGCTTCGTATTTCCGCCCGACCATGAAGCCGGTGATGTTTTGCAGGAACACCAGAGGAATGCCGCGCTGGGCGCAAAGCTCGATGAAATGTGCGGCCTTCTGGGCGCTTTCGGAAAATAATATGCCGTTATTGGCGACGATGCCGACGGGGTAGCCCCATATATGGGCGAAGCCGGTGACGATGGTGGGGCCGTAGAGGCGCTTGAATTCGTCGAATTCGCTGTCGTCCGCGATGCGGGCGATGATTTCGCGCACGTCGTAGGGCTTGCGGCGATCTTGCGGCACCACGCCGTAGAGTTCGGCGGCGTCGTAGCGGGGCGGCAGCGGGGCGCGCAGGGCGAGGTCCGGGCGTTTGGTGGTGTTGAGATTGGCGACGATATGGCGGGCGAGGCCGAGGGCGTGGGCGTCGTTCTCGGCGTAATGGTCGGTGACGCCGGAGACGCGGCTGTGCACGTCAGCCCCGCCGAGATCCTCGGCGCTGACGATTTCCCCTGTCGCCGCCTTCACCAATGGCGGGCCGGCGAGGAAGATGGTGCCCTGGTCCCGGACGATGATGCTTTCATCCGACATGGCCGGGACATAGGCGCCACCGGCGGTGCAGGAGCCCATGACGACGGCGATCTGGGCGATGCCGTCGGCGGACATGTTGGCCTGGTTGAAGAAGATGCGGCCGAAATGGTCGCGGTCCGGGAAGACTTCGTCCTGGTTTGGCAGGTTGGCGCCGCCGGAATCCACGAGGTAGATGCAGGGAAGTCTGTTCTGCTGGGCGATCTCCTGGGCGCGCAGATGCTTCTTCACGGTGATCGGATAATAGGTGCCGCCCTTCACCGTCGCGTCGTTGCAGACGATGACGCATTCGCGGCCGCTGACCCGGCCGATGCCGGTGATGATGCCGGCCGAGGGGACCTCGTTGCCGTACATGCCGTGGGCGGCGAGTTGGGAAAGTTCGAGGAAGGGCGTGCCGGGATCGAACAGCGCTTCGATGCGATCACGCGGCAGCAGCTTGCCGCGCGCGACATGGCGGGTGCGGGAAGCCTCGCCGCCGCCGAGGGCGACGGCGGCGACCTTGGCTTTCAGATCGGCGACGATCGCGTCCATGGCGGCGGCATTGGCGCGGAAGGCATCCGAGCGCGGATCGAGCTCGCTCGACAGGCGCATCAGGCGGTTTCCTTGAACAATTCTCGGCCGATCAGCATGCGGCGGATTTCGCTGGTGCCGGCGCCGATTTCATACAGCTTGGCGTCGCGCAGCAGGCGGCCGGTGGGGTAGTCGTTGATGTAGCCGTTTCCGCCCAGGACCTGGATTGCTTCCAGCGTCATCCAGGTGGCTTTTTCCGCCGCGTAGAGGATGGCGCCGGCGGCGTCCTTGCGGGTGGCCTGGCCGCGGTCGCAGGATTTGGCGACCATGTACACGTAGGAGCGGGCGGCGTTCATGGTGGTGTACATGTCGGCGATCTTGCCCTGCATCAGCTGGAACTCGCCGATGGCCTGGCCGAACTGCTTGCGCTCGTGGATATAGGGCAGGACGATGTCCATGCAGGCCTGCATGATGCCGATGGGGCCGGCGGCGAGGACGGCGCGCTCGTAATCGAGGCCGCTCATCAGCACGCTGACACCGCCATCGAGCGCGCCGAGAATGTTCTCGGCGGGGACTTCGCAATCGGTGAAGACGAGTTCGCCGGTGTTGGAGCCGCGCATGCCGAGCTTGTCGAGCTTTTGGGCGCAGGTGAAACCGGGCATGGTTTTTTCGACGAGGAAGGCGGTGATGCCGTGCGGTCCGGCGTCTTGGGTGGTTTTGGCGTAGACGACGATGACATCGGCGTCCGGCCCGTTGGTGATCCACATCTTGGTGCCGTTCAGTACGTAGCGGTCGCCTTGCCTTTCGGCGCGCAGGCGCATCGAGACGACGTCCGAGCCGGCGCTGGGCTCGCTCATCGCCAGCGCGCCGACATGTTCGCCGCTGATCAGCCGGGGCAGATAGGCGTGGCGCTGGGCCGGGGTACCGTTGCGGCGAATCTGGTTGACGCAGAGATTGGAGTGGGCGCCGTAGGACAGGCCGACCGACGCGGAGGCGCGGCTGATTTCCTCCAGCGCCACGCAATGGGCGAGATAGCCCATGCCGGCGCCGCCATATTCCTCCTCGACGGTGATGCCGAGCAGTCCGAGATCGCCGAATTTTCGCCAGAGATCGGCGGGGAAATCGTTGCTGCGGTCGATCTCGGCGGCGCGGGGGGCGATTTCGTCGGCGGCGAAGCGGCGGACGGTATCGCGCAGCATGTCGATGTCTTCGCCGAGATCGAAATCCAGCCCGTAATCGGTGTTGGACGGCATGTGATCATCCCTGCTGGGTAAGTTCGGGGAAGTCTTCTTCACGATATTCGCCCGCTGGGCGCGCATTAAGGCCCTGCTCGGCGCGGCGCAGCTCCACGCGGCGGATCTTGCCGGAGATGGTCTTGGGCAGTTCGGCGAATTCCAGGCGGCGGACGCGTTTATAGGGCGACAGGCGCGCGCGGAGGTGCTGGAAAATGGACAAGGCGGTGTCGGCGCTGGGGGCGTGGCCGGCGGCAAGCGAGACGAAGGCTTTCGGGACGGCCAGGCGCAGCGCGTCGGGGGCCGGTACCACGGCAGCTTCGGCCACGGCGTCGTGCTCGATCAGGGCGCTTTCCAGTTCGAATGGGCTGATGCGGTAGCCGCTGGATTTG
>DASXIW010000181.1:0-2769 GCA_036497785.1 Acetobacteraceae bacterium | reverse complement strand
GCCGGCGATGCTGAAGCGGCCGGCGCCGAACTCGATATCGGCGACGGCGGCTTCCAGCACATGGGCGGCGATCTTGCGGCCCTTCTCGACCACCTCGCCACTTGCCGCCACGATGGCGCCGCCGCTTTGCATGATCGAGCGGGAGCCACCAGTGCCGCCGCCGGCCAGCATCTCGTCGGAATCGCCTTGGAGCAGATTGATCTTCTCGAATGGCACGCCGAGCTGATCGACCAGCACCTGGGCGAAGGGCGAGGCGTGGCCCTGACCGTAATCCAGTGTGCCCGTGATGATGGTGACGGTGCCATCCGCCTCAAACCGGATGCCGCCCATCTCGGCGCCCGCCGGGGCGGTGACCTCGAGGTATTGGCCGATGCCCAGGCCGCGCAGCTTGCCACGCCGGCGGCTCTCCGCGCGCCGCGCGGGATAGCCCGTGATGTCGGCGGCGATGAGCGCCTTGTCCAGAATGGTCGGGAAATCGCCACTATCGTATTTCATGGTCGACGGCGCCTGATAGGGCATGTTCTCAGGCTGGATGTGGTTGCGCCGGCGCAGCTCGATGCGGTCGATACCCATTTCGCGCGCGGCGTTATCCACCAGGCGCTCCATGTAATAATTGCCCTCGGGGCGCCCGGCGCCACGATAGGCCCCAACCGGCGTGGTGTTGGTGAACACGAGGCGCACCGAGGCGTGGATCGCCGGCGTGCGATACACGCCGATGATGTTCTTCACGATATTCATCGTCGGCGGGATGGTGGTGGCGTTGGACAGCCGGGCGCCGACATTGCCGTAGCCGGTGATGCGCAGGGCCAGGAAATGCCCCTCCGCGTCCAGCGCCAGTGCCGCGGTATGGTCGTGGTCGCGGCCATGGCTGTCCGACAGGAAGCTGTCGCTGCGCTCGTCGGTCCATTTCACCGGGCGGCCCAGTTTGCGGGACGCGAGCAGGGCGCAAATATATTCGGGGTAAACCGACGCCTTCATGCCAAAGGATCCGCCGACATTGCCGGTGAGTATCCGCATTTTCTCGGTCGGCACGCCCATGACATTGGACAGGCCGTTGCGCAGGCCGAACACGCCCTGGCAACCCACGCGGAAGGTGTAGCGGTCCGTCTCGGCGTCATAGGCGGCGATCGCGGAACGCGGCTCCATCGCGCAGACCACGATGCGGCTGTTGCGAATCCGCAGCTCGGTGACATGGGCAGCGCGGTGGAAGGCGGCATCGACCAGCTCGGCATCGCCGAACTGCCAGTCCATCAGCTGGTTGCCCGGCGCCTCGTCATATAGCTGTGGGGCGTCGGGAGCCGTCGCGGCGGCGGCATCGGTCACCGCGGGCAGGGCGTCGATATCGGCGAACACCATTTCGGCCGCATCCTTGGCCTGCTTGGCGGTCTCGGCGATCACCACGGCGATGGGATCGCCGACATAGCGCACCTTGTCGGTGGCCAGGGCGTATTGGGTGGGTTTGGGAACGGGGCTGCCGTCATGGTTGGCCCCGGCGACATTGGCCGCCATCGGCTTGATGCCGGCGGATTGCAGATCGGCGGCGGTATAGATCGCCAGCACGCCGGGCATTGTCGCGGCTTCGCTGAGATCGATGCCGCGCAGATGCCCATGCGCCACGCGGCTGCGCACCATCACCGCGTGCAACTGTCCGGGCAGGTTGAGGTCGTCGGTATACCGGCCCTCACCCCGCAGCAGCACCGGGTCTTCCTTGCGCGACACAGGCTGACCGACGGCGAAACGGCCGGGCTCGAGATATTGCGTCCCCAGCCGCGTGGGATCAACAGGTGCGTTCATGGTGGTCATTCCTTCACGATGCGCAGCCCGGGAGCCGAGCGGTCCCTGGCGCATGGCCCCATAGTGGGCATGCAATGCTGCCCTTAAAGTGCCGCCCCGGGCGGAGATGTGCAACCCGCCGCAGGAGGATGAGGATGGAATGTAACGATTATCTTGAAGATGAAATCGAGACCGAACGGGCGCGCACACCGAGTGAGCGACTGACCGACGCTGTTGCCTCGTTCGGCGGCAGCTGGGCGTTCCTGGTGATGTTCGCGGCGCTGATCCTGGTCTGGGTTCTGTGGAACAGGGGGCAGGGCGGCTTCGACCCTTACCCTTATTTGTTAATGAACCTGCTGCTCAACCTCGTCGCCGCCATCCAGGCGCCGATCATCATGATGAGCCAACGCCGACAGGAAACGCGGGACCGCGCGAGGGCGCATAGCGCCCACCGGCTGATCCACGCCTCGGAGCAGGAGATCCGCCAACTGAACGCGAAACTGGACGTTATGATCTCCCGGACAAGCTAGCGCCCTGGCCCGGCTCTGATGACCCGCGGCGCCCCGGGCATAGACCTTAGAGCATTATGGCTTTAGGTGGAATCACCGGGCCATAAAATTGCTCGCTAAAACAAATACCTAGAGCATGACGGCTTCGCCTATCAGAAGTCATCATGCTCTGGTGGGGAACGATTAACGAATAGCGCAGGCTGGTCGCAATATAGTTATACCAGCGTGAATCCCGGAAAGTGGAAGTAACCGATCGTATCAGCGGAACACAAGTTTCCGCGACAAGTGAAAATTTATAAACATTCCGGCTGCCACTCCGCCCATTATAGCAAGTACAGGATTGGCGGCGCAGAAGGGTATTAGCGCCACCAAGGCGAAATAGGTGCCACGGTTCAGCACGAAGCCGAACCCGTTTGCCGCCAGGAACAGCAGCCATTGGCGGTGCGCCGCGCCACTGCCTTTGCCGCGGAAGGTCCAGATCCGGTTC
>DASXIW010000180.1:0-8517 GCA_036497785.1 Acetobacteraceae bacterium | reverse complement strand
ATGGAAGACCTGCCGGTGGCAGAGGCGCTGGCCGCCGCGACCCGGCTGATCAGCATCGTCCCGGAGCACAGTCTGGCCGTATAGTCGGAGCGAGACTGGCGCCGGGGACGCGCCAATCTGCGCCAAGTCATGTTGCTCCGTCGCCGCCTGCGTCAATCCGCCGCGTCGGCCAACCGCCCGGCGGTGCCGGTTTCGCGCTCGAACACCAGATGCCGCTCATGCAGGGCGGCCACTGCCGGGCGATGTGCGATGGAGATGATGGTGGTGTGCGGCAGGCGGAGCTTGAGCGTGGCGTAGAGCTCGGCCTCGGATTGCGGGTCCAGGCTCGCTGTCGCCTCGTCCAGGAACAGCCAGTCGGGTTGCGCCAGCACGGCGCGCGCGAAGGCGAGGCGCTGCTGCTCGCCGCCGGACAGGCGCTGGGCCCAGTTATCCTCGTGGTCCAGCCATTCGGCCAGATGGCCCAGCCCGGCATCGGTCAGCGCGGCGCGGACCGTGGCATCGTCATAGGCATCGGCGGCCGCCGGATAGCTGATGGCGTGGCGCAGCGTGCCGAGCGGAATATAGGCGCGCTGCGGGATGAACAGCGTGCTGCCGGAGGGGCGGCGCACATTGCCGGAGCCGAACGGCCATATGCCGGCCAAGGCACGGAACAAGGTGGACTTGCCCGAGCCGGACCGGCCTTGGATCACCACCGAGGTGCCGCGCTTCAGCGGCAGGTTGACATGCTCGAGCAGAATCTGGTCGTCCGGCAGGCGAAGTGTCACGTCGTCAAGCGCATAAATGTCGCCAGGGACCTGTTGGGTAGCTACGCCGTCCGCCGCGTGGGCGTTCGCGGCCTCGATGGCGTGCTGGAACCCGGACAAACGATCGACGATGGCGCGCCAGGTGGCCAGCGAACTGAACGAGGTCACGAACCACGACATCGCGCCTTGCACCTGCCCGAACGCGTCCACGGTCTGGAACAGCGTGCCGAGATCCATCAGCCCGGCGAAATAGCGTGGGGCGGCCATCACGATGGGGAACACGCTGGCCACCTGGCCGAAGCCGGCGACGAAGGCGTTCAGGCGCTTAGTGCGCTGCATGATGGCCCACCAATTGGCCATCAGCGCGTTGAACCGCTCGAGCAGGCCGCGCTTCTCCTCGGCCTCACCGCCGTACAGCGCCACGCCCTCGACATTCTCGCGCAGCCGCACCAGGGCGAAGCGGAAATTCGCCTCCACCTTCTGCTGGACGAAGTTCAGCAATACCAGCGGACGGCCGATGTAATGCGCGAAGAAGGAACCGATGACGGAATAGACCAGCGCCACCCACACCATGTAGCCGGGGATATGGAGCCCGAAGATCGGCATCGCGCCCGACAGCGCCCACAGGATCGACAGAAAGCTGAACAGCGTCACCACGTTGGACAGCAGATCCAGGCTGAGCAGCAGCGAGTTGGAGACGAACTCGCGGATGTCCTCGGCGATACGCTGGTCCGGGTTGTCCGGGCCGCTGCCATCGACCTTCGGCGCCAGGCTGACGCGGTAATAGGCGCGGTTGGCGAGCCATTCATCCAGAAAGCGCTTGGTCATCCAGCGGCGCCAGCGGATCTGGAGCCACTGGTTGAGATAGGTGCGGTAGACCGCGACTAGGATGTACACCACGGCGATTTCGCAGAAGCCCGGCATGATGTAGCCGCTTGCCGTCTTGCGGAACCAGAACAGCAGGGCGAGGAAGCCTTGCCAGTCCTTCTCCTGCAACGAATTGTAGATCAGCCTTTGCCAGAAATTCAGCACCACGGACATGCCGACCATAGACAGGTTCAGCACAACGATCACGGCCAGCAGGCCGCGCGCCGCCCATCTCTCCTCGGAGAAGAAATACGGCCGGGAAAGCCGCCAGACATCCTTCAGGAACGGGCCAATGCCTCGCATGCGGGGACTCTCCGGGTTGGAATCAGGATAGGGTGTGGCCAGCGGCCGGGTCGCGCGGGCGCAGCCGGAGGCGGATGACACCCTTCACGCCAGCCGCCTCCACGGGCTTGCCCTTGCGCAATATGTCGATCCGGCCTTCCTGCGCCAGCCGGATGGCGGCACGGCGGACGGCGCTGAGCTTCTGCCGCCAGGCATCGCCCCCACCGGGCATGACGGCATGCGCGACCTCGGTCGGGGAGATCGACTTGTCGGCACCGCACGCCTCGGCAAGGCGGAGGATCTCCGCCTCGATGAATGTCTGTTCGCTCACGATCTTTTATGTGCGTGCCGTAGGCGCGGATGCAAGCGCCATTCCGAAATCGAACTTCCCTGTCATGAATGGGTTAGAAATCGCCGGCGGCCCGTAAGGGTTAGGAGGCGATGGCGAGCGCCCGGCCCGGCACCGGCCCACCGAACAGCTCGCCCTGGCCTTCGTCGCAGCCGTAGCAGGCCAGGAAGGCGATTTGGGCCTCGGTATCAACGCCATCGGCCACCACGTTCAGCCCCAGCGCATGGGCCGCCTCGATCACCACACGGGCAATTGTGGCGTCTTCGCGGTCGGCTGGTACGCCGCACAGCAGCACGCGGGCGAGCTTCAGCCCGGTCAGCAGCAGCCGCTTCAGCAGGGGCCGGCTGGTGGCGTCGGCGCCGAAATCTTCAGCGCGACGCCGACCCCGAGATCGCGCAGGGCCGACAAGGTCAGCAATCCATCGAGGTCGATGGAAGTGGCCGCGGCTTCGGTGAGGGACAATTCCAGACATTCCGGCGCGAGGCCCGAGCGGTCGAGCGCCTCCGCCACTGGGGCGATGACGGCGTGGTCGCGCAGCTGGGCGGCGGCGACGCCGATGCTGACCGCCACGCCCGGCCACCCGTTTGCCGCCAGGCAGGCCGTGCGCAAGGCCCAACCGCCAATGCTGGTGGCGAATTCGTCACGCTCCACGGGCCGCAGGCCCCATTCTCTGCAGGTCCAGTCGGATGAGATCACGCCGTGATGGCGGGGCGGCCAGGCAATGCTGGCCTCGACGGATGTACGCGTTCCCAGCGGCGGCAAACGGCGCCGTTGGTAGCACAGGGTCAGGCCATCGCCATCGGCCATGTTGGACAGGTCTCGCCGCAGGCGCCCCCGCTCCGTGGCGCTGACGCGCGTGAGGGGGAAAGGCGGCAGGATCGTGGAGGCGGGCGGGTCGAGCTCAAGTATTGGGATATATCTCGCGGGAAGGGCATCGTCCAAAATTCCGCTCTAAACCTTGCGGTCGCGTTAATCGAACGCGCCATCCCCGGGGTGATCGGATTGTAGCGTTATGTTCATGAATTTGCGCCGAACTTGACCGGACAGCTTCAATCACGGTGCAGTGATGGACCCACTCGCCCCCGACGTTCCGGATCGCTGCTTCCTCGAGCACACGATCTTCACCGCCCTTGGTCCCGTCATGTTCCGGCGTTCCGCGCAGGACGGCGCCCCGGTGATGATCATTCCGTTCGGCGATCGGGAAGCCAGCGTGCCGCTGCGCTCGCTGCAACGGGAATTCGTTATCGGCGACGAGACGCCGGATGGGCGGAGGCTTGGGCTGATCGCGGAAAGCTTGGATTTCGTGGCCGGGCGGCATCCGGGGGACAAGCTGCCCGCGGAGGTGTTGAACGGCAAGGCGAGTTGGGAGCCGCGCCCGCAGCATCGCGCCCTGGCCGGGGCGCGGGTTCGCCTGCGGCTGCTCAAATCACAGAAGGGCGATGCGGCGAAACTTACTTGATCCTGTTTTGTTCTCGTTCTAGCTTGCCGCCATGAACGACCTTTCTCCGCTCCACGATACGTTTGCGGCCCTGTTGTTGCGCCAGCTTCCCCAGGGCGATGACGGGGCGCACGACCTCGCGCATATCCGCCGGGTCTGGGCGAATGCGCGGCAAATCGCCGCGGCCGAAGGCGGCGACGAGGAGATCGTGCTGGCGGCGACGCTGCTGCATGACTGCGTGCAGGTGGAAAAAAGCTCGCCGTTGCGCGCCCAGGCGTCGCGGCTGGCGGCGGACAGGGCGCGGGAGATCCTGGCCGAGATGGCATGGGATGCGGCGCGGATCGAGCAGGTGACGCATGCCATCGCCGCGCATAGTTTTTCCGCCGGAATCGCGCCGGAGAGCCTGGAAGCGAAAATCCTGCAAGATGCCGATCGGTTGGACGCGATCGGATGCATCGGCATTGCGCGCTGCTTCTATACGGCCGGGCGGATGGGCTCGGCCCTGTATCATCCGGAGGACCCGGCGGCGATGGGGCGGGAGCTGGACGACGCCGCCTACGCGCTCGATCATTTCCGCGCCAAGCTGCTGAATTTGCACAATGGTTTCCAGACCGACAGCGGGGCGCGGATGGCGGCGGAACGGACGCGGCAATTGGCGGAGTTCGTGGTGCAGTTCGAAGCGGAGATCGGCTAGAGCATGATGACTTCTGGTAGGAGAAGTCTTCACGCTCTAGCTCATTGTTTTAGCGAGCAATTTTATGGCTCGGTGATTCCACCTCAAGCCATATTGCTCTAAGGGCGTCGCCCTCAGGCCGCCTTCGCCTCGCGCACGATCCGGTTCAGGTTTTTCGCCACGTCGCGGGCCATTTTGAGCCGGTCCGCCACGTTCATGTCGCGCACGATGGCCAGCTTGTGGTCCGGCCGCAGCTTCACCTGGCCGTTCTTGCTGGCCAGCCAGCGCACCAGCCCGGCCGGGTTGCCGAAGGCGTTGCCGCGGAAGCCCACCACCATGCCCTTCGGTCCGGCTTCCAGCTTTTCCACGCCGGCGGTCCGGCAGGCGCGTTTGAGTGCGACGACTTGCAGCAGGTTTTCCACCTCCTCGGGCAGTGGGCCGAAACGATCGACCAGTTCGGCGGCCATGGCCTCCGTCTCGCCATCCGTGCCCAGCGCGCCGATCCGCCGGTACAGGCCAAGCCGCACCGGCAGGTCGCGCACGTAGCTTTCCGGGATCAGCACGGGCAGACCCAAACCGATATTCGGCGTCCAGTCCCGGTCCCCGTGCTGGCGCCTGCCGCTCTCGGCGCGCAGATCGGCCACAGCGTCCTCCAGCATTTGCTGGTACAACTCGATGCCCACTTCGCGGATATGGCCGCTTTGCTCGTCGCCCAGCAGGTTGCCGGCGCCGCGAATATCCAGATCGTGACTGGCCAGCGTGAAACCGGCGCCCAATGCATCGAGCGTCTGCATGACGGTCAGCCGCTTTTCGGCAGCCACCGACAAATGGTGATTCGGCGGCCAGGTGAGATAGGCATAGCCGCGCTGCTTGCCGCGACCCACCCGCCCGCGCAGCTGATAAAGCTGGCCCAGTCCGAACATATCGGCGCGATAGATCAGCAGCGTGTTCACCGCCGGCATGTCGAGCCCGCTCTCGACGATGTTGGTGGAGAGCAGGATGTCGTATTTGCCGTCGCCGAACTCGGTCATCACCCGTTCGAGCTCGGTCGGCGCCAGTCTTCCATGCGCTTGCACGGTGCGGGCTTCGGGGACGATCTGCGCGAGGCGATCGGCCATGCGCTGCAGATCCTCCACGCGCGGCACCACGCAGAACACCTGGCCGCCACGGAAGCGTTCGCGCTGCAACGCCTCGCGGATCACCACCGCGTCGAACGGCATGATGAAGGTGCGCACCGCCAGCCGATCCACGGGTGGCGTGGCGATCAGGCTCATCTCCCGCACGCCGGTCAGCGCAAGTTGCAGGGTGCGCGGAATTGGCGTTGCCGTCAGCGTCAGCACATGCATGTCGGCTTTCAGCGCTTTCAGCTTTTCTTTGTGCGCGACGCCGAAATGCTGCTCCTCATCGACGATCAGCAGGCTGAGGGCGGAGAAGGTCACGGCCTTGGACAGCAACGCATGCGTGCCGACGACAATGTTGATGCTGCCATCGGCCACGCCTTTACGCACCTCCGCGGCATCTTTCGCGGTGACCATGCGCGAGAGCTGCGCGATCTTGATGGGCAGGCCGGAGAAGCGCGCGGAGAAAGTGCGGAAATGCTGCCGGGCCAGCAGCGTGGTGGGCACCACCACCGCCACCTGACCGCCCGACATGGCGGCCACGAAGGCGGCGCGCAGCGCTACCTCGGTCTTGCCGAAGCCCACATCGCCGCAGATCAGCCGGTCCATCGGCTTGCCGCTGGCCAGATCCTCCAGCACGTCGGCGATGGCGCGGGACTGGTCCTCGGTCTCGGCAAAGGGGAAGCGGGCGCAGAATTCGTCCCAGGCGCCCTCGGGCGGGGCCATCATGTCGGCATCGCGCAGACGGCGCGCGGCGGCGATGCGGATCAGCTCGCCCGCCATGTCGCGGATGCGGCTTTTCATCTTGGCCTTGCGGGCCTGCCAGCCCGTGCCGCCCAATTTGTCCAGCGACACGCCCGCGGTCTCACTGCCGAAGCGGGACAGCATCTCGATGTTCTCGACCGGCAGGAACAGCTTGTCGTCGCCGTCGTAGAGCAGCCGCAGGCAGTCATGCGGCGCGCCGGTCACGTGCAGCGTCACCAGCCCGTCATAGCGGCCAATGCCGTGATCCTGGTGCACCACCAGGTCGCCCTCGGCGATTTCGGTGGCCTCGGCGATGAACTGGTCGGCCCGCTTGCGCCGGCGGGGCGGCCGACTGATGCGCTCGCCCAGCAGATCCTGCTCGGAGACGACGCTGATCCCCTCGGCGACGAAGCCGCGCTCCAGCCCCAGCGTCACCAATGCGCTCGGCGCCGTCTGCGCCGCCGCCCAGCCATCGGCCGCATCGATCCGCAAACCGTGCTCGCGCAGCAAATTGCCCAGCCGCTCGCGCGACCCGCGCGTCCAGGCCGCCACCACCAGCCGCCGTCCCTCGCCGGCCCAGCGCTCGGCCTGGGCGCGCAACTGGTTGAACACGCCCATGCCAGGGGCGCCGCCGGATTGCGCGAAGATCGGCCCCGGGCGGCCGCCGCCATCCACGCCCGGCATGCCATCCGGTTGGGCAAACGGGCTGAACGAGAATAGCGGCCCCTTGGCCAGCATCGCCCCCCAACCGGCACGATCCAGATAGAGCCGCTCGGGCGGCAACGGCCGATACGGCGTCTCGCCATCCCGCGGCACGATCTGACGCGCGGCGAAATGGTCGGCCACCATTTCCAGCCGCGCGGTCAGCACGTCCTCCGCCTGGTGATCCAGGCTGATCGAGGCGCCAGGCACGTAATCGACCAGCGTTTCCATGCCCTCGTGGAACAGCGGCACCCAATGCTCCATGCCGGGATGCCGCCTTCCGTCGGACACGGACAGGTACAGCGGGTCCTCGGCCGCATTCTGGCCGAACAGCTCGCGCCAGCCCGTGCGGAATCGCGCCACGCTGGCCTTGTCCAGAAACACCTCGGAGACCGGCCGCAGCATGAACCGGTCGAGCCGCCCGGCGCTGCGCTGGGTTTCCGGACTGAAGGTCCGGATGCTCTCGATCGTGTCGCCGAACAGATCCAGGCGCACCGGATTGGCGCTGCTGGAAGGGAAAATATCGATGATGCCGCCGCGCACGGCGAACTCGCCCGGCTCCATCACCGTGCCGGCGCGGCCATAGCCGTTGGATTCCAGGAACCGCGCCAGCTCATCCGGATCGATCGTGCCGTTGGTCTCCAGCACCCGGCTGCCGCCATGAAAGACGTGGCGCGGCGGCACGAGTTGGACCAGCGCGTTCACCGTGGTCAGCAGGATCAGCTTGCGGCCGGAGCGGTCGATCAGCTGGGCCAGCGTCGCCACACGCTCGGAGACCAGTTCCGGATTGGGCGATACGCGATCGTACGGCAGGCAATCCCATGCTGGGAAGCGCAGCACATCTGCGTCCGGCGCGAAAAAGGCGAGATTCTCCGCTAGCCGGGCCATCCGCGCATCGTCGCGCGCCACATGCAGCAGCGGCCCGCCATGCTCGGCGCTGCGCCGCGCCAGCAGCACGGCATCCCAGCCCTCCGGCGCGCCGTAGACGGTCACGCCGCTCATTTGCGATCCAGTGCCGCCGCGCGAATGGCGCGCAGCATGGGCGAATCGAATTGGGCCGGGATCGGCAGCCTCCCGGTCAGCCAATCCGCCAGATCGGTATCGGGCAGTTCCATCACTTCCTCCAGCGCGTCCATGTCCGCTTCGCTCAGCGTCTGGAGTCGCGCCGACACGTAATCCCCGATCAGCAGATCCGTCTCATGCGTGCCGCGATGCGTGGCGCGGAAAAGCAGTCGGCGGCGCCGATTTTCGGAGGGAGGGATATTGGTCTCGGTCATGAGCGAATTGTCATATACAAGCCGCCCCGAGCAGAGTCAGCCGTGGAATCCGATCCCCTCATCCCGCTTTTCGCACCCCTGACCAGCCTGCGTGGTGTCGGCGAGGCCGTCGCGCGGCTGATGGAGCGCGCCGTGGGCGGCAAACGGGTGATCGACCTGCTCTATCATCTGCCGGAATCCTACCTCGACCGCCGGGTGCGAACGACCATCCGCGCGGCCCTGCCCGGACAATTGGCCACGCTGGAGGTAGAGGTGGTGCGGATCGAGCCGGCCGCCACTGCGCGCCAGCCCACCCGGGTGGTGGTGTCCGACTCGACGGGCTTC
>DASXIW010000179.1:0-13098 GCA_036497785.1 Acetobacteraceae bacterium | reverse complement strand
AACGTAGCGCGTGATAGGTTTCATCCGGCTCGTCTCCCATGCATGAGGCTCTGAGCCGTCTTCCCGACGGCTTAACCCTCGGATGATTGCATGTCGTGAGGCGAGCCGCCTTCAGGTCACAGCGCGAACATAGGGTCTAGGAGCGCGCCGTCGGGATGACCGACGGCGCGCTTTTTTTGTTGTGGCCTATTCTGCGGCGGCGCTGGTGCGGTCCAGGCTTTCGAGCGCGGCCAGGCGTCGTTCGAGACCGGCGAGGTCGTGCGGGGGGAGCTGGCTGCGGCAGCCTTCGACGACGCCGCGGCCGCGTTCGATGATCTGGCGACGGGTGGCGGCGTTGTCGACGGTGGCGGCGACATCTTGCAACAGGCGGAGCAGGCGCAGGCTGACCGGTGCGTCCCGCGTGGCGTAGGCGCGGATCTGTTCGATGGCGGTATCCAGCAGGCCGTCCAGGTCGATCCATGGCAGGACGACGCGCAGCGTGTTCGGCGGGTTGAACAGGCGGGAGGCCGGGGGCACGCGGGCGAGCCAGCAGATGAGGATGCGGGTTAGCTGATCGATGCAGCTGATCGCGGTGCTGGGGTCGTTCACCGCCGGCGAGATGGCGCGCAGCGCGATGTCGACGATCTGGATGATGCCGAATTCGATGTCCTGCTGCATGGTGCGCATAGGCCCGATGTCGAAGGCGCCCGTGAGTTCGACCGCGTGCGAGCGGTCCATGAGGGCGCGGCGGGAGACCATGATCAGCGGCACGCCGGCGGGAATGAAATTGCCGACAGGGCGGGTGACGCGCACGCGCAGGCGGTGGGCACGTGCGAAGCGCACGAGCCGGGCGGTGTCGATAAAGCGGATATAGCCCGAGACCTCGTTCAGGATCGGGAATTCCAGCTCCTCGGACATGACCGCGGGGGATGCCGGGCTGGCGATGAGCGGGCGGGGCTGGGGCATCAGCTCGGCGATCACCTGTTCGGTCTCGCGGGCGATGCGGTCGACGATGTGGTTGACGCTGATGGAGTGGGAGATGTGGTGGATGAAGAACAGCAGCCAGCCGACGCAGAGCAAAGCGAGCAGCATGGCGCCGGCGACGGTCGCGACCGGGGCGAAAGGTTGCGGGATGGAGCGGGCGGCGGGCAGGGCGGCGACGCAATAGGAGAAGGTGCCGAGGAAGATGCCGAGCGTCCATTGGGTGCCGCGGTCGCGCACGAAGCTGATGAGGATGCGCGGGGAGAACTGGGTGGAGGCGAGGGTGAGCGTCATCAGCAATATGGCGAAGACGATCGACACCACGGTCATGGTGGAGGTGGCGATGACGCTGAGGATGGCCTGGGCGACCTGCGGGTCCTGACGCGAGGGGAACAGCGTGGTGGGCATCCAGGAAGCGGCGAGCGGGGAGGTTTCCTCCAGCGAGGAGAGCACGGCGCCGCACAGGCCCAGGAGGATGGCGATGACCATGGGCCGGATGAGGAAGCCGCCGCGCAGGGCGTAGGCGGCGGAGCGAAGTCGCAGGGGCAGTCGTTTCAGCACGTTGGTCTCCTGGGCGGCGACTAAGTAGTGGTTCGCGCGGCGCCTGGGAAACGAATCCGGTGCTGGCACGGCGGTTGCGTGGCACGGCCCTTGCAACTCGCTTTTCATGTTTTCGGAGCGCGGTGCGATGCGCTGTCCTTGGGAGAGTGTTTGATGGAACTTGTGCAGAGCGCGTCCACACGCGTCGCCATGCCGGTGCGCTGGGTGCAGCTTGGTCTGGGATTGATCGCCATGATGGCGATTTCCAGCCCGCAATATGTCTGGACGCTGTTCGTGAAGCCGTTCCAGACGGCCACGGCTGGGACGCTGCCGGCGATCCAGGTGACGTTCTCGCTGCTGGTCGTGCTGCAAACCTTCCTGTCGCCGCTGCAGGGCTGGCTGGTGGAGCGGTTCGGGGTGCGGTTTCTGATCACGCTGGGCTGCGTGTTGAGCGGGCTGGGATGGGTCGCCGCAGCGCAGATTTCGAGCGTGATGGGGCTATACCTGACCTATGGCCTGTTCTGCGGCGTGGGCACGGGCATCGTGTATGTCGGCATTGTCGGGTTGATGCTGAAATGGTTTCCGGACCGCAGGGGGCTGGCGACGGGGGTGGTGGCGGCCGGGTATGGTTTCGGCGCGATTCTGACGACGTTTCCCATCGACGGCATGATAGAGCGCTCCGGCTATCAGGCGACGCTGGTGACGTTCGGAGTCGTTCTGGGTGGGATCGGGGCGCTGGCGGGGCTGTTCCTGCGCTCGCCGCCGGAGGGGGCGGTGGGCGCGCCCGTTGCAGTGACGGCGTCGGGCGTCGCCGATGTGGGGCCCGGGGCGATGCTGAAGACGCCGGTGTTCTGGCTGATGTTCGTGATGATGACGATGATGTCCACTGGCGGGCTGATGGTGATTTCCCAGTTCGCGCCGTTCATGCGCGATTTCGGGGTGGCAGATTCGCTGGTGTTCGGCATGGCGGCGCTGCCATTCGCGCTGACCTTGGACCGGGTGACCAATGGTCTGACGCGACCATTCTTCGGCTGGGTGTCCGACAATATCGGGCGTGAGGCCACCATGGCGATAGCCTTCGGGTTCGAGGCGCTGGCGGTGCTGGTGATGCTGAGCGTGCGGGGCGACGCGCTGCTGTTCGCGGTGATGTCCGGCGTGGTGTTCTTTGGCTGGGGCGAGATTTTTTCGCTGTTTCCGTCGACACTGACCGATACGTTCGGGGCGAAGAACGCGACCACCAATTTCGGCTTTTTGTATATGGCGCAGGGGATCGGCTCGGTACTGGGTGGACCGGCGGCGGCGGCGCTGCATGATGCGACGGGAAGCTGGATTCCGGTGTTCGTCGCCATCGTCGTGATGGATACGCTGACGGCGTTGTTGGCGGTGTTCGCGCTGCGGCGGATGCGGAGGGCCTATCTGGGGCGTGCCGTCTGAGCCGGGCGCTTTCTGGGAGAGATTTTAGGGGTTAAGGTCCAGGGGCTTAGCCCCTGGCGGGTCCGGGCAGCACCCGGCCTTACCCTAGAAAGTCCCTTCAATGAACTTGGAAATCACCGAGCGCCGCGGCCTCGCCGATGGCTACGAGATGTTGATCGGCCGGGCGCATTACGTGGTGGGGCCGGGGCTGGCCTGCAATGCCGACATCACCGATCTGGCGCTGGCGCCGCAGGATGCGGCGGGGCATGTGCGGACATCCGGCGATGTCGCAATATTGCGGCCGCTGGAGGGGGCGGGCAATCGGCGCAACCTGTTCGATTGGGGCAACCGGGGCAATAAGCGGCGCTGAGCGGGTTCAACGATGCAGCGCCGAGCAACGATCCGCGCCTGGCGGAACATGCCGGCAACGGGTTTCTGATGCGGCGCGGCTATACGGTGGTGTGGGGCGCGTGGCAGGGCGATTTGCTGCCGGGCAATGGGCGGATGCTGCTGGACGCGCCGGTGGCGACGGGCGGGGCAGCCGATTCGCGGGCCGGTGCGGGTGGAGTTCATCGGCAAGCCCGGCATGACGACAATGCCGCTGAGCGGGGCGGCTTCCACGCGCAGCCATCCCACGGTTTCGCTGGATGCGCCCGATGCGATGCTGACGCGGCGGCGCTATGCGGACAGCGTTCGCGAAGTGGTGCCGCCGGAGGCGTGGTGCTTCGCCAGGCTGGAGGGTGGCGCGGGGCTGGATGGCGCGGGGGCGGAGGCCGGTTTGGTGCCGTCGCGCGAGAACATCCATCTGCCCGGCGGGTTTGCGCCGGGATGGATCTACGAGCTGGTTTATACCGGCGAGGCGCCGCTGGTGCTGGGGCTGGGGCATGCGGCCGTGCGGGATCAGGTTTCGTATCTGCGCTATGACACCGGCGAGGCGAATCCGCTGCGGGGCGCGATCGATTTCGCCTATGGCTGGGGGCGGTCGCAGACCGGACGCGCGATCCGGGATTTTGTCTATCGCGGGTTCAATGCGGATGCGCGAGGGCGGCTGGTGTTCGACGGTGTGATGCCACATGTGTCGGGTGCCGGCGGCTGAACACCGCGCGGTTCGCCAGCCTGAACACGCCGGCCGGGCAGCAGCACGAGGACCATTTCAACCCGGCGGATTGCTTTCCGTTCTCCTATGGGCCGAGCGAGGACCATCTGACCGGGAAGCGCGACGCGATCCTGAAGCGGCCCAAGACCGATCCGCTGGTGCTGCATACGCAGAGTGCCACGGAATACTGGCAGCGCCGGGGATCGCTGGTACACACGGATACGCAGGGCAACGATATGGAGCTGCCCGAAGGCGTGCGGGTGTATCTGTGGGCGAGTTCGCAGCATGTCGGCGCGGCGGATGCGGCGGCGGGGCGGGGGATCAGTCAGAACCCCGGCAATGTGGTGGCGGTGACGGCGCTGCTCCGGGCGATGCTGGATGCGCTGAATGCCTGGGTGACCAAAGGGGAGGCGCCGCCGGCGAGCCGGATTCCGACGCCACGCGCCGGGACTCTGGTGGATATGGCTGGGTGGCGGGCGCGGTTTCCGGCGATACCGGGGGTGGCGGTGCCGCATGAGCCGAGCCGGTTCGCGCTGCTGGATTTCGGGCCGCAGGCTACGGAGGGGATCATCGACAAGGAGCCGCCAGAGACGGTGGCGGGCAAGGAATACACCGTGCTGGTGCCGGCGGTGGATGAAGACGGGAACGATGTGGCGGGCGTGCGGGCGCCGATGGTGGCAGCCCCGCTGGCGACCTGTACCGGGTGGAATCTGCGCGCGCCCGGCCATGGGCAAGGGGCGATGAACGAAACCCAGGGCAGCACCATTCCATTCGCCGAGACCGCCGAAGCGCGGGCGATGACGGGCGATCCGCGCCGTTCCGTGGCCGAGCGCTATGCGGATGCGGCGGCGTATGTGGCGGCGATCGGTGCTGCGGCGCGGGCGCTGGTGGCCGAGCGGCTGATGTGGCGCGGGCGGAGGCGGCGGCGCGCGAAAGGGCCGGGGCGATTTGGATTTAGGCTGGGTTGACGGTACGGCGAAACGGCTCGTGGAAACAAGCGGCTAGGGCGTGCTTGGGGGAAGATCATGCGGACGCGGATTACCGGCACGACGATGCCGGTTCTGGAAATCGGGCTGGAGGCGGGCGAGATGATCGTGGCCGAACCCGGCGAGATGTCGTGGATGACGACGAATATCGCGCTGCGCACCACGACGGCGACGGCCGGAGCGCGGGGCCTGTGGGGGGCCGTGGCCCGTGCGTTGGGCGGCGGCGGGTTGTTCATGACGGAGTTCACCGCCCAGGGCGGCCAGGGTGCGGTGGCGTTCGCGGCCAAGCTGCCCGGCACGATCATGCAGGTGGATGTGCAGCCGGGCCGGGGCTTTATGGTGCATCGGCACGGGTTTCTGTGCGCGACGCAGGGTGTGGAGCTGGGGACCGGGTTTCAGCGGTCGCTGGGGGCCGGGATTTTTGGCGGCAACGGGCTGGTGCTGCAGAGAATCGGTGGGATGTGCTCGGCCTGGGTGGAACTGGGCGGTGAGGTGGTGACATATGACCTGGCGGCCGGGGAGGCGTTGCAGGTGCATCCCGGGCATGTCGGCATGTTCGAGGACAGCGTGACCTTCGACGTGACGGTGATACCGGGGATCGCGAACGCGCTGTTCGGCGGCGACGGGCTGTTCGTGGCGCGGTTGACCGGACCGGGGCGGATCTGGTTGCAGACGCTGACGGTGCCCAATCTGGCGCATGCGCTGAGCCCGTATCTCGGACGGGAAGGTGGTGCGGTGCAGGCGACGGAAGGTGGGGTGGCCGGAGCGGTGCTGGGCAGCCTGTTCGGCGGGCAGCGGTAAGGCGCCCGGCAATCAATGCGCGCGTGCCGGCTGGACGGCGTTGAGCGTTGCACAGAGGCTGGTCACCAGGCCCGGATCGATCGGCGGGGCGTTGTCGCCCCAGCTTGACTGGATGAAGGTCACGACATCCGCGACCTCCTGATCAGACAATCTGTCGGCGAATGGCGGCATGGTGAAATGCGTCGGTTCCGCCCGGGTGGACGGAATTGTTCCGCCCGTGAGCACATCAGCTCGCCTCGACCTCCGCTCGAACCGCGCGGTAGCGCACCTGGTGAGCCCAGCGGCGGATTGGCATTTCGAAATACGTAGTCGAGAGCCACGCCAATGTGAACGATACCGCAATCACGACCAGCCCCACGAGAAAATGGGGAATGTCGGGGATTTTCGGCGCGTCTCCGAAGACCATCCCGAAGAGCAGCCCGTTGATCGCGGGATGATACATGTACAGCGAGTATGAAACGATACCAGTGAAGACCAGCGGTGCCCGGGCAAGGAACCGGCGATACCAGGACTGTTCCGGAACCAAAAATACCCGCACGATGCCATAGGCGAACAGCGCCGCACGGAACGAGAAATCTTCGCTCTGTACGATGAAAGAGATCGTCTCGGGCATCAGTTTGGCGATATCGGGCAGGGCATGGCTGGTCAGGAGCAGCACAATTGCCACGGCGAGTGCGTCCAGCATGCGCCGGGACCGCTGCAGCCACGCGAAGGTGGCGGCATGGCGAATGGCCAGTGTCGCGAGCAGGCCGAACGCCAACGCATCCATTCGCCCGGGGAGCAAGAAATATCCGGTGAACCAGGACCCGGTCATCTGCCAGAGCCGCGCGCGCACGAGCAGGGCGATGACAATGCAGATCGCGGCGAAGCTGGCGACCGAGCGGCGGCTCATGACATAGATCAAAGGCGGCAGCAGGAGATA
Source organism: Acetobacteraceae bacterium (assembly GCA_036497785.1). Taxonomy (GTDB): domain Bacteria; phylum Pseudomonadota; class Alphaproteobacteria; order Acetobacterales; family Acetobacteraceae; genus DASXIW01. The sequence goes on along the minus strand of DASXIW010000179.1, from coordinate 6,380 downwards.
GAACTGCTCCTCGATAGCGAGTGACCAGGTGCTTGCCACCCAGCGCGCGCCGCCATCGCCGCCATCCAGCGATTGGGCGAAATTCTGGACGAATAAGGGATAGGTCCAGAGCGGCATCATGTTCTTGAACAGGAACTGATCGAGCCATGGGGCGCCGAGATATGGCTTGATTGCCAGCATCAAGAAGAAGCTGAGCATCAGCAGATAGTAAACCGGCATGATGCGGGCAACGCGTCGGGTCCAGAATACTTTGAAGTAATTCGACGCCCCTTTGTTATCCAGCAGAATGCCGCCGATCAGGAAGCCGGATAACACGAAAAACAGGTCGACTCCCCCGATGAGCCACGGCCCCAGGCGGTAGAGCCCGGGTATCTTATCGTACGGAAGTCCTGACACGATGATGTGGTCAAGCAGTACCATGAGGCACGCGATGCCTCTGATACCATCAAGTTCACGTAACCGATGTGCCTGCATTGCGCTGTCTTCCCGATGGCTAGTCATATGTGCGGAATATGGCTTGGGGCGTTCGCGGTCGTCTTGATTATCTCAATATCAGGCTTCGTTGTCAGACATTTGTCGGCGCCGGCACAGCCGGCAGGTGGGAATTTATCTGTTCATCGGTTCGTTTGTACGGCGACGAACAAAGTAATGAAGTCTGGCAACCAAATTTTCTGCAAGCAGAACCTTATGGGGATTTGCGACCCTTACGAAATACAATTATTCGACAGGCTGCACGATCGTCGCACCGCGAGCGCGTTTTTCGCTTCCTGTCAGGCCGCGCGGGCGGGAACGCGGTCCGTGTCGATTTCGTTGAAGTTCCAGAAGCTGTCGAGGGAGATGCGCAGGCGATTGGGTTTGGGAGGGAGGCGAACGCCGTCCGGCGCGCTGGTTTCGGCGTGGGGAGAAAGAACGCCGCGCCAGAAATCGATGGAAAGAACGATCTCATCCAGCGAAGCATGGGTATCGTGGTCCATGGCCAAGCCAGCCGGATGGGAAGATCGGCGAATGTGTGAACCGTCTTGCCGAAATAGGGCGCCTCGTACGCGACGGATGAGGAAACGGTCAGGATGGCGGTGATTTCGGGCATGGACAGCAGGCTCGGCGGCGACGGCGAGCAGGCTGTGCTGGGGCTCGTGCGGGTGGGGTTTCAAGACGATGGCGGCATGGCGGGCGCGGATCGCGGCGATGCGCGGGCGTGATGATCTCGGCTTCCGGGATTGCCAAGGTGGAGAGATTTGCCCTGGTGGCGGGATGGGAGGCGCGGACGGCGAAGAGCAGATCGTCCATGAAGCGGATCGGGTGCAGGCGGATGTCGATATACGGAATCGCGTTCTGGCCGAGCAGGCAGGTCAGGTAGGGCGGCAGTTCGTAGCCGATGCAGAACTGGCCGCGCAGGACGCTGAGCAGATGTTGCTGGAGTGCCGCGGACCATGGGGCGTCGGGAGGAAGCCTGGCGTAGGCGGCGGCCCAGAATGCGTCGGCCTGGCTGGCGGGGCGCTGGGCGGCGCAGAAGCGCGCCAGATCGGGCGCGGTCGAGGGGGCGAGCAGGGTGACGCAGAGCTGGCTGGCGCAAGCGATCTGGCGCTTGATGGCGTTGTGGAGCCACGCGGCGGCGCGGTCGGCGTCGCCGGGGTTGCCGCGCCCGTCCGGGCGGAGAATGTCGCAGAGGATGGTGACGCCCTGGATCGGATGATGTGCTGCCATGCGCCTGACTAACGCCGCATGGTTAAGGGAGTCTGGCCGGCGCGGTTGACACGGTTGGAGGCCACGGCTAGGTGCGGAGGCCCAAGTGCAAATTGGTCGCAATCGCACGATAGCGCAGCCGGAGATTTCACCAGATGCCGTCCGCCTTGCCTGACCCCACGATCGCCACACAATCTCCGGCGCGGCGCGGGTTTTTTCGCAGGCTGCCCTTCGTGGCGGTGTTCGGCCCCGGGCTCGTGGTCATGCTGGCCGACACCGATGTGGGCAGCATCATCACCGCGGGGCAAAGCGGCGTGCAGTGGGGCTATCGGCTGCTGTTGCTGCAACTGATCCTGGTGCCGGTGCTGTACATGGTCCAGGAACTGACGGTGCGGCTGGCCATCTTCACGGGGCGCGGACATGGCGAGCTGATCCGCAGCGCGTTCGGGCCGGCCTGGGCCTGGGTGTCGGCATGCGGCCTGGCGGTCGCGACGGCCGGCGCGCTGCTGACCGAGTTTTCCGGCGTGGCTGGGGTGGGCGAGCTGTTCGGCGTATCGCGCATGGTGACGCTGCCGATGGCGGCCGCGGCACTGCTGGCGGTCGTGATGACGGGATCGTACCGGCGGGTGGAGCGCGCGGCGATCGTGATCGGGCTGTTCGAACTGGCATTTTTCGGCGTGGCCTGGGCGGCCCGGCCGGATATGTCCGCGCTGGCGCATAATGCCGTGTCCATTCCGTTCGCCGATCCCGATTATCTGTATCTGGTTGCGGCGAATATCGGCGCGGTGATCATGCCGTGGATGATTTTCTATCAGCAATCGGCCATCGCCGACAAAAAGCTGCGGCAGGAGCATTACACCGCCGCGCGCTGGGATACGGCCGTGGGCGCCGTGATCACGCAGCTGGTGATGGCCGCCGTGCTGATCGCGGCGGCCGCGACAATCGCGCCGAGCGCGCCGCATGCGAGCCTGAACAGCGTGGGCGACATGAGCCGCGCGCTGACGCCGCTGCTGGGCGAGCAGGTGGGGCGGGTGGTGTTCGGGCTGGGCGTGCTGGGGGCGGGGCTGGTGGCGGCCATCGTGTCCTCCCTGGCGCTGGCCTGGGGGCTGGGCGAGGTGGCCGGGTATCGCCGTTCCCTGGAATATCATCCGTTCAAGGCGCGCTGGTTCTATGCCGTGTACGCCGTCTGTGTGGTGGGCGGGGCGCTGCTGGTGGCGGTGGCGCCGGACCTGGTTTCGCTGAACCTGGGCGTGCAGGTGATGAACGCGCTGCTGCTGCCGCTGGTGCTGGGCTTTCTGGTGCGGCTGGCCATGGTGGCGCTGCCGCCGGCGCATCGGCTGCGCGGCTGGTATCTGTGGGTGGTGGTGGCGGTGTGCGTGGTCACCTGCATCCTGGGCGTGGTCGGCGGCCTGGGCGGGTTGTTCCAATAGCGCATTGTGGTTGCCAAGCGGGGGGGGCGGCTGAACTATGGGGTGGCGCCGGGATGGCGCCTGTTCATGGGGGGCTGCGATGCGGATTGGAGCTCGGCTGTTGGCGTTGGCGCTGCTGGCGGTAGCGCCGGGCGCGGTGCACGCGGCGACGGTGCTGAATGTGGGGCTGGCCGGGGACCCGAGCGCGCTGGACCCGGCGACTAGCGGGAATTTCCTCGATCGGAACGTGTTCGCCTCGCTATGCGACAAGCTGATCGACACCGATGCCGACATGAACTTCGTGCCGGAACTCGCCACGAGCTGGGAGTGGTCGGCCGACAAGCTGGCGCTGACCCTGCACCTGCGCCCGGGCGTGCTGTTCCAGGACGGCACGCCCTTCGATGCCGAGGCGGTGAAGCTGAACATCGAGCGCGACAAGACGCTGCTGGGCAGTGTGCGCAAGGGCGAGCTGACGCCCGTCACATCCGTGGAGGTGGTGGACAAGCAGACCGTGCGCGTGCATGTCTCCGTCCCTAGCGGGCCGCTGCTGGCGGTGCTGGCGGACCGCTCCGGCATGATGCTGTCGCCCAAGGCGATCGCGGCGCAGGGGGTGAATATCGGCCTGCATCCGGTATGTGCGGGCCCCTATGCGTTCACCGACCGGGTGGCGCAGGACCACATCACGTTGGACCGCTTCCCCGGCTATTGGAATGCCAAGGCAGTTTCCATCGACCGGATCGTCTATAAGCCGATTCCGGACAGCACGGTGCGGCTGGTGAACCTGCAATCCGGCCAGTTGCAGATCATCGACCAGCTTGCGCCGAACGATGTCGCGGCGGTGAAGGCCAACGCGAAGCTGATGGTGGCCCAGCATACCGCGGCGGCGTATCGGATCTTGCAGTTCAATCTGCATCACAGCGCGCGCGCGGACACGCCGTTGGCGCGCGATCCGCGCATCCGCATGGCGCTGGAGAAGGCGATCGATCGCGACGCCATCAACCAGGTGGTGTTCAACGGCCTGTTCGTGCCGAACAACCAGACCGAGGTGCCGCATAGCCACTATTGGGACCCCGACCATCCCCTGCCGGGGCGCGATCTGGATGGGGCGAAGGCGCTGCTGAAGGCGGCCGGGGTTTCGCACGTGTCCTTCACCCTGCAACTGGCCAACAACCCGATCGACGCGCAGGTGGGGCAGGTGATCCAGTCCATGGCGGGGGAGGCCGGGTTCGACGTGAAGCTGGAACAGGTGGAGGTTTCGGCGGGCAACCAGGAAGATGTGGCCGGCGCCTTCGACGTGGCCCTGCTGACATGGAGCGGCCGGGCCGACCCGGATGCCAATCTTTCGATCTTCCTGACCTGCAAGGGCCCGTTCAATTACGGGGCGTATTGCGACCCGAAGATGGATGCGCTGCTGTCCCAGGCGCGCGAGACGACGGACCCGGCGGCGCGCGTGCCGCTGTACAAGCAGGTGGTCGATCTGTACCAGGCGGATATGCCGCAGATCGTTCTGTACAACTACACCTGGCTGTGGGGCGTCAGCGCGCGGGTGGGCGGCTTCGTGCCGAACCGGGACGGGCTGATCCGGCCGCAGGGCATGACCCTGAAACCGCAGTAATACCAACCGCCTGAAATGATGACTCTTCCATCATTTGGGGCGGTCAGTATTGTTCAGGGGGCTCAGGAGTTTTCGAAAGGCGAGTTCTGAATCTGATCGTAAAAGTCGTGACGTTTGTAACCACGTATCAAATGGGTACATACGTCCTCGTTGCAGGTAAATATAGTCGTCTCCGTCTTGTGTGCGAATCCTCCGAGGAAAGCCCTTGCGATGTCGTGCTTGAAATTGGTCCGGGGAAACTGGGCGACCACTTTCGTGCGAACATCGGCGGGAAATATTTCATACCCGATGCCGAGCGAGTCCAGGGCCACGCCGTTGTATAGAAGTTCCACTTCCAAAGGCTTGTAAGCTGCAATGCCGGGTGTGGTGTGAAGCGATATCGCGTCCCAGGCGGTCTGAATACGGGCGCCAGGTACATCATGATGCTCGAGAAACTGACGAACCGCGTTTGCACTATCGACTTCGAAACGGTCGGTGGCACTACTGAACTTCTGGAGCAGACCCATATCATGGAAGGCAGCGCAGATGAACACAAGCTCCACATCGAACTTCTGCCCTGTTTGGCGGCCCATCTCGTTTGCCCAGAAGAAGGCGCGATGCGAATGGTTGTACAGCAGCGGCGTGCTGAATTCTCGCAATAGACCGGTCGCCTCACGAGTCATTTGCGTGTCGGGAACACCGGTCTCCACATGCTGGAACTGGGGCGAGGGCGTTGGCACCGGTATGATGGTCTTGGGACGACGAAATGTTGGCGTCTCGTCAGGAGATTGTCCGGCTGCACGCTCACTGAACTGGGCGGCGAGCGTGATCGCACCGGCAGCAGTCGAAGAGGTCTTCAGAAAGGCGCGACGATTCATCGGCTTTCTCCAAACTGGCTCGTTGGCCCCGAGAGAGGAGGTCGTTCTCGGGGTCTGAAAAACAAGAACGCGCTTGCGTCACTTGGAAACATAATTCGGCCGATTCAGGCCAACGCCAACTGTTGCGCTGACGCAGACGAAGGATTTGCGCATATGGGCGCACATTCCAGGCTACATGGATGGCCTTAGAATCTGTTTGAGAATGGCCACTGCCGTGCGATGCGTCGTAGGAGCCGGCTTCCCATGGCGACGAGGATCATTGCCTCGGACGCATCGAGGCGCTGCGCGAAGAGGTCAACGCCAAGGGCTGTTGGCATGACCCCATGAGCGAGGCCACTGCGCGCGTGGTGCGGGCGGCCGATCTGGCGGGAAGCTTCGTATTCGCGATCGGGGGCGCGCTGGCCGGCGTCGGCGCCGGGTTCGACCCGGTGGGCGTGCTGACGCTGGCCTTCGTCACGGCGCTGGGCGGCGGCATCACCCGCGACCTGATGATCGGCGCGATGCCGGTGGCCGCGGTGTCGGACGGGCTTTACACCGCGCTGGTGCTGCTGGCGGCGCTCGCGGTGTGGGTGCTGCATGAGGGCATCGGGGCGATGCCGGCGGCGGTGCTGGCCTGGCTGGACGCGGCCGGGCTGGCGCTGTTCGCCGTGGCGGGAACGGAAAAGGCGCTGGGACGCGGGATCGCGGCCTGCCTTCGATGTTCCAGGGCACGGCCAGCGGCGTCGGCGGCGGCACGATGCGGGATTTGCTGATGGGGCAGATACCGCGCCTGCTGCACGCGGATGTTTATGCGACGGCGGCGCTGGCGGGGGCGGC
>DASXIW010000178.1:0-3552 GCA_036497785.1 Acetobacteraceae bacterium | reverse complement strand
CGCCACGACCCGATCGAGGTGACCAAAATCGCCGCAGGCACGGATTTGACCTCCCTACGTCACGCCAGCGGTCGCCAACCTCCTCAATCGCGACCTATGCCGACCGTTTGATCCGACAATCCACTCCGACAGACTGCTAGTGACGCCACATCGCTGAGCCGCCTCGCGCAAGGTCAGCCAGGTTCCGTCCTTCTCGGCGGACTTATAGGCGTGAATGCCGCGGACACGCCGGATCGAGCTGACCCGGTGTGCCGTCCAGGTCTTGCCCTGTCCGGTTGGCAGGCCCATCCGGTTGAGGGTGGCGGCGATGTCCTGGTCGGACCAGCGGCTCGCCATGCTGCGAATGACCGCCAGGGCCTCGTCGGAGGTGCTGCATTCGTGTTCGCCGGTGCGAGGTTTACGCAGGCGCAGTTCGGAGTGCTGCCCACCCTTCCAGTGGATGAGCAGGACAATCTCCCGAGCCTGCTCGTCGATGTCGACGGTGATGTCGTTGACGAGGGCACGCGCCAGTTGTTGGCGGGAACGCATGGTGACGCTGGTGTTCTTCCACGCCGCCTCGAGGTCCTCGGCGATGCCGGTCAGCTCCGGTATCGCCGGCGTAGGGGCGCAGGCGGTCGTCGTGTCAAGAGCGGGCGCGGAAGCGCGTGCGGCGCTGGCGCAGCAAGGCGTGATCGGCCGGGGTGCCCGCGAAGGTCTGGCCGTATTTGCTGGATTGCGAGTTGGGGCGCCAGAACAGCACGCGCACATCGAGCCCCGCGCGGCCGCGCGGTCCAGCACGTCGAAGAACGATCCATGCCCGTCCGGCATCTGGAAATCCGGCGCGACCAAGGTGGGCGTGATCCACACGCTGTGCCGCGCGGCGGCCACCGACGCGCAGATGCGGCGGAAGGCGGGGACGCCGTCGATCAGCGGGCGCACCGCGTTGCCCGCGCGCACCGGATAGGAGCCGGTTGCCGGGAACGGGATATGCGGCTGGGCCGTCAGGGTAGGCGCGTGCGTGGAGAGGTTCATGTGGCCGCGATATCGCTCGGGCGGAATGTTTGCGACCCGTCCCAATAGGGCGGCTTGCCGAAGCGTTGTTCGAGGAAGCCGAGAAAGGCGCGCACCTTGGGCGAAACCACTTTCTTGGGTGGGTACACGCCCCAGATGGCGCGGTCCGGGCCGGGGGCGATCAGCGCCTCCCATGCCGGCAGGATGGTGACCAACCGGCCGGCGGCGAGGTCCTCGCCGGTGAGCCAGGTCGGCAGCACAGCGATGCCGAGGCCGGCGAGGGCGGCGTTCAGCAGGGCCTCGGAATCATTGGCGCGCAGGCGGCCGCGTATGGGGATTTCAGCTGGCTCCTCGCGCGGGGCGTCGTGGCGGCGGAAATACCAGGCTTCCTTGGGTTGCAGGGCGAAGGCAAGGCATTCCTGGCCTTCCAGATCGCGGGGGGCTGCAATCGGCCGGTGTTGGGCGAGATAGGCGGGGCTGGCCACCGCGGCGCGGTGCTGCGGCGCGAGGCGTCGGGCGACGAGGCGGGAATCCGCGAGCGCGCCGATGCGCACGGCGAGATCGGCGCCGCTCGCGATCAGGTCCACCGTCTCGTCCGTCAGCGTTACGTCCAGCCTGATATCGGGGTATTCGGCCAGAAAATCGCGCAGATGCGGCATGACGTGGCGGCGGCCGAACGTGGCGGGAATGTTGAGGCGCAGCAGCCCTTGCGGGCGGGCGTTGAGCGAGGTGGCGGCCAGCCGCGCATCGGCGACATCGGCCAGGATGCGCACGCCGTGTTCGTAGAAGCTGTGCCCCACTTCGGTCAGATGCAGGCGGCGGGTGGAGCGGTTGAACAGGGCGGCACCCAGATCAGCCTCCAGCGCGCTGATGTAGCGGGAGACGGTGGAAACCTTCACCCCCTCCTCCGCCGCCGCCTTGGAGAAGCTGCCGAGATCCACGGCGCGGATGAAGGCGCGCATAGCGGCAAAATAATCCATGCTCCGCGTCCTCCATTAAGCCCATTTACGCAAGAATAACTTGCCATCGAAGCCGTTTCGCCGGCAGCCGCATCCTGCCATCTCTTGGGCCAACCCGGCTTGCCGGACCAGAGAGAGAGATCGCGATGCTTGTTTCCCTTGCCATACTTTTCGGCGCACAGCTTATCGGCGAAATGCTGCGTCAGGCGCTGCATCTGCCCTTGCCGGGGCCGGTGATCGGCATGTTCCTGCTGGCGGCGGGGCTGGTGATTCGCGATCGGTTGCGCGCGCCCGAAAGCGAGGCGACGCCGTCGCCGCTGACGCGCACGGCCAATACGCTGATCGGCAATATGGGCCTGTTGTTCGTGCCGGCGGGGGTTGGCGTGATGGCCGAGCTGGGCGTGTTGCGGCAGGACTGGCTTCCTATTCTGGCCGCGCTGATCATCTCCACCGTGCTGGGCGTGGTGGTGACCGGGCTGGTGATGCACCATGTCTCGCGCAGCGTGGAGGCGGGCCGGTGATGGGCCGCGCCCTGTTGGCGATCTGGACGCCGCTGGCGCCCACGCCGCTGCTGTGGCTGGCGGTGACGCTGCTGGCCTATCTGGCCGGGCACATGATCCGGAAGCTCTGCCGGGGCTCGCCGCTTGCCAATCCGGTGCTGATCGCCATCGTCGTCATGGCCCTGCTGCTGGTGGGTACCCGCACGTCCTATGCCACTTATTTCGCAGGCGCCCAGTTCATCAACTTCCTGCTCGGCCCCGCCACGGTGGCGCTGGCCGTGCCCCTGGCGCGCAACATGAACCACGTGCGCCGCAGCTTCCCCGGCGTGGGGCTGGCGCTGCTGGCGGGATCGCTGACCTCGGCCGTGAGCGGCGTGGTGGTTGTGTGGCTGCTCGGCGGCGGGCAAGCCGTGGCGCTAGCCATGGCGCCCAAAGCCGTGACCACGCCCATCGCCATGGCGCTGTCCCAGGAAATCGGCGGCGCACCGGCCCTGACCGCCGCATTGGCGATCGCCGGCGGCATCGTCGCCGCCGTGATCGGCCAGACCGTGTTGCGCTGGCTGCGTATCGACGACTGGCGCGCGCACGGCTTCGCCGCAGGGGTCGGCGGCAGTGGCGTGGCAGCCGCCCAGGTGGCGCCGCTGGACGGGCTCGCCGCCGCCTTCGCCGCATTGGGCATCAGCCTGAACGGATTGCTGACCGCTGTGCTAGTGCCGCTGCTGGCGCCGTTTATTGGGTGGCTTTGGGTGGTGGGGTGACCGGGTAAGGAAGGAAGGTCGGGCTCTGCCCGACCTTTCTTGCCTGTAGAGTCGAGGACGGGCGCGGTAGCAGCGCCCCGTTTCCCGTCCCCGCTCATCAAACCGGACGTGCGGATTTCCCGCATCCGGCTTTCCGACTGGCTTCACCGTAAGGCCCACGGCGACGACCCTCTACGCTCGCGTCGAAGGCATCGAACGCCCAGCGCCCCGTAAACCTGTTCGCGGGAGAACTGGTCTGTTCCACGCCCTTGCACTTTGTGTCGTTGTCGGAGGAAGTGCCGCGCTCGGTCATAGACATGCTGATCGACGGCCTCGTATGCCGACGCGAGAGCGCCGTAGGAGAAG